>NZ_LIQT01000183.1 GCF_001418415.1 Streptomyces hirsutus
GCCGACCGGCTCGCGCCCCGGCTCCGGGGCGCGAGCCGGTCGGCCGGCGAGGGTGGTCACGTGCAGGGCCGGTGGTTCGGTCGGCCGATGCGGATCTGCCACTTGGCGGGTCCCCGTTCCACGTAGTCCCAGGTGTACGCGCCCGGGTGGGCGGCCTCGAACTGCTTGTGCAGCGGCTTGGGGTCGTGGTTGTTGACGAGAGTGAACGTCCCGCCCGGGGTGAGGCGGGCGTACCGGGCGAAGACGAGCGGGTGCCGCTGCTCGCGGGGGACCGGGCGTACGTCGATGACGGCGGACGTGTCGAGGCTGCCGCCTCGCAGGAGTGTCTCGTAGTCGGCGACGAGGGGCGGAAGCACGCCGCCGGGGAGCGCCGCGAGGGCGGGCAGCAGGACGTCCTCCTCCACTGCTCGGTGGACGGACAGGACTGCCTCCACCCGCTGTGCGGCGGCCGTCGCGGACGCACTGTCTCCAGCGGCGTCCAGTGCGTCGACGTGCCGGTCGAGGGCGGACCGGGCGATGCGCAGGGCGCTCACCAGCAGTCGGCTCTCGGGCGCGTGCGCGGCGGCGGCGTGCAACGTCTCGGCCGACGCCGTGAGATGGCGGCGGATTTCACCGACGACACCCGTGGTGGCGGTCGTTGTGACGGATGCGGATGCGGATGCGGGAGAGGCGGTCGTGGCGCGGTCCGGTGCGCCTTCGGCGTCTCCTGTGCCGCTCCCCTCTCCGTCCCCCGCGCCGGCCGTCGGCTGCGGCTCGACGAGCGTGGTGAGCAGGACGTGCAGCCGTTCGTACTCCGTCCGGATCACGGCCCCTGCCCGGACCACGGGATCGGTCTGTGTCGACTGGATGAAGACGCCGGATGACTGTGTCACGAGCGTCCTCCTTTCGTGACGTCGCGAAGGCGCCATTCTTACATGTAGGATTCGTAAAAATTCGGGGAGGAGGATGCTGTGACCTACGTGATCGCCCAGCCCTGTGTGGACGTGAAGGACAAAGCGTGCGTTGACGAGTGTCCGGTCGACTGCATCTACGAGGGCCGGCGGTCCTTGTACATCCACCCGGACGAATGCGTCGACTGCGGGGCCTGCGAGCCGGTCTGTCCGGTCGAGGCGATCTTCTACGAGGAAGACACCCCGCCACAGTGGCAGGACTACTACAAGGCGAACGTCGAGTTCTTCGACGAACTGGGCTCGCCCGGCGGGGCCTCCAAGCTCGGGCTCATCGAGCACGATCACCCGCTGATCGCCGCCCTGCCGCTTCAGGAGGAGGCGAAGTGACCACCGTGAAGCGAGACGGCAGTGACGGTGGGAGTGATCCGGCGACCCCTCGCCGCCGTACCGTGCTCGATGTGCTGCGTGCCGCGGGCGGACCGCTCGGTGTCAGCGAAGTGGCTGAACGGGTGGGGGTCCACGCCAACACGGCACGCTTTCACCTCGATTCGCTGGTGACACACGGGGCGGTGGAGCGGACGCTGGAGGCGCCGTCCGGGCCGGGGCGACCTCGTGCCGTCTACGCGCCCCGCCCAGGGATGGACCGAGGAGGACGGCGCGAATACCAGCTGCTGGCCCGGATGCTGCTCAGCCGGCTCGCGTCGACCGGATCCGGCGCCGAGGCCGCCGCCGTCGAGGCAGGCCGGGCCTGGGGGCAGCATCTGATCGAATCCGCCCCGCCCTTCCACACCGTGACCGACCGTGAAGCGGTCGACCGGCTGGTCGGACTCCTCGTCGATCTCGGCTTCGAGCCGGTGACCACCGAAGAACCCGGTGACGTGCCCGACCTCATCCGTCTGCGGCACTGCCCCTTCCTGGAACTCGCCGAGGAGTACCGGCAGATCGTCTGCCCGCTCCATCTGGGCATGATGAAAGGCGCGTTGGCCGAACTGCGCGCGCCCGTCGACGCCGGACGGCTCGAGCCGTTCGCCGAACCCGACGTCTGCCACGCCCATCTCGTCCACACGCGTGCCGCGTAGGGGAAGGGCATCCAGCAGTGAACTCCGTATCGGCCACCCCAGCAGGCGCGGCCGTCGTCCGGCTCGGCATCGGCCGCGTCGCCTTCCGGGCGCCCCGCCTCGCAGGGACCGACTTCGCTTCAACTAACATTTTCAACATGGCAGTTGACGGGCCAAGCATCCCGGTGGCCATGGTGGCCGTGGTGCCGGCAGGCCGACTCCGTGTGATCCGACCCGGCTCAACCGACGCTCCGACCACGCACCCGCTGGGCAGCAACCGCCAAGCTCCCACGTCCCCTGGTACTACGTGGCGTTCGAGGCCATCATGACGGTCTCGCTCCTGGTCCCGGCATCCTGCTTCTCGCAGCCTGAGTTCCGCTCCACGGGCTCCAGCCCATGAGTTTCATCCCCTGCGTTCCCACCACCGAGCTCCATCCCTGAGCCGCCGACGCCACGCCGGCTGCCGGGCTTCCCGTGACCTCAGGAGGTCGCAGTGACGACTACGGGCAGTACCGGAACCATCGTCACCCCCGCATTACATCCACCCGGGCGCCGAAACCGCGGGAGGAAAGTGGTGGCGTGGCTGACCACGACCGACCACAAGGTGATCGGCTCGCTGTACCTCACCACGTCCTTCGTGTTCTTCATCGTCGGCGGTGTGATGGCGCTGGTGATGCGCGCCGAACTGGCCCGTCCCGGCCTGCAGATCGTGTCGAGCGAGCAGTTCAACCAGGCGTTCACGATGCACGGCACGATCATGCTCCTGATGTTCGCGACACCGCTGTTCGCCGGCTTCGCCAACTGGATCATGCCGCTGCAGATAGGCGCCCCCGACGTCGCCTTCCCACGGCTGAACATGTTCGCCTACTGGCTCTACCTGTTCGGCTCGCTGATCGCGGTGGCCGGTTTCCTCACCCCGGACGGAGCCGCCGACTTCGGCTGGTTCGCCTACGCGCCGCTGTCGGACGCGGTGCACTCCCCGGGCATCGGCGGCGACATGTGGATCATGGGGCTGACACTCTCCGGTTTCGGTACCATCCTCGGTTCGGTCAACTTCATCACCACGATCATCTGCATGCGCGCTCCCGGCATGACGATGTTCCGCATGCCGATCTTCACCTGGAACGTGCTGCTGACCGGTGTGCTGGTCCTGCTCGCCTTCCCGGTACTCGCGGCAGCCCTGCTGGCCCTGGAGGCGGACCGCAAGTTCGGCGCGCACGTTTTCGACGCGGCCAACGGCGGGGCGCTGCTGTGGCAGCACCTGTTCTGGTTCTTCGGGCACCCGGAGGTGTACATCATCGCGCTGCCGTTCTTCGGCATCGTCAGTGAGGTCATTCCGGTCTTCAGCCGCAAGCCGATGTTCGGCTACATGGGCCTGATCGGCGCGACCA
>NZ_LIQT01000184.1 GCF_001418415.1 Streptomyces hirsutus
TCCCCGCCCCGGAGGGAAACTCCGCTCGCCGCGCCGGGTCCTTCTAGAAGACCACCAGGGCCCGCCCGCCCTTGCCCGCCAGCATGGTGTCGAAGGCGGCCGGGATGCCGTCCAGGGCGATCCGTTCCGTCACCAGGGCGCCCAGGTCGAGCCGGCCGGCCCGGATGTGTCCGGCGAGGACGGGGAGGTCGCGGGCGGGGTCGGAGTTGCCGTAGACACAGCCGGACAGCGTTCTGCCCCAGTGGAAGATCTCCAGGGCGTTGAAGGTGACCCGCTGGTCCTTGCCGCCGATGCCGACGACCGCGGTGCNNGGTCGCCCCGGCGGAGCGGGCCAGTTCCTCCTTCGCCGGGGAGACGTCGACCGCGACGATCGTCGCCGCGCCCGCGATCCGGGCCGCCTGGAGGGCGGCGAGGCCCACTCCCCCGACGCCGAACACCGCGACCGACTCACCCGGCCGGACCTGCGCGCAGTGGTGGACGGCGCCGTAGCCGGTGAGCACGGCGCAGCCGAGCAGGGCGGCCTCGGTGAGCGGCACGCCCTCGGGGGCGGGCAGGATGCAGGACGCGGGCACCACCGTCTCCTCGGCGAAGACGGCGACGTTCAGACCGGGGTAGAGCGCGGTGCCGTCGTCGGCGCGGTGGGCGTGCACCGCGGCGGCGCCGCTCAGGGCCTCGGAGCACAGCCACACCTCGCCGCGCGCGCAGGCGGGGCAGGCACCGCAGGAGGGCGCCCAGTTGAGGACGACTCCGTCGCCGGGCGCGACATGGGTGACGCCCTCGCCGACGGAGACGACCGTGCCGGCCCCCTCGTGGCCCAGCACCGCCGGGACCGGGAGACGCATGGTGCCGTTGGTCAGGGACAGGTCGGAGTGGCAGACCCCGGCTGCGGCGAGCCGGACCCGGACCTTGCCGGGGCCGGGCTCGGGCAGGTCGATCCCCGTGATCTCCAACGGGGCGTCGACGGCGGGCAGTACGGCGGCGCGGACAACCATGGTGGTGGGACTCCCCTGGAACCGGAGGGACTTGGTCAGTGCTCGAGGAACTGGGACCGAGCCGGGTCGAAATCGGCTCGGAACCGGCTCAGAACTGGAGGGACTTGGTCTGGAGGTACTCGGTCAGGCCGTGCACGCCGAGTTCGCGGCCCACGCCCGACTGCTTGTAACCGCCGAAGGGCGCGAGGGGGTTGAAGCGGCCGCCGTTGATGTCGACCTGTCCGGTCTCCATGCGGCGGGCGAACGCCGTCGCCTGCGCCTCGTCGGCGGCCCAGACCGCGCCGGCGAGTCCGTAGACGGTGCCGTTGGCGATCCGCAGGGCGTCCTCCTCGTCCTCGTAGCGCAGGACGGACAGGACGGGGCCGAAGATCTCCTCCTGGGCGATGGTCATGTCCGGGGTGACGTCGGCGAAGACGGTGGGGCTGACGAAGCAGCCCTGCTCGCGCGGCGCGTCGGGGCCGCCGGCGACCAGGCGCGCGCCCTCGGCGACGCCCTTCTCGATGTAACCGCGCACCCGTTCCTGCTGCTTGGCGTTGACGAGGGGGCCGATGCGGTCGCCGTACTTGGCGGCGGCGGCCGCGGCGAGCTCGACGGCCTCGTCGTACTGGTCCCGGTGGACCAGCATGCGGGTCCAGGCGCTGCACGTCTGGCCGGAGTTGGACATCACGTTGGCGACCCCGACGTTGACCGCCCGTGCCAGGTCGGCGCCGGGGAGGATCACGTTGGCGGACTTGCCGCCGAGTTCGAGGGCGACCTTCTTGACGGCGGCCGCGGCGACGGCGCCGATCCGGCGGCCGACGGCGGTGGAGCCGGTGAAGGAGACCAGGTCGACGCCCGGGTGTTCGGCGAGGGCCTGGCCGGCCACCGGGCCGAGGCCGGTGACCAGGTTGAACACGCCCGCCGGGACGCCGGCCTCGTGCACCGCCTCCGCGAGGAGCCGGGCGACCAGCGGGGTGTCCTCGGCGGGCTTGACGACGATCGTGCAGCCGGCGGCGAGCGCCGGGGCGGCCTTGGCGACGATCTGGTGCAGGGGATAGTTCCAGGGGGTGATCGCGCCGACCACACCGACCGGCTCGTGGAGGACGGTCGAGTTGCCCGTCCGCTCCTCGAAGGGGTACGTCGCCGCCAGTTCGGCGTACGAGCCCGCCACCGCGATCGGCACGGCCGCGTGCACGGTCCGCGAGAGCTTCAGGGGTGCTCCGAGTTCGGCGGTCACCGTCTGCGCGATCTCGTCCTGGCGGGCCACCAGCACGTCCCGGAGGGCGGCGAGACGGGCCCCGCGCTCGGCGGGCGGGGTCGCGGCCCAGGCGGGGAGGGCGGCACGGGCCGCCCGCACTGCGGCGTCCACGTCCTCGACCGTGCCCGCGGGGACGGTGGCGATCACCTGCCCGTCGACCGGGTTCACGACCTCGATCACGTCCGGACCGGCCGCGGGGCGCCAGGCGCCGTCGATGTACATGCCGTCGTATGCCTTCATCGCACTTCCTCCGGGGCGGGGCGTCGTCGTCCACCCCATAAACTAGCGGCGCTAATTTAATGACGCCAGGGGGACACGGCCCCGGCTCGGCGGCGACCGGTGCGGATAGGGGTGCGTCCGGACGGGGCCGCGACGTCACTCGTCCAGGTCGGGCAGCTGCGCCGGGTTGGGGCAGATCCGTTCGCCGTGCTGGTCGAAGACGAACAGGTGGGCGATGTCGACCAGGAGCGGCACCTGCATGCCGTGCCGGAGGCGGATGTCCGGGGTGGTGCGGACGACGAGGTCGCCGGGCAGCCGGGGCCCGCCGGGGGCGGGCTGCGGCTGCGCCCGCTCGGCCGGCTCCCCCGGGACGTCGCCCCCGGCCCGTAACCCGCCGGTCCGCGCCCGCAGCCGGTCCAGGACGCTGCCACCGCCCTCGCGGCGGCGGCGCCGGGACGGGCGTCCGGGACGCGGACACGGAGCCTCCAGCTCGGGGACCACGGCGGGGCGGGAACCGGTGTTGAAGTGGACCAGGGCCTCATGGCCCTGGAACTCCACGTGCTCCACCAGACCGGTGAGCGCCGACTCCCCGGGGCGGACGGCACCGCCCGACGGGGCCCGCCCCGGTCCGCGGGAGGCCGTGCCCGGCTCACGCGGTCCCGTGAACCCGGGGGCTATCCGAACGGCTTCGGAGCG
This sequence comes from Streptomyces hirsutus, assembly GCF_001418415.1. GTDB lineage: Bacteria > Actinomycetota > Actinomycetes > Streptomycetales > Streptomycetaceae > Streptomyces > Streptomyces hirsutus. Next base: position 3,145 of record NZ_LIQT01000184.1, read on the forward strand.
CAGGCCCACGATGACCTCGCGGCCCTGCTGCACCCGCAGCAACCGGTGGTCCGGGCAGAGGGGTTCGGGCAGCCGCAGGAACTGCTTGCCCAGGCTGATGGTCATCGCGCCGTCGAGCGGCGCACGGACCACCCCGCGCAGCAGGTTGATGCGCGGGGTGCCGATGAACGCGGCGACGAAGACGTTGCTCGGCAGCGAGTAGACCGCGCGGGGGCTGCCGACCTGTTGCAGGACTCCGCCGCGCAGCACGGCGACCCGGTCGCCGAGCGACATGGCCTCGGCCTGGTCGTGGGTGACGTAGACGGTGGTGACGCCCAGGTCGCGGGTGAGCTGCGCGATCTCGGCGCGCAGTCGGCTGCGCAGCTTGGCGTCGAGGTTGGACAGCGGCTCGTCCATCAGGAAGGCGGAGGGGTGGCGGGCGATGGCCCGGCCCATGGCGACCCGCTGGCGTTCGCCACCGGACAGCTGGGCGGGGAAGCGGTCGAGGAGGTCCTCGATGCCCAGCATGCGGGCGGTGGCGTCCACCCGGGCCCGGGGGTCGACGCCGGGGGCCTCGATGCGCAGGGGGAAGCCGATGTTGTCGCGGCCGGTCATGCTCGGGTAGAGGGCGAAGTTCTGGAACACCATCGCCATGTCCCGGCCGGACGGCGGCAGGTCGTTGCCGTACTCGCCGTCGAGGAACAGCAGGCCCTCGTCGATCTCCTCCAGACCGGCGATCATCCGGAGCACGGTGGACTTGCCGCAGCCGGAGGGGCCGAGCAGGACGAGGAACTCGCCGGGCGCGATGTCCAGCGACAGCCGGTCGACCACGCGTACACCGCGGGCGTAGGCCTTGCTCACGTCGTGCAGGGAGATGGCGCGTGTCATGAGGGTGCCCCCGGGGGCTCGTCAGGGCGCTGGTGCTCCGCGGTCGGACGCCTCGCGCGGGCCGTACGGGGCCGGACGGGGCCGTACGAGACGTATGAGTCACGGAAGCTAACGGAATGTAGGCGACAGAGGGAAGACGCGGGGCGGGATCGGACGTCACCGTCCACCAGATGAGAAAGCGGACGAACTCATTCGGCCCGATCCGGCCCGATCCGGCGCCGGATCCGATCAATACCGGACCCGTATCGCCCCACTCCGTATCGCCCCACTCCGTACCGGTCCTCCCCGTACCGGTCCTCCCCGGCGGAGGCGGCGACCCGGTCAAGACGGTCGCAGGCCGGGCGGAGGGCGACGGCAGGCGCGGAACACCGGGTCGCAGCCCTGCTCGGGTCAGCGCGGTGAAGGCCTGCTGCGCCTTTCGCGCCTTTCGGTCACGTGACCGGTCCTGATGCCGTTCCGGGTACCCCCTCGGACGCGGCCCCGGGCGCGATCTCGACGGGCACCCCATTGAGCACGGCGTTGCCCGACAGCGGGTCGAGGAGGCTGCCGTCGAGCAGTTGGTTGACGTTGACGCCGGGATCGGCCGCCGCGTGCCGCAGCCGGGTGCCGGGCCGGTCGTGGCCCCAGCCGTGCGGCAGGCTCACCACGCCCCGGCGCAGACCGTCGGTCACTTCGGCGGGTGCGGTCACCTCTCCCCCGGCGCCCCGGACGCGTACCGGCTGCCCGTCCCGGACGCCGAGGCGTTCGGCGTCGTCGGGGTGGATCTGCAGGGTGCACCGGTTGGTGCCGCCGGTGAGGGCGGGCACGTTGTGCATCCAGCTGTTGTTGGAGCGCAGGTGGCGGCGGCCGACC
>NZ_LIQT01000185.1 GCF_001418415.1 Streptomyces hirsutus
CCCGCCCGGCCCGGGGCGGGCACTGCCCTCGACCGGCCCGGAGCGACGCGCACTGCCCGACACACAGCAGGGCATGCGCCGCCGCAATCTCTCGCGGGTGATGCACACCGTCAGCGCCGAGGGACCGCTGTCCCGGGCCGCCGTCGCCTCCCGCATCGGCCTGACCAGGGCGGCGGTGTCCACCCTGGTGGACGAACTCGTCCGCTCGGGCCTGCTGGAGGAACTGGGCCCCGAGCGGCCCGGACGCGTGGGCCGGCCCGGCTCGGCACTCGCCGTCAGCGGGCGCGGTCCGGCCGGGATCGGCGCCGAGGTCGGCGTCGACCATCTCGCGGTCTGCGCGGTCGACCTGCGCGGAGAGGTCCGGACGCGGGCCGTGCGCCACGTCCCGAACCGCGGGCGCTCCCCCGGGAGCGTGAGCGAGGAGCTGACCTCGCTGCTGCTCCGGGTCGTCGGCGCGATCGAGGCCGAGGGCCTGTGGCCGGCCGGGCTGACCGTGGCCGTACCGGGCCTGGTGGCACGCGACGCCCGCACTGTCGTCCGCGCGCCGAACCTGGGCTGGCACGACACCGACCTCGGCGCCCTGCTCTCGGCACGGTTCCCGCTGACCGTGGCCAACGAGGCCAACTGCGGCGCGCTGGCCGAGCTCTGGCTCGGCAAGGACGCCCCGCGCGACTTCCTCCATGTGTCGGCCGAGATCGGCATCGGCGCCGCGGTGGTCGTGGAGGGGCGACTGCTGCTCGGAAACCGGGGCTTCGCGGGCGAGTTGGGCCATGTACCGGTCCGGCCCGACGGCCCCGAGTGCGCGTGCGGCGGCCGCGGCTGCCTGGAGCAGTACGCCGGCGAGGAGGCCCTGCTGCGCGCCGCCGGCCTGGAGCCCGGCGAGGACCGCGTGGGCCTGCTCGCGGGCCGCGCCGAGCAGGGCGACCCCGCCGTACGACGTGCCCTGCACGACGCGGGAACGGCGTTGGGCATCGCGCTGACCGGGGCGGTCAATCTCCTGGACCCCGAGGGCGTCGTCCTGGGCGGCGCGCTGTCCGGGCTCGCCCCCTGGCTGCTGCCGTCGCTCCGCTCGGAACTGGCGCGGCGCACGGCGGGCCCGGCCTGCCCCGTCTCGGTGTCCGCCCTGGGCCCCGAGGGCCCCCTGCTGGGCGCGGCCCACTCGGTGGTCCGGGGAGTCCTGGACGACCCCGCGTCCGTCGCCGAACGGGCTTGAGCCGAGCTGTCCGGCCGCCCCGGCCGTTCGGTCTGCCGTGGGGCGTGGTGGCCGGTTGCCGCCGCCGGGGTGGGGTGAGGGGAACGTCGATGCGGCCGGTGGCCTCGCGGCTAATCCCCGCCGCCTCCGCCGCCGCCTCCGTCACCACCACCGCCGTCACCGCCACCACCGTCGCCGCTCCCGCCGTCGCCCCCGTCCGAGCCCCAGCCGTCGCCGCCGCCGGGCTCGTTGTCGTCCCTCCCCCTGCCGAGGTTGCTGAACCAGGGACGGTCCCACGACGCGTCATCGGCGTCGGCCGGTTCATATCCGTCCCCCGGGCGGTGCTTTGACCGGAACCGGGCCGAACCGGTCGTGTCCCCCAGCCCGAAGGCGACGGCGAAGACCTGTGCCATGACGGCGTCCAGCGGGTCGGGGCTCTCGTACCGCACGGGGGCCAACGGCAGCAGCACCGTGTCCTGCTCCGGCCAACGCGAAGGACGTGTCAGGAGAGCCGCACGCCGTTCGTCGCGCAGGAGCCACGAACTCTCCGCGTTCTTCCTCGACAGCACCCAGTGCCGGTCGGGCAGTCGTACTTCCACGGAACTCTTGGACTTGCGCAGTTTCTTCCGGAGAACCAGCTCCGCGGCAACGTCGCCGACGGTCAGCCGAAGGCCCTTGTCCGGTTCGGGGCTGTCGGGGTGGAACCCGCGCGGCGCCCGGATCCGCACCACGGGAGCGCCCGGCCCCCACACGTCCACGCGCACCAGCCGTCGGTCCACGGCGACGGTGACCGGCCCGGCGGGCCCTTGCGCGAACCGCCGCGCGATCCACAGCGGCACACCCTCGGCACGGGCCCGGTCCGCCAGCGCGGTCACCTGGTCGGGCCCTCCACACCGTTCGACCGCCAGTTCCCCCAGGGCGCGGGCGAACTCCGCGGCCTGTCGTGCCTTCAACGGCGTGGTCGTGCCGGTGACCCGTGTCACCGGCACGACCCCGGCCCCTTCCGGCAGCCACTCCAAGGGGCGTTCCGTCCCGCCGCCTCCGAGCCAGAATCCGCGGCGGAACGCCTCGGCCATGGCGCCGAGGTTCAGCTCGCCCAACGGCGTGATCCTGCCGCCCCTGCGCAACCGGTCCCCGGTCAGTTCCACGGTCCGTGCCAGCGGATTCCTCGACCGCTCGCCGTAGAACACCTGGCTCACCACGGCCCCGCCCCCATGTCTGTGCGGCCGGCTCGGCCGGCCGTTCCCGTTACTTGCTGACAGCGAACCGCATCAGGGCATGCTCGTCACCCTGCTTGACCTTGCCCGTCACATTGATCACCTCGAGCTTCCACGTGCCACCGACCCGGATCGCCTTGGCCACGGCGCAGCAGTTGTCCTGGGTGAGCATGCTCGGCCAGATGTCGGCGACCTGCTGGGTGCTGCCCCCGGTGGCGTCGTAGACCTTGAAACTGATGTTGCGCGCCTTCTGGAAGGCGCTGCCCTTCTTGTACGCGGCGGCGACGAACACGATCGACGTGATGTTGGACGGGACCCGGGCGAACTCGACGGTCACCGTCTCGTCGTCCCCGTCGCCGTGTCCCGTCTGGTTGTCTCCGCTGTGGATCAGCGAGCCGTTGCCCAGCGGGTCGAGCGAGTCGAGACCCGCGAGGCGCACCGGGTCCCCGCCCTGCATCGCAATGGCGATCAGGTCGAGGTCCGTGCCGGTCTTGCGGCGCATCTTGCCCAGCACCCCGCCGCTGCTGCCGGCGGTCGGGTCCCAGGAGGCTCCGATGGACAGGTGGGTCACTCCGTCCAGGTCCGCCGGGCCGTCTTCCTTCGTGAGCGTGATCATGAGCAGGTCATCCTTCATCAAGACGGACTACAACACGCAAAGTGTGCCCGATGCCCTGTCCGCCTTCTGTGACCGGCCCCTGCGACCGGCCCCGAGGAGGGAAGGCGGGGCCCCTGCCGACAGGCCCGCCGCCGGCACTCTCACGCCGGCCGCGCCTCGAGTTCCGCACGGTCGAGGGCGGGCCGGCCGCCGCTCGGTTTCGACCCGTCCTTGTCGCACACGAGAACGGAGGCTCCGCGCACGGCCGTGAGGTGACTTCCCGTCATGATGCGATCATGCGTGAGTGATACATCGCCTCACTGATCGATTACGAAACACCCAACCACTGGTTGCCGCACGGTGAGCAGGTCACTATGAGGCCATGACACCGGCGCAGCAAGCCATGGAGCGACTTCGGGCCTGGCCTGATCTCACCGCCTGCAAGGCAGGGTGCGGTACCGGACAGGCCCTCCGTTTCGCCCGCGAAGAGGTCGTCCACTTCCACACGGGACGGGATGTCGACCTCCACCTGACCCGCCGCGCCATCCAGCGCTTCCGCTACGACCTGAGCGCCTCGACCGCGATCCAACTGGTCCCGGGTTCCCACTGGGTGACGGTTCATCTGGACTGCGCCACCGACATCGACCTGCTGCTGACCCTGGTGAGCGTCGCTCTCAAGGCCCACCAGGCCGCCCCTCTCCCCTCCCTCGCGCCGGCGTCCTCCGGATGCAATTTCCACCGGGTCACGGTGCTGCCGCGCGACCCGGTGACCGAACACTGAGAAGACACCCCGGCCCCGCCCCTCGGCCGGTCAGGAACCTCCGGCGCCGGCGGCCCCGGACCTCCTCACGGCCGCAGACCGCTGACGATGTCCGCCGCCACCGTCAGGCCGCTGTGGATGGCGGGGGCGATACCCGATCCGGCCAGACAGAACCCGAGCAGCAGGCAGACGATCCCGTGGGAGAGCTTGAGTCCGCCGTTGCGCAGGAAGATCACCGCCAGGATCGCGAGCAGCAGCACCACAGAGATGGAAATGGCCATCGTCAACCTCCTCCGCCACGTCCGCTTCGCGGCGTTCGGCCGCAAGTGTGGCGTAGCAGGGGGTTCGTCCGGGCGGCTGAGCTGTCCTCCGAACGTGTGGTGTCTACGACTTACCGCGGGCGGTGGGCGTCGAGGAAGGATTCCAGCCCTGCGAGGTCGTCGGTGTTGAGCCGGTCGACGTCCGCGGCGACCAGTTCGCCCCACAGGGCGTCCCGGGCGGGGCCCGGCAGGTCGGGGGTGGCCCAGAACCGCACCGCCTGGCCGCGTCCGTGCGCGGCGCCCACGATGTCGTGCAGCTTCCGCCGCTCGGCGGCGGGGAACGCGCCGACGCCCTGCCAGGTGAAGTGGAGCGTCCAGTTGTCGCTGATCAGCGGGATCAGGGAAGAGCGGGCCGGGCCGCCGAGGTCGGCCAGTCGGCCGTCGTAGAAGGCGTGCCGTACCCGCTGGGCCTCCATGGGGGTGCGGGCGGCGCGGTCGCCGGAGATGACGGCGGTGACCGGACCGGGCAGCACCCGGCCGCCCGCGTAGGTGGTGAACAGGTGCCGGTACCGCCGGAGATGGCGGTGGAGCTCGAGGTAGGTGGGCGCGCCCTCGGTCTTGATGTCGATGAGCAGCTGGAGCGGGGTGCGGTGCCACCGGTACACCGACCCGTGGTGGGCCCGCACACGGGCGGTGAGGGGGTCGAGGTAGAGGGACTCGAGAGTGCGGGACGGGTCGAGGTCCTCGGGATCGTGGGCGACGAGGAGTCGGTCGCCGACGAGGTGGATGTCGGCCTCGACGCTGCCGAAGCGGTGGTCGAGGGCGTCGAGGAGGGGACGCGGGTGCTCGTAGTCGTTGTGGGCGTGGGCTCGCCACAACGGCCGCGGATGGTGCCGGTGTTCACCGGCCAGCGCCTGGGTGGCCGGCAGGACGAACGAGGCCGCGAGGGCGCTGCCGAGGGTGGTGAGGGCTCTGCGACGGGTGGTGAGGGCCATGCTCCGCCTCCCTGGAACGGCGTACGGGGACCTCTGGAGTATGAGGTCCGCGCAGGCCCAAGGAGCAGTGCCGTGACGCGAGTTGTCCGATCCGCCGTCGCACGTTCACCTCGCGGGAAGCCGGCCGCACGGGAGAGCCCGCCGTGACGGCGGGCTCTCGTGCAGGACGCTCTGCCGGGTACGAGTACCGGTACTCGGCGCATTCGACTGTGCGGACAGGTGTATGACGCTACGTCAGGGTGCCTGCAGGTCGACGAGTCCGGCCAGCGCCTCGCGGTGGGCGCCCGCCGTACCGTAGGCGATCGAGTCGGCCTTGGCCCGCTTCAGATACAGGTGGACCGGATGCTCCCAGGTCATCCCGATGCCGCCGTGCAGTTGCAGCGCCTCCTCGGCGGCGCGCACGGCGACTTGGCCCGCATAGGCCTGCGCGACGGCGACGGCGACGGCCGCATCGGCGTCGTCGCCCGCGGCCGCCGGGTCGGCGGCCAGCGCGTCCGCCGCGTTGCGGGCCGCCGCACGGAGGTTGACGACCTCGAGCCACAGCTGGGCGAGCCGGTGCTTGAGCGCCTGGAAACCGCCCACCGGCCGGTTGAACTGCCTTCGATCCTTCAGATAACGGACGGTCTCCGCCAACGACCATTCGGCCAGACCGAGTTGTTCCGAAGCCAGCAGCCCGGCACCCGCGCGCAGAGCCCGTCGTACGGCGGGTCCGGCGTCGCCCACCCGGTGCCCCGGGGCGCCGTCCAGGACGACGCGGGCGAGGGGGCGGGTCAGGTCCAGGGACGTCTGCCCGGTGACCGTGACGCCGACGGCGTCCGCCTCGACGGCGTACAGCCCGCCGTCGTCCGCCGGGACGAGCAGCACGTCGGCCGCGTCCGCGTCCGCGATGCCGGTCAGCTCGCCGTGCAGGACGCCGTCCGCCGCACGGGCGGCGGGAAAGAACGCCCCCGGGGCGGTGTGCAGAGGAACGGCAAGGGCGCCGATCCGGCGCGCGGATGCCAGCGAGGCCAGTACCTCGCCCCCGTCGGCACAGGCCAGCAGCGCCTCGGTGGCCACGACGGCGCTGGTCAGATAGGGCACCGGGGCGACGGCCCGCCCCAGCTCCTCGAGGACGACCGCGGCCTCCCGGTGCGTGGCGCCCTGGCCGCCGCGGCCCTCGGGCACCAGCAGCCCGGCGAGGCCCATGCCGTCGGCGAGCGCCTTCCACAGTGAGAGGTCGTGCGGGGCGTCCGACTCGGTGCGGGAGATCACCCGGGCCGCGTCGCAGTGGTCGGTGAGCAGGTCCCGGACGGCGGCGCGCAGCGCCTCTTCCTCCTCCGAGTAGAGGAGATCGGGCTGGGCGCTCACCGGACTCGCCGGGCCGGCCCCCGTCCCGCTCGTCGAGTTCGTCGGGCTCGTCGTGCTCATCGGGCCAGGTCCTTCCAGGCGACGTCCTTGTCGGTACGCGGCTCGGCCGGGAGGCCCAGGACGCGCTCGGCGACGATGTTCAGCAGGACCTCGCTGGTCCCGCCCTCGATGCTGTTGCCCTTGGAACGGAGGTAGCGGTAACCGGCCTCGCGACCGGTGAAGTCGACCAGTTCGGGGCGCCGCATGGTCCAATCGTCGTACAACAGGCCCTCGGCTCCGAGGAGTTCCACCTCCAAGCCGCTGATCTGCTGGTTGAGGCGGGCGAAGCCCAGCTTCATCCCGGCGCCCTCCGGGCCCGGCTGGCCCGCGACGAGCTGCTGGCGCAGGCGTTCGCCGGCGAGCCGGGCGACCTCGGCCTCCACCCAGAGCCCGAGCAGACGCTGGTGCAGGTCGTGGGTGCGCAGTTCGGGACGTTCGCGCCAGGTCCTCGCGACCGGGCCGATCATGCCGCCCTCACGGGGCAGCCGCATGCCGCCGATGGCCACGCGCTCGTTGTTGAGCGTGGTCTGCGCGACCCGCCAGCCGTCGCCGACCTCGCCGAGCCGGTGGGAGTCGGGGATGCGGACGCCGGTGAGGAAGACCTCGTTGAACTCGGCCTCACCGGTGATCTGGCGCAGCGGCCGTACCTCGACTCCGGGGTCGGTCATGTCGCAGACGAAGTAGGTGATGCCCCGGTGCTTGGGCACGTCCGGGTCGGTGCGGGCGATGAGGATGGCCCAGCGGGCGGCATGGGCGCTGGAGGTCCACACCTTCTGCCCGTCGACCACCCAGCCGTCCCCGTCCACGCGGACCGCCCGGGTGCCCAGGGCCGCCAGGTCGGACCCGGCGCCCGGCTCGCTGAACAGCTGGCACCAGACCTCCTCCCCGGTCCACAGCGGCCGCAGGAAGCGTCGCCGCTGCTCCTCCGTGCCGTACTGCAGGATCGTCGGCGCGGCCATGCCCAGGCCGATGCCGATGCGCCGCGGGTCGTTGTCGGGCGCCCCGGCGGCCTCCAGTCCGGCGTCCACGACGGCCTGGAGGGATCGCGGGGCGCCGAGTCCGCCGAGCCCTTCGGGGTAGTGCACCCAGGCGAGTCCCGCGTCGAAGCGGGCCCGCAGCAAGTCGAGGCGTGCGGTGGTGGCGGGCGGGTGCGCGGCCAGCAACTCCTGGGTGCGCCGCCTCAGTTCGGCTGCGTCGGTCATGCTACGGCTCCGTTCTCCGCCGCGGGCAGCACGGCGACGCGTCCGGTGGTGACGCCGTCCGCGACCCGCTGCACGGCGTCGGCGGCACCGGACAGCGGCACGCGCTCGCTGACCAGCGGCTTGACGGCGCCCCGGGCGGCCAGCTCCAGAAGCTGCTCGTGGCAGTGCTGGACCAGCTTCGGGTTCCTGGTGTTGTAGAGGCCCCAGTGCAGGCCGAGAACCGAGTAGTTCTTCACCAGGGCGTGGTTCAGCGCCGGGCTGGGAATCGCACCGCTCGCGAAGCCGACGACCACGATCCGGCCCTCGAAGGCCACGACCTTGGCGGACTGGGCGTAGGCCTCTCCGCCGACCGGGTCGTAGACCACGTCGGCGCCCCGGCCGCCGGTGGCCTCCTTCACCGCGGCGATGACGTCCTGCTCACGCCGGTCGATCACCACGTCGCAGCCCAGTTCGCGGGCGACGGAGACCTTCGCCCCGCCGCCGACCACGCCGATGACGGTGGCGCCGGCGGCCTTGCCGAGCTGCACGGCCGCGCTGCCGACCCCTCCCGCGGCGGCGTGCACGAGCAGCGTCTCGCCGGCCTCCAGGCCGGCCCGGCGGTGCAGCCCGAACCAGCCGGTCTGGTAGCCGATGTGCAGGGCGGCGGCCTCGGCGTCGTCCAGCGCGTCCGGGGCGGAGCGCAGTCCGGCGGCGTCCGCGACGGCGTACTCGGCGAAACCGCCGTACGGCAGCGCGGGGTTGGCGAGCACCCGGCGCCCGTCCTCGGTCTCACCGCAGATCTCCACGCCCGGGGTGAACGGCAGCGGCGGCCTGACCTGGTACTGGCCCCGGCACATCAGCGCGTCCGGGAAGTTGATGTTCGCGGCACGCACCTTCAGCAGGACCTGGCCCTCACCGGGCGTGGGCCGCTCCACGTCCGCGAGGCTCATCACCTCGCCCGGCTCGCCGGTCTCGTGCACCTGCCATGCCTGCATGCGGAGCCTCCACGGGGCTGTGAACGTCGGGGTCCCCTGACCGGGTCCACCGCATACTAAGCGGTCGCTTGCTTCCAGGGAACCGTCTCGCGCGTCACGGCCTCCCGCGCCCCGGTCCGCCAGGGGGGCGCCCCGCCCCTCAGGACCGCTTGGGACGTGCCCGTACGTGCATCCGCTCCCCCTGCGGACCGAACAGGCTGAGGAACTCCACCGGCCCCTCCCCCGTCGACCCGAAGGCGTGCGGCACGCGCGTGTCGAACTCCGCCGCCTCCCCCGCCGTCAGCACCACGTCGTGCTCGCCCAGCACCAGCCGCAGCTTGCCGGACAGCACGTACAGCCACTCGTAACCCTCGTGCGTGCGGGGCTCCGGCTCGAACGTGCGCTGCGGTTCGAGCACCTTGTAGGCCTGGAGTCCGCCGGGCTGGCGGGTGAGCGGCCAGTGGGTGCGTCCGCAGTGCTGGAACGGCTTGGAGCGGATGCGCGGATCGCCGACCGGCGGCGCACCCACCAGTTCGTCCAGCGGCACCTGGTGGGCCCGCGCGATCGGCAGCAGCAGTTCGAGGCTGGGTTTGCGCAGCCCGGACTCCAGCCGCGAGAGGGTGCTCACGGAGATGCCGGTCGCCCCGGACAGCCCCGCGAGGGTCACCTCCCGCTCCTTCCGGATCCGTCGCAGCCGGGGACCCACATCCGCGAGAACGTCGTCGGTAGTCATACGGATATTGCAGGATCGGCAAAGGCATTTGTCAATCCGGTAGTACTCGGGCGACGGTCGACGTGGAGGTGGTCACCATGACCGGGAAGAGCGGGAAGACCCGCGGAGGACGCGCGCACGGAACCGGAGGGACGGACGGCACCGGCACCGGCTACGACGTGGTGGTGGTCGGAGGTGGCGCGGCCGGGCTGTCCGCCGCGCTGGTGCTCGGCCGGGCCCGGCTGCGGACCCTGGTCGTCGACGCGGGCGAACCGCGCAACGCGCCCTCGTCCCACATGCAGGGGTACCTGTCGCGGGACGGGATGTCACCGGCCGCGTTCCTGGCCGCCGGCCGTGAGGAGATCGCGGGCTACGGCGTCGAACTGCTCACGGGCCGGGTGACGGACGTGACCCGGAACGGTGCCGGCACCGGTGACGCGGGGTTCGCCGTCCTGCTGGACGACGGCCGGGCCGTCCGCGCGCGGCGGCTGATCGTCGCCACCGGGCTGAAGGACGAACTGCCCGCTGTCCCCGGGGTCGCCGAACGGTTCGGACGGGACGTGCTGCACTGCCCGTTCTGCCACGGCTGGGAGGTCCGCGACCAGCCGTTCGGGGTGCTCGCCTCCAGCGCCATGAGTGTGCACCAGGCGCTGATGGTGTCCCGGTGGTCCAAGGACGTCACCTTCTTCCTGCACACGGTCGCCGAGGAGGAGCTGTCCGACCAGGACCTGCGCCGGCTGGCCGCGGCCGGTGTCGGTGTGGTGCCCGGCGAGGTCGCGGAACTGGTGGTCGAGGACGACCGGCTCACCGGCGTCCGCCTGACCGACGGCTCCGTCCACGCCCGCTCCGTGCTGTACGTCGGGCCGCGCCCCGTGCCGCGGACGGGTCTGCTGGAGCGGCTCGGCGCCGAACTGTCCGAAACCCCGTTCGGCGCCTACCCGGTCGTGGACCCGACGGGCCTGACCTCGGTGCCGGGCGTCTGGGCGGCGGGCAACGCGGTCGGCTTCGCCGAACAGGTCGTCCACGCGGCGAGCGGGGGCTACCGGGCGGCGGCCGCGATCGTCGGGGATCTGCTGATGGCGGACCTGGACGCCGCGGTGGCCGCGTGATCCGCGGCCGCTTCGGCGACCCGGGTGTGGAACGCCGGACCCCGTAGCACCATGGCTGCATGCTGCTGTCCCGACTGGCCCGTGTGTCGCAGGAGGTCGCCGCCACCTCGGCGCGGTCCCGGAAGATCGCGCTGCTCGCGGAGCTGTTCCGGGACGCGGAGACGGCCGACGTCCCCGTCGTCATCCCGTATCTGGCGGGCCGGCTGCCGCAGGGCCGGATCGGCGTGGGCTGGAAGACCCTGAGCCGGCCGGTCGCCCCGGCGGAGCGGGCGACCTTGACCGTCCGCGCCGTCGACGCCCTGCTCGGCCGGCTCGCCGGGGTGTCCGGCCCCGGTTCGCAGGCCGAGCGGGCCCTGCTGGTCGGGGAGCTGCTGGGCGCGGCGACCGAGGACGAGCAGCGGTTCCTGTGGGGCCTGCTCAGCGGCGAGGTCCGGCAGGGGGCCCTGGACGCGGTCGCCGTGGAGGGGCTGGCGCGGGCGACCGGGGCGCCGGCGGCGGAGGTGCGGCGGGCGGTGATGCTGGCGGGATCGCTGCAGGCCGTGGCCGGTGCACTGCTGGCGGACGGCCCCGAGGCATTGGGGCGGTTCCGTTTCACCGTGGGGCGCCCCGTGCTGCCGATGCTGGCGCACAGCGCCTCCTCGGTCGCCGAGGCGGTGGAGAAACTGGGGGCGGCGGCGGTCGAGGAGAAACTGGACGGCATCCGCGTCCAGGTGCACCGCGACGGCGAGACGGTGCGCGTGCACACCCGCACCCTGGACGACATCACCGACCGGCTGCCCGAAGTGACGGCGGCGGCAAGGGCGTTGCCGGGCGAGCGGTTCGTCCTGGACGGCGAGGTCGTCTCGTTCGACGAGCGGCAGCGGCCCCGTTCGTTCCAGGAGATCTCCGGGCGGGTCGGCTCCCGGGTGGACGTGGCCACGGCCGCCCGGGACGTGCCCGTCTCCGCCGTCTTCTTCGACGCGCTGTCCGTCGACGGCCGTGACCTGCTGGATCTTCCCTTCGCCGACCGGCACGCGGAACTGGCCCGGCTGGTGCCGCAGGCCATGCGGGTACGGAGCACCAGGGTGTCCGGACCCCGGGACGTGCGGACGGCGGAGGACTTCCTCGCCGGGGCGCTGGCGCGCGGTCACGAGGGAGTCGTGGTCAAGGGGCTCGACGCCCCCTACAGCGCCGGGCGGCGCGGTGCGTCCTGGCTGAAGGTGAAGCCCGTGCACACGCTCGACCTGGTGGTGCTCGCGGCCGAATGGGGCCACGGGCGCCGTACCGGCAAGCTGTCCAACCTGCACCTGGGCGCCCGCACCGCCGACGGCGGCTTCGTGATGCTCGGCAAGACCTTCAAGGGGATGACCGACGCCATGCTGACATGGCAGACCGAACGGCTGCTCGAACTGGCCACCGGACCCGGCACCGGCGGAGGCGACACGAACGCGTACGTCGTCACCGTGCGCCCGGAACTCGTCGTGGAGATCGCCTACGACGGTCTCCAGCGCTCCACCCGCTACCCGGCCGGTGTCACCCTGCGCTTCGCCCGGGTGGTCCGCTACCGCGAGGACAAGAGCCCGGCCGAGGCGGACACGGTGGAGACCCTGCTCGCCGCTCACCCGGAGACAGGCCCGTGAGGGTCGCCCGAAGCGCCGGCCTGCTGGTGTTCCGGCACACCGATCACGGGCTCGAGGTGTTGCTCGGTCATATGGGCGGCCCGTTCTTCGCCCGCCGGGACGCCGGCGCGTGGACCGTGCCGAAGGGCGAGTACGACGCCGGTGAGACGGCCTGGGACGCGGCGCGCCGGGAGTTCGAGGAGGAGCTGGGCCTGCCGCCGCCCGACGGGGAGGCCGTGCCGCTCGGCGAGGTCCGGCAGTCGGGCGGCAAGACCGTCACGGCCTGGGCCGTCGAGGGCGACCTCGACCCGGCGGCCGTCGTGCCCGGCACCTTCCGGATGGAGTGGCCGCCGAAGTCGGGCCGGATGCAGGAGTTCCCAGAGCTGGACCGGGTGCAGTGGCTCGCCCTGGACCGGGCGCGGGAACTGGTCGTCTCCGCCCAGGCGGCGTTTCTCGACCGCTTGGCGGAGCACTCACGCTGAGGAACCCTTCCGCGTTGCGACGCCCACCGTTGCGCGGGAGGGTCGACATGCACGCTCCGTCCCCAGGGAGGCCAGCCATGCCCATCGCAACGGTGAATCCGGCGAACGGCGAGACGCTCAGGACCTACGAGGCCATGGGCGAGGAGGAGACCGAGCGCCGGCTCCAGCTCGCGGAGGCCACGTTCCGCACGTACCGGACGACGACCGTCGAGGAGCGCGCCCGTCTGCTGCACCGGGCCGCCGACCTCCTCGACGAGGACCGGCGGAGCATCGCCGAGGTGATGACCACAGAGATGGGCAAGCCCGTGGGGCAGGCCCGTGCGGAGGCCGCCAAGTGCGCCAAGGCGATGCGCTGGTACGCCGACCACGCCGCGGACCTTCTCGCCGACGAGGAGCCCGACCCGTCCGACGTCAAGGACTCCGGCGCCTCCCGGGTCCTGGTGCGCTACCGGCCGCTCGGCCCGGTGCTCGCCGTCATGCCGTGGAACTTCCCGCTGTGGCAGGTCGTACGGTTCGCCGCCCCCGCGCTGATGGCCGGCAACGTGGGCCTGCTCAAGCACGCCTCGAACGTGCCGCAGACCGCCCTGTACCTGGAGGACCTGTTCCACCGGGCGGGCTTCCCCGAGGGCTGTTTCCAGACCCTGCTCATCGGCTCCGCCGCGGTCGACGACATCCTGCGGGACGAGCGGGTCAGGGCGGCCACCCTCACCGGCAGTGAGCCCGCGGGACGCGCGGTGGCCGCCACCGCCGGGGAGATGATCAAGAAGACGGTGCTGGAGCTGGGCGGCAGCGACCCGTTCGTCGTCATGCCCTCCGCCGACCTGGACCGGGCCGCCGAGGTCGCGGTCACCGCGCGGGTGCAGAACACCGGGCAGTCCTGTATCGCCGCCAAGCGGTTCATCGTGCACACCGACGTCTACGACGCGTTCGCCGAACGCTTCACCCGGGGCATGCGGGCACTGACGACCGGCGACCCCATGGACGAGGACACGGATGTCGGCCCGCTCGCCAGCGAGCAGGGCCGAAAGGACCTGGTCGAACTGGTCGACGACGCCGTACGGTCCGGGGCGCGCGTGCTGTGCGGCGGCGAACTCCCCGACGGGCCCGGCTGGTACTACCCGCCGACCGTCCTGACCGGGATCACCCGCGACATGCGCGTCCACCGGGAGGAGGCCTTCGGGCCGGTCGCCACGCTGTACCGGGCGGCGGACCTGGACGAGGCGGTGCTGATCGCCAACGACTCCTCGTTCGGTCTGAGTTCCAACGTGTGGACGCGCGACGAGGCCGAGGTCGGCCGGTTCGTCCGGGACCTGGAGGCGGGCGGCGTCTTCGTGAACGGGATGACGGCGTCCCATCCGGCGCTCCCGTTCGGCGGGGTCAAGCGGTCCGGGTACGGGCGTGAGCTGTCCGGGCACGGAATCCGCGAGTTCTGCAACATCACCACGGTTTGGCACGGTGCGTGACGCTCCCGCGGCTACGATCCGGTCTGTGAACCGCGAAGTGACTCTGCCTCTGATCGTCGACCACCGCGGTACCTTGCAGGTCTCCGCGGCGGACGTGAGCAAATTGCTGCGCACGATGGGCGGACGGTGGCTGCATCTCGTCGAGTCCGGCGACGAGCGGCTCGACGAGGACACGGTCGCCGCGCTCACCATCGAACTGGCGAAGCTGGCCGACCGGATCGACGTGGCGTGCATCGCCCACAGCAGCGGGAGCAGGGCCTGATACCCGCCCTGGAGAAGCGCGGGCGGCGATCCGCCGGCCGCGTGCTCAGACCGGACGGAGCAGCGTCCTCCAGAACAGCGCCTCGTAGCTCTGCAGCAGGTGGCCGTACCCCCGCGCCAGGCTCTCGTCGAGGAGGCCCGTGTCCAGGCCGTCCTGGACCGCTTCGGCCGCCGTCCGGTCCAGGCCGGGGGCCGGTTCGGCGAAGAGGTCGAAGAACCCGCAGGCCTCGTCGGTGAAGCCGTAGTGGGTGCGCAGCGCCTCGGCGATGGTGGCGCAGTAGCCGCCCCAGGCCGAGAAGTTGGCGGTCACCGAGAGGACGGCGTCCGCCGGTGCCGCGTTGAGGGCCAGCCAGGCGACGTAGGCGGGGTAGGCCTGGCAGCCCGGCAGGGGGCCGTACGCCGCCGCCCGCTCCCGGTCCACGCCGCAGGCCGCGGCGAAGGCGTCCAGCCGTGCCGCCGCCAGGTCCTCGCCCTCGGCCAGGGTGGTGAAGTACGCGGCGGCCCGCGGCTGGTCCGCGGAGCGGTCCGCCAGGTGCTGGAACGCGCGGCGGTCGGCGGGGATCACCCAGCTCTGTTCCAGGGCGAGCGCGGCCAGGGTGTCCCGGCCGGCCTCACCGAGGGCGATCAGTGGTACGAGCGGGTTGGACCGGGGGTCCGGGGCCAGCTCCCGCGTGATCGTCTCCAGCAGTTCCCGGGCCGTGCGCGTCATCGCGGTCTCCGTCGCGTCGGTCGGCCGGTCCGTGGGGCGACCGGCTTCCCCACCATGGTCCCCCGAGATCCGGGCGGGCGTCACCCGCGGGGACCCGGCGGAGCGGCGGGCCGCCGGAGTGGTTCCACGCCGACGGCCCGCCGCTCCCCACCTCAGTTCCTTGCGGCGCCTAGCGGATGGGCATGCCGGACAGGGTGCGGGCGATGACCAGACGCTGGATCTCGCTCGTGCCCTCGAAGATGGTGTAGATCGCGGCGTCGCGGTGCATGCGCTCCACCGGGTACTCACGCGTGTAGCCGTTGCCGCCGAGGATCTGAATCGCCTGGGCGGTGACCTGCTTGGCGGTCTCGCTGGCGTACAGCTTGGACATCGAGCCCTCGGCCGCGGTGAACGGCTTGCCGTTCACCGCCATCCAGGAGGCACGCCACACCAGGAGGCGGGCGGCGTCGATCTGGGTGCGCATGTCGGCCAATTGGAAGGCGACGCCCTGGTTGTCGATGATCGGGCGGCCGAACTGCTCGCGGGTCTGCGCGTACTCCAGGGCGACCTCGTAGGCGGCGCGGGCGGTGCCGACCGCCATGGCGCCGACCGCCGGGCGGGAGGCCTCGAAGGTGGCCATCGCGGCGTTCTTCACCCTCTCCCCACCCTGCTCGGCACGCTCCCGGGCGCGGGCGAGGCGCTCGTCGAGCTTCTCCTTGCCCCCGAGCAGGCAGGAGCCGGGCACGCGGACGTTGTCCAGGATCACCTCGGCGGTGTGCGAGGCGCGGATGCCGTGCTTCTTGAACTTCTGGCCCTGGGAACAGCCGGGGGTGTTCGGCGGGACGATGAACGAGGCGTGGCCCTTGGAGCCGAGCTCCGGGTCGACGACCGCGACGACGACGTGGACGTTGGCGATGCCGCCGTTGGTCGCCCAGGTCTTGGTGCCGTTGATCACCCACTCGTCCTTGGCCTCGTCGTACACGGCACGCGTCCGCATGGAGGCGACGTCGGAGCCCGCGTCGGGCTCGGAGGAGCAGAAGGCGGCGACCTTGACGTCATTGACGTCGCCGTACATCTGGGGGATCCAGGTGCCGATCTGCTCCTCGGTGCCGTTGGCGAGGACACCGACGGCGGCGAGGCCGGTGCCGACGATCGACAGGGCGATGCCGGCGTCACCCCAGAACAGTTCCTCCATCGCCGTGGGGATGCCGAGGCCGGTGGCGTCGAAGTACTGCTGGGCGTAGAAGTCGAGTGAGTAGATGCCGACCTTGGCTGCCTCCTGGATGACCGGCCAGGGAGTCTCCTCGCGCTCGTCCCACTCGGCGGCCGCGGGGCGGATCACATCGGCGGCGAAGCCGTGGAGCCACTCCCGGACTTCCCTCTGTTCCTCGTTGAGCTCCATGGTGAACTCGGCCATGTCCCCTCCAGCGGCGACGCACGTGCATGTTACTTGCGGTAACCAAAGTCTGTTACCGGCTGGTAGGAAAAGTCAACTCCCCCGGGCCCCCGTCATCCCGTTCACCGCTGGTCACACCGTCAGTGTTAGTTTGCGCAGGCGTCACCGAATCAGCAGGGGTGGGGAGAGATCATGGACACCACACAGCGGACCGATCAGCAGAGGTCCGCCGACCGCCGCCGGCGCGAGCTGCTGGAGGCCGCCGACCGGGT
>NZ_LIQT01000186.1 GCF_001418415.1 Streptomyces hirsutus
TGCTCGATGCCACGGTGCGGCGGGGTGGTCAGGAAGCGGCATCGGTTCGCCTTCCGTAAGCGGCGGCAGGGTGGTCGGGCCGTACGCGTTGGCGGCCCGGGCCGTGGAAGCTCTCCCGCAGCGTGCTGCCCTCGTAGTCCTCCCAGACGTGTCCGCGTGCCCTCGGCTCGGGGACGACCAGGTCGACGAAGTCGCCGCAGGAGGCCGGGGGGAGGATATCGGTGAGGTTGAAGCCGTCGATGCCGGCCTCGTCGATCCAGCGCTCGAGCTCGTCGGCGACGGTCTGCGGGGAGCCGACCACGACCGGGCCGAAACTGGAGACGGCCATGTGCTCCGCGATCTGACGCGGCGTCCATGCGCGGGTCGGGTCGGCCTTGGTGAAGTTGGCCGGAATGCTCTGGATGCCGGGGGCGTCCACGTAGGCGAGCGGCTCGTCGAGGTCGAACCGGGCCCTGTCCACCTGGGTGATTCCGCTCAGCCGTGCCAGGTTGCCCTCGATACCGGCGTAGGAGCGGTAGTCGGCGAACTTCGCGCGGGCCTCCTCGTCGGTCGGCGCGGTGACCACCGTCATGATGGCGAACATCTTGATGCTCTGCGGGGCCCGGCNNGGGCACCTCCCCGGCCGGCCGGGGAGGTGCCCGCCTGGTAGATGACCGGGGTGCGCTGGACGGAACTCGGGACCGGACTCGGGACCGGACTCAGGACCGGACTCAGGACCGGACTCAGGACGGGGCTCAGGACCGCGCGAGGGCCGCGATGCGCAGGTCCCGGGTGCGGCTCTGATGCTCGATCACGTACTGCCCGGCGGCCGCCGCGTCGCCACGGCGGACCGCGTCCAGGATCCGTTCGTGCTCCTCGACGATCAGCGCGAGGTTCTCCGGCTGGGTGGTGGTGCCGGAGTCGTACACCTTCAACTGGGCGTCCAGGTGGTCCATCAGCTCGATGATCGTCGCGTTGTGCCCGGCCTCGCGCAGCGCCCGGTGCCACTGCTCGTTGAGATCCTGCAGCTCGGCGGGGTCCGCCGACGCCACGGCGCACTCGTGGACGTGGACGAGCCGGGCGAGGTCGAGCTCGGTCCGGCGGGTCGCGGCCGCCTGTGCTGCGGTCGACTCCAGGGCGATGCGCGCCTCGCAGATCTCCAGGATCTCCTGGGGAGTGCGCGTACGGACCACGTAGCCGCGAGTGGCCCGGGTCACCAAGCCCTCCTGTTCGAGCCTGATCAGCGCCTCCCGGACGGGGGTGCGCGAGACGTTGAACTGCGTGCTGAGACCCGTCGGGATCAGGACGGTTCCGGGCGGTGACTGGCCGTCGAGGATGCTCCGCCGGATACGGGCGTAGTGGCTGCCCGCGCCCGCGTCGGCGCCCCGGTCTCCCCGTGCGGTGCTCAAGCTGTTCGCTCCTCTTCCATACCGAGGGCCGACCCGTCGGCGGCGCACGCGGAGCGGCGCTCTCTGCGGACAGGTGTTCTCGCGATTCGAGACGGCCATAGTCTGCCACTGTCTACATGTGTATACAGTTGCTTGCAGCTGAATCCGGACTTGAGTTCCATCGCGTCCTCGGGTCCGGGTCCATTTGTTTCGAGTGCATGACCCCTATACGCCTGACAGGATTTCGGGAGCTTCTGATGCATCGTGGCGCGCAGCCAGGGCGATACGCCGCCCACCCGGCGCACCCGGTAGCCGGGCCGGCCTCCCGTTTCTGCAACAGCCTGACGAGCCGTCGGCACATCGACCTCATGCGCGTCTTCAGCACGGGCTGTCGCTGATCACGCGCCTCCTCCGCCTGCCGCGTCCCGGCCGCTGAGTCAGCGGCGGGCGCGGCTGTGTCCGGCCCGATCGCAGGCGCGCCCCGCTCCGTCGTATGCCCCGGACCGCCCCGCCCCGCCCTCTACTCGGCATGGCAGGGGAGTCGGTCCCGGGCACTGCCCCACGACCCCGCAGGCCTCCTCGGCTGCCGCCGCTCACCGGCCAGGCGGTCCAACGGGTGTCCGAACCACTCCTGAAGGGGATCTCCATGCCCGAGCAGCTGCTGCTCGCCAAGGACCCACAACCGCACTCTGGCCCGTCCGGCCGGCCCGGCGCCGGAAAGGACCGGGGGACCGGGTCGCCCTCCGCCGCCCGCAACCGCCGGGTGCTGCTGCGCGCCGCCCGCACGGCCGGCCCCTGGGTCGTCCCCGTGCTGGTCCTGGTGGTGTGGCAGTGGACCGCCGCCGTCGGCATCCTGCCGCCGTCCATCCTCCCCGCTCCGGAGGCGGTGTGGCGGGCGGGAGCCGATCTGGCCGCCACCGGGGAACTCCAGTTCCACATCCTCACCAGTCTCCGGCGCATCCTCCAGGGCTTCGCCCTCGGCGCGGCCACCGGCCTGATCCTCGGGTTCCTGGTCGGCATGTCCAAGGTGACCGAGATCCTCCTCGACCGCTCCCTGCAGATGGTGCGCACCATCCCGCACCTGGCGCTGGTGCCGCTGATGATCGCCTGGTTCGGCATCGGCGAGGAGCCCAAGATCCTGCTCGTGGCACTGGGCACCTTCTTCCCCATCTACCTGAACACCGTGACCGGCATCCGCGGAGTCGACCCCAAGCTGCTGCAGCTCGGCCGCTCCTACGGACTGGGACGGTGGCGCCTGGTGCGTGACATCGCCGTCCCCGGGGCGATGCCCACCATCCTCTCCGGCATCCGGTACTCCCTCGGCGTCGCCTGGATGACCCTCGTGATCGCCGAGACCATCTCGGCCAGCGACGGCATCGGCTACCTCGCCCAGAACGCCCGCGAGTTGCTGCGCACCGACCAGATCGTCCTCGCCATCGTGCTGTACGCACTGGCCGGTCTGCTCGCCGACCTGCTGACCAGGCTCATCGAAAGGAGGGTGCTGCGGTGGCACCCGAACTACCGTCCCAGGGCGAACCAGTGACCCCGGCGCGGGCAGGCGCTCGGCTCGCCCTGGAGGGCCTGGGCCGGCAGTACGACGGCCGGTGGGTCCTGGAGAACCTCGACCTGGAGATCGAATCCGGCTCGTTCGTCTCCTTCCTCGGCCCCAGCGGCGCGGGGAAGAGCACCCTGCTGCGGATCGTCGCCGGACTCGAGAAGCCGAGCGCGGGAACCGTCGGACTCCAGGGAGAAGGTCCGCAGCCGCCCATGGTGCGGATGATGTTCCAGGAAGACCGGATGCTGCCCTGGCGCTCGGTCGAGGACAACGTGCTGCTGGGGGTCAAGGGCCGCCGGGACGAGGCGCGCGCACTGCTGGAGGCGGTGGGCCTGGGCGACCGCGGCGGCGCCTGGCCGGCCGAGCTTTCCGGCGGGCAGCGACAGCGCGTCGCCCTGGCCCGCGCCCTGCTCCACCACCCCGAACTCCTGCTCCTGGACGAGCCCTTCGGAGCTCTGGACGCGATCACCCGGATCGCCATGCAGCAACTCCTGGAACGCCTGTGGCTGGAGCAGCCGCGCACCGTCCTGCTGGTGACGCACGACGTGGAGGAGGCGCTCGTGCTCTCCGACCGCGTCCTGGTCCTGGCCGACGGCTCCGTCGGCCGCGACCTGCGCATCGACCTGCCCCGCGGGGAGAGGCGCGGCCACCCCCGCCTCGTCGCCTGGAAGGAAGAACTGCTCCAGGGCCTTCTCGCACCGCACTCCACCGCCCCGGCCGACGTCTGAGCCCGCGACAGCACGCCACCGCGGCCCCGCCCCGCGCATCCGCCCACCCGAGCAACGCCCCACCGAGAAAGAACCGACCGTGACCGTGAACCGCCCGTCCGCCCGTTCGACCACCGGAGCCTCGCCACTCCTGTCCGGCAAGCTCTCGCGCCGCGGTGTCCTGGCCGCGGGCGGCCTCGCCGCCCTCGCCCCGGTCCTGGCCGCCTGCGGCGGTGGATCACGGCCCGGCTCCGCCGCCCTCGCCGACGGCGTGCCGCAGGAGCTGCGCTACGCGGTCATCGGCAGCGGCAAGACCGGAATCCCGGCGGCGCTGCGCTACAAGTTCGAAGGCGTGGACCTCGGCAAGGAACTCGGTGGCACCACCGTCTCCTGGCCGTCCGGGTTCACCGCCTCGCTGCCGGTGATGGAGGCGCTCAAGTCCGGCAGCGTCGACTTCACCTTCGCCACCGCCACCGCCGTGGCCTACGCGATCGGCGGCGGGGTGCCCATCGTGCCGCTCGCCGCCTACCCGCTGCCCTCGAACGAGGTCGAGATCCTGGTCCCCCAGAACTCGCCCATCCAGGGCGCCGCCGACCTCAAGGGCAAGCGTGTCGCCGACCAGCAGGGCACCACCGGTACCTACAGCCTCATCAAGTACCTGGAGACCGCCGGCCTGCGGCTGGACGACGTCGAGTACGTCAATCTGCCCGCCGCCGACGCCGAGTCGGCGTTCGCCAACGGCAAGGTGGACGCCTGGATCAGCTGGACCCCGGCCATCAGCCTGGGCCGCGCCCGGCACAAGGCACGCTCGCTGCCGAAGGTCAGGACCTACGACTACACCTTCTACGTGGCCAGCGAATCGTTCGTCGAGGAGTTTCCGGAGGCCGCCGCGAAGGTCGTCCGCGTCATCCGGGACACCCAACGCCGCATCAACGCCCGCCCCGAGGCCGCCGTCGAGTTCTTCGACAAGATCGGCGGATTCGGCTCGGAGGACCTCGAACGCAAGGTCTTCCTCGAGGTGACCAAGGACAAGCGGCAGTCGGAGTCCCTCGCCGACACGCTCGGACCGGTGGACAGCAAGGCGAGCGAGAACACCCAGGACCTGGCCGACAACTTCCACGACCTGGGCGTCTACCCGTCGAAGATCGACGTGACCGGATTCCTGGAGGACTCGCGGTTCGACGCGATCAAGAAGACGGTGGCCGCCGAACTGGCCAAGTGACGGCCCCGGCGTACCGCACGAGACAGCGCACGACAGCAGGGAAGAGAGAACACGCAGTGAGCACCCCCCAGAACAAGATGCACCTCGCCGCCTTCGTGACCGCGGGCCCCGGCCGGCCGGG
>NZ_LIQT01000187.1 GCF_001418415.1 Streptomyces hirsutus
ACGACATCACACAGGCCCTAGTAGGGCTCGCCTGTCGTTCCATCAGGAGGGCACCCGGCGTCAGGAGCGGCTGAGCCCGTGGCCCATTCGGTGAGGGCGGTGAGGGCGTCCACCGGGTGTCTGGCACGGATCCGGATTCTTCGGTAGCAGTCGCCCGGCACCGGAAACTGCGGGGCTCGGTCCCCTCTGCGGGCGACGCGCCAGATCCAGGTGCCGCGGTGAAGCCTTCGGGCCGAGGCAAAGCCGTGGTCGCCGCGTAGCCGTACCTCCACGTTCAGCGGTTCGCGGAACGGAGTCAGCTCGGTCGTGTCGTAGCCGATGAGGAAGCTGACCTCGGCGTCCTTCCAGTCCAGCCGATCGGCTTCCGCGATTCGCTCGCGCGCGATCCGGGCGTCTTTGCGGAGGAACACGGGGTCATGGATGACCAGGGCGTCGGTCTCCAGGGTGAGCCGGGGTCTGGACAGCAGAGCCCTGACAGTCTGCACCTGAGCCGGAACGGTCACGAAGGACGCCGCACCGGCCGCCACGGCCATCGTGGTGCCCAGCACATCAGACTGCCCCGCGACGGCTTCCCATCCGCTCGTGAGGGCCGCCAACGACAGGCCCAGCCCCCACGGAAGCACGGCGAACACGGCGAACACGGCCCGCCATCGTGAACGGACAAGCGCGATGTCCATGACCGGCGATGCTAGGCGGCCAGGGCCGGCCTGCCAACACCACCCACGCCCTCAGACACCATGGCCGCGATGACCGCAGAATCCTCGAACTCCACGGATGTGGACAACCGGCCGCCCAACCGGCCAGATCACCAACTCGCCGGGGTCCTGGGGTGACGCCGAACCGATAGTGCAGGAGGCCGGGTTGCCGGCCCCGGCTCTCCGCATCCGCATTCCCGCGCCCTGGCCACGCCGCTTCGGTCAGCACGCGGGCTCGACGGCCCCATCCGGGCATGAAGGCGGGGTGGAACCAGAAATGAATCCGATACCACCCCGAGCATTCAGGTAAGGCGTATTCCTCGCTCTACCAGCGATACCACCGGCCTCGGCGTCCGCCCGTATCTGCGGAGCGCATGACGAAACCGAGCAGCCACACGGCCAGCACGATCACGGCAACGATCCACAGCGCCTTCATGGCGAATCCGGCACCGAAAAGGACGAGGGCCAGCAGAAGTACAAGAAGCAGGGGAACCATGATTATCAACCTCCGAGGGAGCAGATGCCCCGGAGTTCTCGTCACACGCACGGCGCCTTCATGTTTCTTTTACACCGCAGCGGGAAAACGCGCGCGCCGCACCACTGCGGCACACGTACCCCGCGCCTCCCACGGATGGCCCCGCTCGAGATGCGCAGCCGCCAGGAGCGCCAAAACTGACCGTATGGCAGAACCACGTCGCTCCGGCACCGGGAGCTCCAAGACGGCCCCCGCCCGGCGAGCGGGGGCCGCGCGGGGGCCCGAGCACGCGGCCCGTACGGCCCTCCAGAGCCTGGAGGGGCTGATCGACCACCCGGCGGAGGGCGTGTCCGCCGTCCGGCGTTCCGACGACGGCTGGTGCGTGGTGGTGGACGTTCTGGAGGTTCCGCGGATTCCCGACACCACGAGCCTCCTGGCCTCGTACGAGGTGCAACTCGACCGGGACGGCGAACTCCTGGAATACCGCAGGGTCCGTCGCTACCGGCGGGGTGCGGCCGACGAGTGATCCGTGTTCGCCCCCTCTGCTGGAAGGAACTTCCATGACCGCCACCACTTACTACTCCGACGAAGTCGTGGCCTGCCCGCCCCGCTCCGGCACGTTGTACGACGTGCTGGAACTGATTCTCGACCGCGGCATGGTCATCGACGTGTTCATACGGGTCTCGCTGGTCGGGATCGAGATCCTCAAGGTGGACGCGCGCATCGTCGTCGCGAGTGTGGACACCTACCTGCGGTTCGCGGAGGCGTGCAACCGGCTGGACCTCGAGCGCGATTCCGGCAGCACCACGGTTCCCGAACTGTTCGGCGGCGGTGCGGCCAAGGCTGTCGGCAAGCGCAAGGTGCGCAGGGCCGCCGACACCGTGGGCGAGACCGTACGCAAAGTGGTGGGCGGCGGTGACGAGGAGTCCGACGACGAGGACGAGGGCGAGGACGAGCAGCAGGAACGCCCGAGGAAGCGGCGCGCTCCCGCGCGCAAGAGCAGCCGACGCCGTGTGGAGGCATGACCGTGGTGACCGACGGGGTGTACGTCTACGCGATTCTGCGGGCGGGAACGGCGCTCCCGAAAGGGCTCGGCGGTGTGGGATCCCCTCCCGCCCCGGTGCGGACGATCGGGCAGGGCCCGCTCGACGCGGTCGTCAGCGACGCGCCGCCCGAGCTGCGCGCGCGACGTCGCGACCTGCTGGCGCACCAGGAACTCCTGATGCGCCTGGCGGACGAAGGGCCGGTGCTGCCCATGCGGTTCGGCATGGTCGCGCCGGACGAGAAGACGGTCCTCGAGCAGCTGGCCGCAGCCGAGTCCCGCCATGCCGCCGCTCTGGAACAGCTGGCCGGCCGCTTCGAGATCAACGTCAAGGCACTTCCGGCACAGAACGCGCTGGCGGCCCTCGTCGCCGAGGAGAAGGACGTACGGCGGCTTCGCGACGCCGCGCGCCGGCGTCCCGGCTACGAGGCCAGTATCCGACTGGGCGAAGCCGTCACCACCGCACTCACCCGCAGAGCGGCGGCGGCGGGACGGCGCATGGTGCGTGAACTCACGCCCGGGGCCCGCGCCGTGGCAGCGGGTCCCACCGTCCCGGGCTGTGCGCTCAACATGTCCTTCCTCGTCGACCGCGGCGACACCGACACCTTCCTCACCCGGGCCCGGGCCTTCGCGGACGCTCATCGGGAGCATGTGGAACTCCGGCTCGCCGGCCCGCTCCCCTGCTACAGCTTCGTCTCGTCCGAGGCCCGCCCCGTACCCGTGGGCGGGGTGTGACATGGGACTGATCACCGGCCTGCTCACACTGCCCATCGCGCCGGTCCGGGGCGTGGTCTGGGTGGCCGAGAAACTCCACGACGCCGCCGAGCGCGAGTTGCACGACCCCGCCGTTCTGCGCGCACAACTGGCGGTGCTCAACCAGGAGCTCGAGGCGGGCGACATCACTCCGGACGAGTTCGAACGAGAAGAAGAACGGTTGCTCGACCGACTGCACGCCGTGCGGGTCGGTCCGGCACACAACGATCGCGAGCGAAGGTGACGTGCTGATGGAAGACCAGTCCAAAGTTGCCCTCGGGGCCGCAGTGGTCGGCGGCTATCTACTGGGCCGGACCAAAAAAGGACGGCTGGCCATCACCGTCGCCACCTATCTGGCCGGCCGGCGGTTCGGGCTGGAGCCCCGCCAGCTCGCCGCGGAGGGGATGCGACGGCTCGGAGAGGTTCCCCAGTTCGCCCAGCTCCAGGACCAGATCCGGGGCGAGGTCCTCGAGGCGGGCCGCAAGGCCATGACCGCCACCGCCAACCGCAGCCTGAGCTCACTGGCCGACACGCTCAGCGACCGCACGGCCCGTCTCACCAAACCTCCGCGGGACGAGGACGAAGACATCGAGTACGAGGACGAGGGCGAGGGCGAGGAAGAAGAGACGCCGGACGACGAAGGCGCGGAGTACGGGGACGACGAGTACGAGTACGAGGACGAAGAGGAGCCGGGCCCGGAGGAGGAAGAGGAAGAGGAGGAAGAGGAGGAGCCCGGCCCGGAGGAAGAGGAGGAAGAGGAAGAGGAGGTCCCCGAGCGGAGGCCGAAGAAGCGGCCGTCGGGCAGGAAGACCCCGGCGAAGAAGTCCGCCCCGGCAAAGAAGAAAGCGGCCGAGAAGAAAGCTCCGGCCAAGAAGGCGACCGCCAAGAAGTCCGCTCCGGCCAAGAAGACGGCGTCCAAGAAGACCGCGGCCAAGAAGACATCTCCCGCGAAGAAGACGGCAGCAAGCACATCGTCGTCGGCGAAGGGGACCGCATCCAAGCGCACGAAGCGTCGGAGGTAGCCAGTCATGGCCAAGTCGAAGAACACAGAACCCGAGGCGGAAGAGTCCGGACTGAGCAGGCTCCGGGGAGAGCTGTCCGGATTCCTCGGCGCGCAGGCGGGGAAGTTCGCCGAGAAGGCGGGAGACAAGCTGACCGGCGTCACGGGCCGGCTGACCGACGTCGCGGAGAACGGCGGGTCCCTGCCCAAGATCGGCTCACGCGTCCTTCAGGGCGATTCGCCGGTGAAGGCGTTCGTCTCGGAAAAGGCCAAGGGCGTCAAGGACAGTGTCGTGGACAAGGCCAAAGAGACCTTCGGCGGTGGAAAGGGCAAGCGCAAGGCGGGCAGCGGCAAGCTCATGAACATCATCGAGGTGCTCGATGTGGGAGTGCCTCTGCGTACCGCTTACGACCACTGGTCCCAGTACGACCAGTTCAGCGGTTTCGCCAAGGGCGTGCAGGACGTCTCGATGGAAGACGAGGCGACCAGCAACTGGAAGGTCAAGATCGGGCCGTCCTCGCGCAGCTTCAAGGCGACGGTCCAGGAGCAGGTGCCCGACGACCGCATCGTGTGGACGTCGGAAGGCGCCAAGGGCACCACGCGTGGTGCGGTGAGCTTCCACGAGCTGGCTCCGTCCCTCACCCGCATCGTCCTGGTCCTCGAGTACTACCCGTCCGGGTTCTTCGAGAAGACGGGCAACCTCTGGCGTGCTCAAGGGCGCCGTGTCCGCCTGGACTTCAAGCACTTCCAGCGGTACGTCACGCTCACCGACGAGGAGCCCGAAGCCTGGCGTGGCGAGATCCGCGACGGAGAAGTCGTCAAGTCCCACGAAGAGGCCATGGAGGAGGAAGAAAGAGAAGAGGGCCAGGACGGCTGGGAGGACGAGGAGGAAGAGGGCGAGGAAGAGGACGGCGAGGCCGCGGACGATCGGCTGACGGGCGAGGAAGAGGAAGACGAGGAGGAGTACGAGGACGAAGAGGAGCCCGGCCCGGAGGACGAGGAGGAAGAGGGCGAGGAAGAAGAGGAGGGCGAGGAAGAGGAGGAGCAGCCCGCCGAGCGGCGCTCCCGGAGGGCTCGTCGTGACTGACCTCGACTTCCGGCACGACGTGGACCACCCCGTCCCGGGGCCCCCGAACACCAACCTCGCCGACATCCTCGAGCGCGTCCTCGACAAGGGCATCGTGATCGCCGGCGACATCAAGATCGACCTTCTCGACATCGAGTTGCTGACCATCCGGCTGCGTCTCTTCGTGGCTTCCGTGGACACCGCGAAGAAGGCCGGCATCGACTGGTGGGAGACCGACCCGGCGCTCAGCTCCCGCGCGGCACGAAGCGCTCTGCAGGAGGAGAACCGCGAACTGCGCACCCGCCTGGAGGCACTCGAATCCGGGCCCCGGGACATGGCGTCGGCCGATCGATGAGCCAGGGAGAAACGAAGGCATGACGGAGCGCAGCCCCAAGGCTTCGGACACGACCGCCCTCTACGTGTACGCGGTCTGCCGCACCGAGGGAAGTCCGGCGCTCGACGGGGTGTCCGGGGTCGCCCGGGACGCACCCCTGCGGACGCTTCCCCTCGGTTCTCTCACCGCGATCGTGCAGACCGTGCGGGCGGCCGAGTTCACGGACGAGGCATGGCAGGAGCGTCTGACGGACGAGCCCGAACTCGAACGGTACGCGCGGGCCCACCACGAGGTCGTGTCGGCGGTCGCCGCCCAGGCACCCACGGTGCCCTTGCCCCTGGCGACGCTGTACAACGCGGAGGACAGGGCCGAGGTCGTGCTGGGCAACGAGTCGGCGCGCTTCCACGCCGCCCTGGAACGCATCGCGCACCATGCCGAATGGGGTGTGAAGGTCTACGCGACCGGCTCTCCCGGCGATGTCGGCGGCGGGGCGGCGCAGCGGCCCCGCACGCCGAGTACACCGAGTATACCGAGTACGCCAGGCGATCGGGAGCGTCCGGCTCCGGGAGCGGGGCGGGCGTATCTGGAGCGCAAACGGAACTTGCAGGCACGGCGCGAGCAGCAGCGGGAGGAGTCCCTGCGCGTCGCCGAGACCGTGGACACGCGGGTGTGCCGCATCGCCAAGGCGTCCCGTCGGCTCCGGCCGCACGGCCCGGGAGCGGCCGGCGACCACCGTGTCCAGGTCCTGAACGCCACCTACCTGGTCGCCGAGCACCGGTCGGCCGAACTGGAGCTGTTGGTGAAGGACCTGCGGGGAAGCACCGGCGCAGGGATCGAACTCTCGGGCCCGTGGGTGCCCTACTCCTTCGTGGGCGAGGTGTGAGGGGTGACGCACGACGTGGTTCCGTGGGACGGTCCGGGCCCTTTGAGCGGCCCCATCGGGGTGCCGTTGGTCGATCTCCTGGACCGGGTCCTGGCGACCGGGGTCGTCGTCAGTGGGGACCTGGTCATCGCGATCGCCGATGTCCCGCTCGTGCGGGTGTCATTGCACGCCCTGCTGTCCTCGGTCAGCGAACGCGTGCCCGCCCCCTGGGCCGACAGTGGGCCGCTGTGACGGCCTCACGGGTCGATCTGGACTCCGAGCAGATGGGGCGCGATCTGGTCGCCCTGGTGCTCACCGTGGTGGAGCTCCTGCGCCAGTTGATGGAACGGCAAGCGCTGCGGCGCATCGACCAGGGTGACCTCACCGACGGCCAGATCGACGAGATCGGCACCACGCTCATGCTGCTCGACCAGCGCATGACGGAACTCTGTGAGCAGCACGGCGTACGCCCGGAGGATCTCAACCTCGATCTGGGGCCGCTCGGCACCCTGCTGCCCCGGACCTGACCGGACCTGAGGACCTGAGGGCCTGAGGACCTGAGGGCCTGAGGACCTGACCGGACCTGACCGGACCTGAAGGGGGCAACGAGGTGGAGCCCGGTGCCTCCGCCGGCCACTCACCCGAATGGCG
>NZ_LIQT01000188.1 GCF_001418415.1 Streptomyces hirsutus
CGGTGGCCCTCGCCGTGGCGGGGGCGCTGGCCGCGGTGACCGTCGGCTCGGTGTTCGTACTGGACCTCCTGCCGGGGAACTCCGGTGACGACAACGCGGGTTCCGACACCGGTGCCTCCTCCGAGGCCCCGGCCGCCACCCCCGCCGTCCCCGCCGTCTACCTCGGCACCTGGGAGGGCCAGGCCACCTCGCGGGAGAGCATCGCCATTCCGCTGGGCACCTTCCGGGTGACGGTGAAACAGGCGAAGGCGGGCGAACAGGTGGCCACGCTCCGGCACACCGACATCTTCGGCGGCGTCTGCGACGACGTGCTCACCCTGAAGCAGGTCACGGAGAAGCGGCTCGTCGCGACCTCCGTGGGGGCGAAGTCCAACCGCGGCGTCTGCAACCAGGCCCGCCACACCGTCCACCTCACCCCGACCGGCGACGACCTCGTCTACGAGTCCGACAGCAAGGACTCGGGCAGCCCGAAGGCGCGGCTGTCGAAGATCCGGTAGCGCCTCACCCCGGCACCACCACGGTCCGCAGCTCTCCGTCGCCGAGGTGCAGCATGCCCTTGCCGGGGACGACCTGGCCGCCGACCATGCTGCGGGACAGGCGTACGCCGATGAGGTCGCCGCTGGACGACTCCTGCGGAGAGAGCAGGATGCCGCGGCGGGCCTTCTTGGCGTCGACCTGCCAGCCGGAGAAGCCGCTGCACACGTCCTCCTCGTCACCGGCGATGACGAGGGCGAGACCGCGTTCGGCACCGCGCGAGACGAGCTTCTTCATCTGGCTCCCGGCATCGCAGTCCTCGAGGATCTCCCCGTCGTCGATGAGAACGGCGATCGGCTCCTCGGTCGACGCCTCGTCGATGAGCTCCTCGAAGTCGTCCTCGTCGATGTCGTCACCGGTGAAAACCTTCAGCACGCCGTCCGTACCGTCGAGTCGACGCAGCGGCGACTGGCGCGGCGCCGCGACCACCAGACGGGTGCCGTGCGCGAGGAACGACTGGGCGATGTTCATCAGCACCGTCGAACGGCCCGACTTGGCCGGCCCCGCGACGACGAACGCCGGTACGCCTTCCGCGAGATCGGGGCCGAAGCCGACGATCTCGTCACCGCCGATCCCGGCCAGCGCCCACAGCTTGGAGCGCGACGCCTCCGGGTCCCGCAGCTCCCACGCCTCCGGGAAGGAGATCCGACTGGGCAGACTGTCGACCCTGAACGGGCGCCGGGCCCGCGGCACGTCGGCGTCGCGGGCGGCGGCCGCCTCGCCGATCGCGGTCAGCGCCGCGGCCTGGCCCTGACCGGTGGTGTCCTCGGCGAGCAGCGCGAACTGGGTCTCCGTGCCGGCCTCGTTGCGGAAGGCGCGGCCCGGTGGAATCTCCTCGGGCACCTTGCGGGCCGGAATGCCGAGCGAGGAGAAGTCGCTGCGGTCGGCGAGCCGCAGACCGTACTTGTCCTCGGTGAGCGTGGCGATCCGGCCGACGAGCAGGGTGCGGTCACCGGTCAGGACCAGGTGGATGCCGACGCTCGCACCCTCCCGCATCATCGTCTGCAGCTCGTCGGTGAGCGAGCCGTGGTCGATCTCCCCGAGCGTGGGCACCCAGCCCTCCCAGCGGTCGAGCAGCACCACGATGTGCGGCAGTCGCTCGCCCTCGGCCGCAGCGGCCCGCTGCTCGCCGATGTCGGCGTACCCCTTGTCCGCCAACAGGTCCTGGCGGCGGGAGAGTTCGCCCTTGAGCCGGTTGACCAGCCGGATCACCCGCTCGGTCTGGTTCCGGCCCACGACCGCACCGCAGTGCGGCAGCCGGGTCAGCGCGTTGAGGGCGCCGTTGCCGCAGTCGATGCCGTAGAGGTGGACGTCGGTGACGGAGTGGGTGCGGGCGAGTGAGCCCGCGATCGTGCGCAGCACCTGGGAGCGGCCGCTGCGCGGGGCACCGCCGATCATCAGATGCCCGAAGGAGGAGAAGTCGACGGCGACGGGACGGCGGGCCTGGTCGCCGGGCAGGTCCTCCACACCGTACGGGGCGGGCGCCAGCCTCCCGGCGGTGAGTGCGACGGCCGGGACCTCGATGTCGTCGAGCAGCAGCGTCTCGTCGAGCGCGGGCAGCCACGGGCTGTGCTGGGCGGGGATGCCGAGCGAGCTGTTGGCCTCGCGCACGGCGTCGACGAGAACCTTGAGGTCGGTGATCTCGTCGTCCTCCCGGGCCTCGGACTTCGGCTTGGCCAGCGCGGCCCGGCCGAGATCCTCCCAGCTCAGCGGCCCCACCCAGGGCGCGAGCGAGGCCGGGTCCGCCGCCCCGGGCCGGCGCCCGCCGACCCGCCCCGACTGGAAGGGCACCAGGGAGGCGTGGCCCAGCCGGGCGTACGCGCGCCCCGGAGTGTTCTTGGAGATCTGCCCGGCCTCGGGCGAGTCGATGACGTCGCTGGACTCACCGCCGTCCGTCACGCGCAACGCGATACGGAGGTTGGTGTTGGCCCGGATCTCGGGCGAGACGACACCGCTCGGCCGCTGCGTCGCGAGCAGCAGATGGATGCCGAGGGAGCGCCCTCGCTGTGCGATGTTCACGAGCCCGGTGACGAAGTCGGGCAGGTCGCGCACCATCGACGCGAACTCGTCGATGACGATGAGCAGTCGGGGCACGGGAGCGTGCGAGGGATCGCGGCGCACCAGGTCCTGGTAGTCCTCGATGTCCTTGGCGTCGGCGGCGGCCAGGATGTGTTCGCGCCGCTTCAGCTCCGCGCCCAGCGACTCCAGCGCCCGCTCGACGAGATGGGCGTCGAGGTCGGTCACCATGCCGACGGTGTGCGGCAGTTGGACGCAGTCCTTGAACGCGGAGCCGCCCTTGTAGTCCACGAGGACGAAGGTCATGTTCTCCGGCGTGTTCGCCACCGCCAGCGCCGCCACGATGGTCTGCAGCAGCTCCGACTTGCCGGAACCGGTCGTACCGGCGATCAGACCGTGCGGCCCGTCCTTGCGCAGGTCGATACCGAACGGACCGTCGTACGACTCACCGATCACCGCGAGCGTCGACTGCCCGCCCATCCGCCAGCGCGCCGCGATGGCGTCGCTCGCCGGCGGCTCCAGCTGCAGTACGTCGAGCAGTCGGCTGGAACCGGGCAGCGCCGAGTCCTCGGACTCCCCGCTGATGTCCCGCAGCGGGGACAGGGAACGGGCGAGACGCAGACACCAGGCCGCCGGGACGAAGTCGGGCCGTACGTCCTTGATGCGCTCCGCGCCCGCCTCCTCGACGCGCAGCCGCAGTTTGTCCGGCCGGGCGGCGCGGTCGGGTTCGGGCGTGGCCGTGTGCCACGCCTGGAAGGAGGGGAAGCCCCCGCTCGCCTGCTGAGGCTGAGCGTGCTGCCGGTCCCGGCCGCCCCGGCCGTGTTCCTCGGGGCGGGGCTCGGCGACGACGAACGCCTGGCACTCGCCGGGCAGGAACCGTTCCTCCGCGTCGAGACAGATCGCGTACATGGACACGGCCGGCCCCTCGCGCAGCAGCCGCACCACCCCCGGCAGTGACCGCAGCCGCCGCGACCCGTCCCACACGACGACGATGTCCGGGTCGCTGAACGTCGTCCCCTGGGACCGGTTCTGTTCGGCGGCCTTCTTGCGGGCGTCGAGGATCTGCGTCAGCTCGCCGACCCGGGCGCCGACGGTCTCGGCGTCGGTTCCGATGAGGACATTGACGTCCTGCCCGCTGGAGGGGCGGGCGTGCGGCAGCCACCGCACCCAGTCCCACGACGGCTGCGCCGAGTTCTCGCTCAGCACGTAGAACTGCACGTCCATCGGGCTGTGCAGCGCGGCGGTCTGCGCGACCGCCCAACGCCCCAGGGCCCGCGCGGAATCCCCGGGCCCGGCCATGCCGACGACGCCCAGGGCCCGCAGATCGAGCGCGACCGGCGCGTCCTCGATCTTCCAGGTCACCTGGCGCCGGTGGTCGTCCTGCTCGGGGTCGTCGAGCACGACCTCGGAGGGCAGCTGCCCCGTCCCGACCCGGATCAGCAGATGATCCCGGTCGGTGCGCCGCCGTTCCCAGAGCCGGGTGCGCGGCCCGGTGCCGAGGGACAGGACGGCCGCGGGGTCGGGAATGGCGTGCCGCCGGTCGTCGCGCTCCTGGACCAGCGCGTCCTGGGCGTCCTTCTCGATCCGCTCCTTCTGCTCCTCGTACTCCTTGACCTGTTTGGCGTGGGACTTGCGCCCGTGCTTCTTGTCGTTGAAGTAGTTGGCGAAGAGCAGGATGGGGCTGAGTCCCGCCATGATCAGGTAGTACCAGCGCTGGAAGATCAGCACGGCGACGACGGCACCGACCAGCGGCGTCAGCGCCATCAGCCAGGGCAGCGGCCGCGGCTCGTACTCGCGGGGCGCCGAAGGCAGCCGGAAGGTGGTCTGCCGGGTCGGCGGCCGCAGCCGGGGCGGCCGGTTGTAGTCGAGCCCGACCCCGTCCTCGGACCACTTGAGGGCGGCGTTGGGCGGCGTGTACCGACCGAGCTCGAACAGCGTGTTCCCGACCCCGACCTGAGCCCCGAGGGGCCAGTCGTAGGTACCGGCGCTGGAGCTCTTCCCGCCGCCGCTCTCCGCGCCGCCCTTGTTCCTGCCCCTGCCTTTGGCCCCCTTCTGCTTTTTCTCCGCCTTGTCGTTCTCCTTCTGGCTGTCGCCCTCGGAATCCTGGATGGGCACCCCGTCGAGGGTGACCTGCTCCTGATTCTCGTTCCGGTCCCGCTCCTGGCCGTCACCGTCACCGTCACGATGGACGGTGACGCGGCAAGTGCCGTCCTTGGCGACGGAAAGGGTGAGGGCTCGGGCGTCGACCTCGGGGTCGTCGACGCGGACGGCCGAGGCGGCCCCGCTGCCGATGTCGTACCGCCCGACCCCGAGCCGGTGGACGAAGCCGGCGGCGGGACCGCCGACGACGCGCAGCTCGACCAGCCCGGTGGGCTCTCCGGGCAGGCACCCGGAGGGATCCTGGAGCGAGACGACGGCCCCCTCGCGCAACGGCGACCCGATGACGGTCGCCGAGGGATCGACGGCGTACCCGTCCACGTACACGAGCGGCGCACTGCCGACCGGCCCCTGCCGCCGCTGCCCGATGGGAATCACCTGGGCGCCGCTGTGCCCGACCTGGGCGGCCAGCTCCGCCGCGATGTCCCCCACGGTGGACTCGGGATCGGCGTCGAGTACGACATCGGCGGCATCCCCGCCGAACGGATCGACGACGGTCAGAGTCAGGCGCACGCTTGTCCTCCCCAGGCGGCCCTGTGTCCGCTTCCACCCCGCGGGCCACAGTCGTTGCGACGATATCCGCTGGGGACGGGACCGGGGCAGTGGGGAGAAGACGCGACGTTCCCTTTGGCAATGCCGTACACGACTTCACAACGCCGCCTCCACAAAGCGGGTATGTGGCATTGCAGTTGCCCCCCGTAAGCTGCTGCCGCAAGAGCGGACGACCACACCGCTCGCCACAGGCGGCTCCTGTGCCGCAGGGGGCGCGGCGGCGGACGGGCAGTTCCGCACACAAGGGAGCCACGGGGGTTGGCCCTGCGGCGTTGCGAGAGGAAGCGGCTTCATGGCCAAGGACCTTGACATCACATATCAGGACATGCGGGAGGCGGCCAAGCATGTCGTGAAGGAGAAGGAGAAGCTCCAGGAGAAGCTGGACGGCCTCCGCAAGTACATCAACAACCTGGTCAACTCCGGCTACGTCACGAAGAGCTCCTCCAAGGCCTTCGACGAGAACTTCGACGAGTTCACCAACGGCGCGAAGACCACGCTCGACGGCCTCGACGGCATGGGCGACTACCTGACCATGGCGGCAGACAAGTTCGAGCAGATCGACGACGAACTGGCCAAGGCTGCCCGCAAGTAGGACTCCGTCCCGACCTTGAGGTGCGGCGAGGCCACGGAGCCTTGCCGCACCGCCGGTCCGGGGGCGCGGGGGAGCGCAACGGGGATGGGAAGACGGGGGCGCCATGTCTGGTGAAGGTGACCACACTCGGGCTGATCTCGCTGTGATCAAAGAGATGGGAACCGGGTTCAACAGCGTGAGGAAGGCCTTCGAAAGGCTGGAAAAGCTCACAGGGAAGCACGGGGGACGACTTCGGGCACCGGGATCTTGCGGGCACTTTCGAGGACTTCGCCGGCAACTGGGAGATCAACCGCGAGAAACTGACCGATGAGGTCAAGGTGCTGGCCAAGCTCGCCAACGATGCGGCCAAGGTTTACGAGGGCATCGACCACGCGCTGGCCGAGGCGATCCGGGGTGCCCAAAAGCCGAAGGCGCCCAAAAGGGGGGAAGTAGGAGTGTCCGTACGGCCCTGTGATTGGCACCCGGTTGCCGATAGTGACCCTGTGCCCGGCGACCCTGAGCAGGTTGCCGCCCTCGGCCAACAACTCCGCCGGACCGCAGAGGAGTTGGACTGGCAGATCAAGAACCTCAAGGCGGTTGCCGAGGTGGACGCCTGGGACAGCAAGGCAGGATAGGAGTTCCGCGCGAAGGCAAAGGGTAACGTCAAGAAGCTTGAAGCGGCACTGAAGCGTTACGACGTCGCGGCCGACGCCCTGGGCGCCGAGGTGACAGAGGTCGGCGGTGGGTACCAGGACAAGCTTCGGGCAAAGTGCACGAACTATGCGTCTGATCTGAACCGCGCACAGGAAATCACCGACTCGGCTCTTCGTGAAGCCAAGGATGCGGACGATCACAAAGGTGCCGCCAGCGGAGTCTGGATACCCTTTCCGAGAAGGAAAAGGGCGACTAGAAGAAGCTGCAGGAGCGGCTGGATTCCGCAGGCGACGAAATCGATGCCGCCCGGGAGAAGGTCAATCAGGTCAAGGCCATCCGGGACAAGGCGGCGAAGCTCGCACGTGAAGCACTGGACGATGCCATCAATAACGACTCGTTGAAGGACGGTTTCTGGGACAAGTTCGATTACTGAGGTTTTCTCAGCGAAATAATCTTTGCGAAGCGGTGTGATCCGGGTGATTCCAGATGTATCGGGCGGGCAGTGCCCGGTGGCGGACAGACGTGAAGCCCCTGGTAGGGCAGTTCCTGTCCGCCCCGGACGGTACGCCGCTGTGGGTCTCCGAGGTCGAGCCCGGCTCCACGCCCGACATCACCGCCGCCCGCCTCCACGCGCTGCCCGCCCTGTACAGGGCCGCCGCCCAGGGCCTGCCGACGTTGGCGGACAAGGGCTACATCGGCGCCGGCATCGGCATCCGCGTCCCAGCCCGCCGCCCGAAAGGCCAGTCCGAGCAGGCCCTGCACGCCGACACCCGCACCACGAACATGCTGATCAGAGACCTGTGCGAACTCGGCGAGCGGACTGCCGCCGAACTGAAGGAACGCTGGCGCGCGCTCAAGCACGTCACGCTCAGCCCGAGCCGGATCGGCGACATCGCCCGCGCCGCCCTCGTCCTCAACGGCCACTGGAAATGATCTTTGCTGAAAAACCTCAGTGCCTGCCGAGTTCCCTGCGGCCCTGCGTTTCATGGGGCGCTCACCAGTCCCAGGAGGCTTCCTCGAAGGGGTCGGGGTTGGTGACCCAACCTGCGTTGAGGACGAGTCGGGAGGTGCGGTGCAGAGCGAGGAATCCGAAGGGGCGGTCGAAGCGGGCGCTGATCTCGCGGGCTCGGAAGGGGTAGCGCGGGATGCCACCGGCCACCATGGCGAAGGCGGTGACGGCCGCGGAGCGGAAGCCGCGGGCGCCGAACGTCGCCGTCATTGCCTGTGCGGCGGCCTGGACGGCAAGTGGCTTGGCACTGATGCCGGGAAAGTGGCCTTGCGAGGCGTCCGTCGCCGTGCGCAGGCCGAACAGGTCGGGGTGGTCGAGCAGGTCGTGGTGGGCTTTGACGGTGAACGGCACGGTGGATACGTGGAGCGTGGCTTCGCCGTCGACACTGGGGACGCGAGTCACGGACAGCCCGGGGCCTGGAGTGCCGTAAGGGAGGTGCTCGCCGGGGACCATTGCCCGGCGGTTGTGGAGTGCGCCCACGGCGGCAGTCAGCACCTGGCCTGCGGTTGCTTCAGGTGTTCCGAGGTACAGGTGGACGTCGATGCCATGGGTGCCGATGATCTGAAGTTCGGTGAGGGGGCCGGCTGCCGTGTCCGCGACGCCGACCCGGTTCAGGAGACTGGTGGTTCGGTGCAGGCCGGCCAGGTTCATGTCGCGCCAGGGCCCTGTTTCGGCTTCCATTCCGCCTGGGGTGAAGGGCCGGATCCAGTCGGTGCGGAGGGTCAGGGCGCTGGCCAGCACCAGCAGAGTCTCGTCATTCACAGTGACCGGCATCGCGTCGATCTGTCCTTGGGTGCACTTGGCTGCCCATGTGTCGAGGTGCAACTGGTCGCCGATGGGGTCGCCGGTGAGCTGCCCGTGCACGTCGGCGGGCAGTTGGTTAAGCCAGGCCGGTTCGACGGGAAGGGTGCTGCGAGTCCACAGTCCCAGGGCTGTGCCCAGGCCACGCGTCGCCCCGAGCGTGGAGAGCAGGTCTCGTGCTGCTGTTGCGGCGCCGTCCGCCGGGATGCTGAGTGCATCCGAGAGTTCCTGCCGGGCGGGACCTGCAGCACCGTCGGCGAGAAGGCCGAGTAACGGCCACACCCCGGCTGCGGCGAGTACCGTGCCGTCGTGAGGCAGGGCCGCGGCCCAACGCGTGGCCAGTCCGTTGATGGCTTTGACTGTGCCGTGACTGACCATGTCTGCCCTTCGGTTGCTCCCGATCCTCGCGAGAGTAGGGCCGGAAGTGCCCGACTGGCGAGCGAATTGAACGTCGCGGTCACTGAGAAAACCTCACTGGGACGAAGAGGCGTTTCATCGGCAACGCGTCTCGCATTCTGCGACATTTCCTTCCGCATGCGATTAAGCGTTTGCCGTCCGATCAATGGGCCGCCTCAGGAATCCGGAGCGTCCGCGCGAAGTCGTCCAGTGCCTCCATTGCCGCGGCGATCACTTCCGGATCGTCGTGGTGCCCGCGGAGCAGGACGTCGGGGAGGCCGGGCGGGGTGTGCCAGTGGTACGTCACCGAGGTCATCATGATGGTGCTGTCCGCAGGGTAGGAGCGGGTGACCCGGACCCCGTCCGCGCCCAGGTGTGACGAGGCGAACGGAATGCTGCCGGTTCGCTGCTGCCACTCGGGGATGTCCGGGTGCGGCACCGTGAGCGCGGTGATCCCCTCGCAGGAGGACGCGTCACGGGCCTCGCAGTGGATGCGGGTGGCGTGCATCACCAGTGGCATGAAGGTCAGCGGAACGGGGTGGTAGACGAACGCCTCGTCGGCCTGGAGCTTGTCCCGGAGCGTGACGATCGTCTGCTCGTAGAAGCTCTTGTGGAACCGGCGGAGTTTGCGGGTGAGTTCGACCTCGTGGATGGTGGCCAGGCCGGTCAGGTGCAGCTCCAGCCATTCCTTGAAGATCTTCTTGTCGATCTGGAGGTGGAGATAGCCCCAGAGGTCTGGGTCGGCATCCGTGTCGATGTGGAGCGGGGCGCCGAGGTCGGTGCTCCACAGAGTGCCTTCGGACATGAGCGGTCTCTTTCTTCGGGGACACGGCAGAAGGGAGCCTTCAGGCATAGCTCCAGCGGAAGGTGCCCATCACGGCATCGAACAACTCCACGAGCATGTCGGAGAAGGCGGGATCCGAGCCGGGCGCGATCAGGGCGCTGAAGGAGAAGGTGAGGTACTTGTCGGGGATGCTGTCCGGGACCGGAACGAAGTACTCGACCCGGCGGTGAGCGACGTCGACGCCCTTGGCCGCGTCGGCGGGTACGTCTCGCTCCGAGCGCAGGGCCGCGGTGTCGTCGAGCTCCCGCGTCTCGGCGCCGGGAGTCACGGAGGCGAGCGCGGCCAGGACCGCTTCCGGACCGCTGTTGGGCCTGACCCGCGGAATCTCGATCGGCTCGGAGGCCACGATCGAGACGGGCAGCGCGACGCCGTGAAGGCGTTCGGTGGGGAGGTAGAGGGTCATTCCCCCCTTGGCGCTGGCCCGGCGGACGACCTTCTTCATCTCCTGGGTGAGCTTCAGCCGGGCCTTCGGAATGTCGTCCTTGGGAAAGCCGACGGGCAGCTGTGCGACGGCCTTGCGGACGATGCGGTCCATCGCTTCCTTGGTGCCCGCGCGCAGCGGAATCACGTCCCAGCCGGGTGGCGGTACCAGGTTGAAGCCGTTCGGGGCCCGGCGGTGCTCAGCGGTGGTCATTGCGCCCCCGCGTCACTTCCACGGCATAGGCAACGCCTACGAAGAGCGCCCACGCCGGGGCGGCGATCATGCCCGTCCAGAAACCGAAGAACAGCGAGGGCAGGAAGAAGCCGCCGCCCATGGCGAGATCCCGGGTGAGGTAGGGCGGACGGCCCGCGTACCGGGGGTACTTCGCGAAGACCCAGACGTAGTGCAGGAGGCAGCCGATGATCCCGGCCTCATAGACGTAGAGCACGTCTTTCATCAACGACTTCGGTACCAGGATCATGATTCCCAGTACCGGCAGGAACAGCGGCATTCCGATGATGAGAGTCAGCCGTAGCCGCCGGTTGGGGCCGGTGCCGAGTCCCGTGCGGGCGGCTTCGGCTTCGACAATGCGTTGTGCCGAGTGCAGGTCCATGATCGCTCCTTACCAGTGGGTGTCGGGGGCGGGCTTCAGAGTGTTGTCCTTCCAGTTCGAGTACGCCTCGTTGTACGGCTTCTCGCCGGTTCCGAACTTCTCCTCAGTCAAGCTTGTCAAGTCGCTCTTCCCCAGCGCCTTGTCCGTGACGTCCATCGCCATGCCGGTCCAGGCGATGCCGAGGCTTACCTGATAGGACTTGTACGCCTTGTCCGCCGCGGCCCCCGCGGCCGCGGGGAAGGCAGCCTTGTTCGCCTGCAGCATCTTCGCCATGCCGGCCATCTCCTTGTCGCCGAGGTGCACCAGCGTCGACAACGGACTGACCCGCAGCGGCCCCTTGGTGACCAGTCCGACGTTCTGGGAGATGGACTTGCGCATCGCGTTACGGGCCGCTCCGAGGGCCTGCCGCCCCGGCCCTCCCGGCATCTTGGTCATCATCCGCCCCGTGTCGTCCAGGATGCCCTTGACGCCCCTGAGACCGCGGCTCAGGCCGGCGGTCCGGGCGGCCTGAGCGGCGCCCACAGTGGCCTTGGCGCCACTGGCGAGCTTCGCGGCGGCCCCGAGGCCACCCACGACGAGCAGCCCACCCACGACGTCGAAGATGACATCCGTCCAGGTGGCGTCGCCGGATGCCACCAGCAGGAGTCTGAGCCCGATCGTGAGCGCCGCGATGCCAAGGACCAGCAGGTTCAGGCCGGGAATGGCGAGCGCCAGGAATCCTGCCACCGTCGCGACCCAGCCGAGAACATCGATGAAGGCCTTGATCAGGTCCGCGTTGTCATGGACCCAGCCCTTGATGTCGTCCCATCGCGAGTCCTCGATCACGTCGTCGACCTCGTCGCGGATCTTGCCCGAGTGGTGGCTCGCGCGTGTGTCCCGGTTGCCGGTGATGGTGTTCAGTCGTGTGCGGTACGACTGGAGGGGGTCGTCGTCGGAATGGTCGTCGCCACTGGGCGAGGCCTGCGGAGTGTCCTTGTCGCCGGAGCCGGATTTCTTGGTCTTGTCCGCCTCGATCTCGTCCTGCTTCTGCTTGGCCTGGTGCAGCACCTTGTCAGCGTCGGACTGGAAGTCCTCCAGTTCGTTGGACCACTTGGTGAGGTGACCGTGCACACGCTCGTACCGGCCGGCCACCTCCCGCATGTGTTTCTCCAGCGTGGAGGACTCCTCGCGCAGGGCCTTTACGTATTTGCCCTTGAGAGTCTCGTCGTCGCTGATCGCCTTGAGGTTCTTGGCCTGGTCCCGCAGCTTCTTGGCCACCGAGACCATGTGCTTGACCTCGGCACGTATCTCTTCCGGATCGCCGGGTACGGGATCGGATTCACAGAGCGGCTGCCAGTCCACCGGACGGCGCTTGGATGTCGGTGTCACGTCGTCACTTCGGCTTTTTCTTGTTTGCCTTGGCCAGCTCTCCGTCGAGATCCTCGAAGGCCTTCTTGCTGCCGGCCACGAGCTTGCCGACGGATTCGAGGGACTCGACGAGTCTGGTGCGGTAGTCGTCCCAGTTGTCGACGAAGTCCTCCATGGCCCCGGCGACGTCACCGGAACCCCAGTGCTCCTTCATGTCGTCGCGGCGGTTCTCGATGTCCTCGAAGGTCTTCTTGAGCTGGCAGAGCTTTCGCTCACAGTCCGCGAGGAAGTCGTAGTCGACCGTCAGATCCGGGCCGCCCATTGTGGACCCTCCCCTCGCGTGTGTCCTCGCTGTTGTGCTTTCAACGGTTGACCGCCTGGATCTCCTGTACGACGACCTCTTGGCCGTTCCCGAACGTCCCGTCGGGCAGGTCGCCGCCGGCTCCTCCTGAGCCCGTCCAGGCGATCTCCCACGTGACCGTGGCCTGGAGGTCGAACGCGCCATCACCGGAGCTGCGGAGGTAGGTGATTCCGCAGGGTGGGTTCTGGTCGGCCTTGCCCTTGGCGTAGGGCTTGCCGATGGAACCGTCGGCGTTGATGGTGCACTCGCCGGAGGCCGGGTAGGTCTCGGCGTCCTCGGTGCCCGGCTCCAGTTTCAGGGACACCGGCTTGGCGGTCGTCGTGGCCTGGAGCGCGAAGCCGGGGGCGTTGATGGCCGCCGTGGCCTGGACCTCGTCGAAGACGGCCTTGTCGAGCCAGGCCCAGGTCGGCAGATTCACCTTGGTGGTCTCCTCGGGGGCGAGGCTGACCTCGGTGTCGGGAAGCTGCATGTGCTGGTAGGCGAGGGCGGCGAGTATCTCCGGGGTGATGGCCTCCTCGTACTGGGGCGGCGGGGCCTCGCCGTTGTCGACCCAGAAGGGGAGATCGTTGCAGGAATTCCGCTTGAGCAGGTCGGGTTCGTCGGGGTTCTCGACGGCGGCCCAGAACATCCCCTCGCCGTCCTTGTCGACGTTGTAGTCCTTGTAGCCGGGGGTGTCGGTCCAGCCGTACTCGTCCTCGTAGTGGCGCTGCAACTCGCTGAGCGCCGCGCCCGCGTGGCCGCCCATGCCGGGCGTATTCATCTGGCCCTCGATGTCCTTGGACATCTCCTTCTTGAAGTCCTCGGCACCGAGGTACGGGGCGTACCAGCAGGGTGGTGGCGTCCAGTTGACGTCGGTGGACGTCACGTTGCCGGTGCCGCCGCTCTTGGCGACGGAGCCGGAGTACGTAATCCGGGCGGCGGCGTAGATGCCGGTGCCGTCACTGCCACCCGACTGTTCTGTGTTGGAGCCCTCGGTGTTGCTCGG
This sequence comes from Streptomyces hirsutus, assembly GCF_001418415.1. GTDB lineage: Bacteria > Actinomycetota > Actinomycetes > Streptomycetales > Streptomycetaceae > Streptomyces > Streptomyces hirsutus. The sequence goes on from NZ_LIQT01000188.1 coordinate 13,262, forward strand.
CTGCTCTCCCGCGTAGGCCGGTTCCGCGAGGGCGACGCCCAAGGCCAGCGTCAGGGCAGCCGCGCCGGTGCTGAGGGCCGCACGACGTGACCTGGTCACTGGCACTTCGCCGCCTTCGCCTCGACGTACACCTTGGACGCCTGCCACAGACCGTCTCCGGTGGGGAGCCTGACCATGATGATCTTGAAGTGGTCGAAGTCCGTGATGTCGGGCGCGCCCTTCAGGACCTTTCCGGTCTTGACCTCTTTGGAGTAGAACTTGCTTGAGTCCACGCAGAACGCGACCTCCACCGAGTTGCCGTTCGATGCGGACCGGGTGGTGGCCTGGTAGTGACGCCGGGTGCCGGTTGCCGTCCAGCCGCCTTCGAGCCTGACGTCGATCTGCGTCTTCGCGTACTTCAGACCATCGCCTGTGGAGTAGGCGACCAAGGCGGCGTCCTCGGTCGTACGCTTGTCGACGCCTCGGTAGACGGCACGGAAGAAGTTGGCCGCGTCGGACATGGCAGCCGCCTCGTTCTCGTCCTTCGGCTTCTCCCAGTCGAAGACCAGGTTCATGTCCGCGGGCAGGGACACGTCGACGCCGTCCGGCTTGTCCTCTGCCGGTGCTCCCGAGGGCTCCGCCGACTTCGTCGGTGTCTCTGTGCCCTGGTCGGCGCCGGCGATCTCGTCAGCGGCCTTCCCGTTGTCGTCCCCGCCCCCGCAGGCGGTCAGTAGCAGGGCTGCGGCGGCGGCGAACGCGGCAGCAACGGGCAAAGAGCGGCGCTTCACAGTGACTCCCCCGTGAGACAGATGCGTGGTCACGGGCAACGACGGTATCGGTGTGCTTCTTGGTTTCGCCACAGCGAACTCTGTGGAGATATCCGCACTTCTCGGCGCAAGGGGCTCGTAGCTGTGTCCAGCCTCTCGGTGGCGTCCTCGGGCGCAGGGTTGACGTCGTTCTCCTCGCCGGTCCCGATGTCCTCCGAGGGCAGCTCGGTGCGCCGGCTCACCCCAGCTTCGCGTTCTGCGCCTTCACCACCGCCGTCGACAACTTCGCGTCGCTCGGCCTGCTGTTGGCGAGGGCCATGCCGTCGACGGAGAAGTACACGGCGAGGACGTCGCCGCTGCGTACGGCCTGGGTGTGCACGGTGTGGGAGATGCCCCGGAACGTCAGTGTGGATCCGAACGCGAGGGACTCGTCGCCGGCCTCCGCCACGGGCTTCTCGGCGGTCACGGAGTCGTACGCGCTCGTGTTGCCGTTCGCCTCGGCGGTGAAACCTCCGCCGCAGGCGTCGACCGCCTCCGAAAGGCCGGCCATGGTGGACTCGGCCCGGCCGGACTCGTACGTCGTGAGCGTGACGTACGTGAACGCCTGGTTCGGGTCGCCGTTCACGACGCGAGTGAGGTCGGCCTGAGGTTCCCCGAGAGGGAGTTGGTTCATGGCGTAGGCCAGCGGGGCGCAGACCGGCTTCTCGACCGTGACCTCCTCCTGGGACGCGGCGAAGGCGAACTCGCTGTCGGTCTCGTTCACGTTCTTGCCGGACACATCGGCCTTCGTGACCATCAACTGCTTCAACTGTTCTGCCGGAGTGGCCTGTTTCTTCTCGGATGCGGTCGCCTTCGGCTTGTCGGCCGCTGCGTCCCCGTTCGTACCCGAGTCGGAATCCCCGCCGCAAGCGGTGAGCGTGGCGAGGGAGAGCAGGGACAGGGAGGTCAGGACGGCCGACGCGGCGCGCTTCATGGGGGCTCCTCGAGGTGGGTGACGGGTGGTTGATGCCGGTTGACCGGCAGGGGGTTGATCTGTCGGTCGTTCTCCACCGGCTTCCGCGGGACGTATGGCTTCCAGCGGCGGCATCCGGGTGAGTGGGATGCCTCCTTCGCCCTGCTCGCGGAAGAAGGTCCAGCGGGGCCTTCGTGCCCTCTCCGTCGCCGATCCGACAGAAGAGCATGGCACGTCCCCTCCCGGCCCCCGTGAGTGAATCGTGTGGGGTTCGTGGGTGAGGTGTGACGGACCGGGTGGTGGAGGGTGAGCGGTGGGGCGCTTTGGGGGTTCGCTGGCGCACAGGGGGTGGGCTGCGGTTCGGTGCTGCTGCCAACTGGGTTGTTCAAGGGTGAAATTGCAGATAAGTAACGGTGTGTCATGTGGTGTCCGTGACGTTGGGTGTGCCTTGAGGGGCTGATGTGTGACTGGTACGGTGCCATGGCTTGACACTCACCCCGGCGCTGGGTATTGGCCCAGGTCGGGTCGGTAGGTCCGGCGGCGTCCCGCATGTCTGTGTGCGAGCGGACGTGGGTGAAGTGTCTGAATTTCCGGGGTACTTGGCAGACATCGTCTTGGGTGTACGGGGAGCGGTTGCGTGAAGATCCAGGAGCGTACGGGGGCGGGCGCGGGGCGTTCCGCCGCTCCGGCTCAGCCGGCGGTCGGTGACCGGCTTCCCACTCCGCCTCGTGAGCGCAAACCCGCGTTGGCCGCGCTCGCGGTGCTGCTGATCCTCGTGGGCGCGCTCGGTGCCACGATGCTGGTGCTCCAGGTGGGGGACCGGATCGAGGTCGTCAAGGTCACCAAGCAGATCCCGGCGGGGCAGTCGGTCAGCGGCAGCAATGTCGAGTCCGTGCTCGTCGTCGAGGATCCGGAGATCAACTACATCCCGTGGACTCAGCTGGACGCGCTGAAGGAGCTCAAGGCCGTCAGCACCATCCCGGCCAACGTCGTCGCCGTCGGCGAGATGTTCGGCGACGAGGCCAAGGTCCCGGACGGCAAGTCCGTCGTCGGGCTGTCCCTCAAGGAAGGGCAGTACCCGGCCGGGATCGAGCCCGGCGACACCGTCGCCGCGTACCGCGTCGGCGGCAGGGGATCGAGTTCCGGGGGTGAGGCCGACGAGGACGGCGGCGCCGCGGCGGGCACCAGCAGTTCCGTGATCGTCGAGCAGGCGCGGGTGAACTCCGCTCCGGACCAGAAGGGCGGCGACGGCAGCATCGTCAGCAGCGCCAACCTGCCCGTGACGCTGGTCGTCGACAGCGCCCAGGCCGCCGCGCTCGCCCAGGCCGCCTCCAACGGCGAGGTGGCTCTCGTCCTCGTTCCTGGCAACTAGAAGGCGGCACCCCACTCATGGCCTTGATCGCCCTCGCCGCCGACAAGGGTTCCCCCGGCGTCAGCACCACGGCCGTCGCTCTCGCGGCGGTCTGGCCGCGGCGTGTGCTGCTCGCCGAGACCGACCCGGCGGGCGGTGACCTCGTCTACCGCAGCGCCGCCGCCCACGGCGGTCCGCTCAACCCCAACACCGGCATGCTGTCGATCGCCGCCACCGCGCGGCGCGGGCTCGTGCCCGACCAACTGTGGGACCACGTCCAGCCGTTGAGCGGCGGTCTCGAAGTGCTCGTCGGACTCGGCAACTCCGAGCAGGCCGCCGGCCTCGCCGGGCTGTGGCCGACCCTCGGGCACGCCTTCGCCTCCCTCGCCGACTCCCCGCACGCCGCCGCCGACGTCATCGCCGACTGCGGGCGGATCAGCGGTGACACCCCGGCGGCCGAGCTGTTCCCGCACGCTTCCCTCGTCCTGCTCGTCTCGCGTACCGAACCGGAGGCGCTCGCCCGGGTCCGGGACCGTGCCGCCGCCCTGGCCGGCAAGCTGAACGGCGGTTCGCGCGTCGCCGGGCCGGGCAGCCCGATGGTCGGTGTCGTCCTGATCGCCGACACCGGCAGCGCCGCCAAGCTCGCCTCGCAGGTCAACGACATGCTTGTGCACGCCCAGACCGGCGCCCGTGTGGTCGGCACCCTCGCCGACGACCCGGCCGGCGCCGAGCAGTTGGCGGGCCGCAGGCGGGGGCGGCTCGACAAGTCGCTGCTGATCCGCACCGCCCGCAAGGTGACCGCCGACCTGTACCAGCAGTACGGCGCCGCCTGGTCCGCGTCCGCCCACGCCGCGCAGCCTCACCAGCCCCATCAGCCTCAGCACCACCAGTCCCCGCCTCAGCAGCAGGGTCAGTACGCACCGTCTGCCCAGCAGTACCAGCCGGGTCAGCCTGGTCAGCCCGCCCCGCAGGGCAGCGCGCAGGGCGGCGGCCGGCCGTCCGACGGTCGTGCCGCCGGAGCCGGGCGATGACCGCTGTCGACCATCAACTGGTCAAGCGGTTCCGCCAGGACGCCGGCGACCGCATCTCCGAACAGCGCCGCCTCGACCAGGTCAACGGCGTCACGCCGATGTCCACCGAGGACGAGCGCCAGTTCGCGCGGGCGGTCATAGCGCAGATCCTCGAGGAGCAGGCCCGCTCCGAGATCAACGCGGGCCGTACGCCGCTGGACGCCGAGACGGAGGAGCAGTACGCGGCCGCCGTGCACGCCGCGCTGTTCGGCGTCGGGCGGCTCCAGCCGCTGCTCGACGACCCCGAGGTCGAGAACATCGACATCAACGGCTGCGACCAGGTGTTCGTCGGCTATGCGGACGGCCGCGAGGTGCAGGGCGAGCCCGTCGCGGAGACCGACGAGGAGCTCATCGAGCTCATCCAGGTGCTCGGCGCGTACTCCGGCCTCTCCTCCCGGCCCTTCGACTCCGCGAACCCGCAGCTGGACCTGCGACTGCCGGACGGTTCCCGGCTCTCCGCCGTCATGGACGTGACGAGGCGCCCCGCGCTGTCCATCCGGCGGGCCCGCATGGGCAAGGTGTTCATCTCCGACATGGTCGGGAACACCACGCTCACACCGGAGTTGGGGCACTTCCTGGCCTGTGCGGTGCGTGCCCGCAAGAACATCATGATCGCGGGAGCGACCAACGCCGGCAAGACGACGCTGCTGCGGGCCCTCGCCAACGAGATCCCGCCGCACGAACGCCTCATCACCGTCGAGCGCGCCCTGGAGCTCGGCCTCGACTCGTTCCCCGAACTCCACCCGAACGTGGTGGCCTTCGAGGAGCGGTTGCCCAACTCCGAGGGGCAGGGGTACATCTCCATGGCCGAGCTGGTGCGCCGGTCACTGCGCATGAACCCCTCGCGGGTCATCGTCGGTGAGGTGCTCGGCGACGAGATCGTGACGATGCTGAACGCGATGTCGCAGGGCAACGACGGTTCGCTGTCCACGATCCACGCCAACAGTTCCAGCGAGGTCTTCAACCGCATCTCGACGTACGCCCTGCAGGCGACGGAGCGGCTGCCCATCGAGGCCAGCCAGATGCTGATCGCGGGCGCGGTGAACTTCGTCGTCTTCATCGAGCGGCGCAACGAGTTCCAGAACGGCGGCCGGCTCCAGCGCATGGTCACCTCCGTCCGCGAGGTCAACGGCGTCGACGGACGCGTCCTGTCCAGCGAGGTGTTCGCCCGGTCGCCCGACGGCCGGGTCATGCCGCACGCACCCATCGCCTGCCTGGAGGAACTGATGGCCTACGGCTACCGCCCCAGCGGAACGTGGGGGTGACCCGGTGATCCGTACGACCACGGACCTCGATGCCGCCGCTGCCACTGCTGATGTCGCCGTCGCCGCCGCTGATGTCGCCGCCGGCTCGCTCGGCTCGATGGGCGGACTGTTCTCCACCACGGTCCTGTACGCGCTCGCGTGCGGCATCGCCGTCGGTGGCGGACTCGCCCTCCTCGTCGTCGCCGTACGCGGACTGCCCGCCAAGCCCGCGCACGAGAAGCAGAAGGCGAGCGCGCGGGCCGCCGAGCTGATCCGGTTCGCGGGGCAGCGGGGTTCCCTCGCCGCGATCGTCGGCCTCGCCGTGCTGCTGCTGACCCGGTGGACCGTCGCCGGAGTCGCCGCCGCCGTCCTCGTCTTCTTCTGGGACCGGCTGTTCGGCGGAGCCGCGGAGGAACGGGCCGCCATGCGGCGCGTGGAGGCCCTGGCCTCCTGGACGGAGTCGCTGCGCGACACCATCGCCGGCGCGGTGGGCCTCGAGCAGGCCATCCCGGCGTCGGCACGGGCCGCCGCGCCCGTCCTGCGCCCCCATCTCGACGCGCTCGTCGACCGGTTGCGCTCCCGTACCCCGCTGCCGGAGGCGCTCCAGCATCTCGCCGACGAGATCGACGACGCCTCCGCCGACATCATCGTCGCCGCCCTCATCCTCAACGCCAAGCTGCGCGGACCCGGTCTGCGGCAGGTGCTGGGCGCGCTGGCCAAGTCGGCACGCGAGGAGGTCGACATGCGGCAGCGCGTGATGGCCCAACGGGCCTCCACCCGACGGTCGGTGCAGATCGTCGTCGCGGTGACGATCGCGTTCGTCCTCGGACTGGCCGTCTTCAACCGGGACTTCGTCGAGCCGTACGGGACGGCCGTGGGGCAGCTTGTACTCGCCTGTGTCTGCGGGCTGTTCGCGCTCGGCTTCTGGTGGCTGCGCAAGCTGTCCACCATCGAGACACCCGAACGCTTCCTGGTGCGCGACGAGGCGGCGGTCCAGTTCGTACGTCCCCGTACTCCGGGGGCGGCGACCGCCGCGGGACAGCAGCAGACGGAACCGGGGGCCGCACCGTCGCTGCGGCTCCCGCACCAACAGGGCCGGGACCAGCAGGGACGTGACCCGCAGGGCGGGGACCAGCAGGGCAGGGGGGTACGACGGTGAACGACGAACTGACGATGCCGGTGGTCGTCGGCGCGGTCCTCGGACTGGGCGTCTACGTCCTGATCCGGGCCCTGATGCCCACCAAGCGCAGCGCGGTCGCCCAGGTCGCCCGGATCGACGCGATGCGGGCGCGCGGCGCGGCGTACGAGTCGGCCCGCACGCAGAAGGACACCGGCCGGTTCTCGTCGCTGCGGGCCGAAGTGGGCGCGCGTATCGCCGAGTTCTATCTCCAGCAGGGCTGGGAGCAGCGCTCGCTGCGCGCCGATCTGGCCGTACTGGAACGGAGCTGGGAGAAGTTCCTGGCGACGAAGGTGCTGCTGGCGGCGGGCGGCATGTTCTTCGGGCCGTTCCTCTTCGCGGTCGTCTGGACGCTCGGCTTCAGCGAGAGCCCGATCGTCCCGGTCTGGCTGGCCCTGCTCTGCTCGGTCGTCTTCTTCTTCCTGCCCGACCTGGAGGTGCGCCGGGACGCCGCCGAGAAGCGGCGCGACCTGCGCCGGGTCATCGGCGCCTACCTGGACCTGGTGTCGATGAGCCTGGCCGGCGGGCGGGGTCTGCCCGAGGCGCTGATGGCGGCGGCCGAGGTGTCCGACGGCTGGGCGACGCAGCGCATCCGCAACGCCCTGGCCGACGCCCGGATCACCGGCGTCAGCCAGTGGCAGGCGCTCGGGCAGCTCGGTGAGGAGCTGGGCGTCGAGGAGCTGAAGGACCTCTCCGCATCCCTCGCCCTGGTCGCGGACGACGGCGCCAAGGTCCGCGAGTCCCTCGCCTCCCGCGCGGAGACCATGCGGCACCGCGAACTCTCCGAGATCGAGGGCAGCGCGGGCGAGAAGTCCCAGTCGATGCTCGTGGCGCAGCTGCTGCTGTGTGCGGGGTTCCTCGTGTTCCTGATCTTCCCGGCGGCGATGAGGGTGTTCCAGGTGTGAGAACCGTGAACGGAAAGCCGTGGCGCTGTGAACCATGGGTCACACACGGCCCCTTGCGAACCGACAGTCGTGAACCGTACGTCAGAGCATCTGTGAACCGAACACGAGAGGACGAAGCGTCATGAACGGACGTACCTTCCACACCGGCATCCCCGCCGTGGACTTCCTGGTCACCTTCATGCGGGCCCGTGTGGAGCGTGCCCGCTCCGGTGAACTGGACCGCGGCGCCTCCGCGGTGGAGTGGGTCATCATCTCCGCGGTCGTCGTCGCGATCGTCGGTGTGGTCGCCGCCATCATCAACGCCGCGCTGAGCGAGGGCGCCAACAAGGTCGGCGACTGCATCAAGGGCGCGAACGCCGGCAGCACCTGCTGAGCGTACGTACACCGAGGTCGGGGACAGGGCTGGGACGGGACGGGGGCGGGGAATGCCGGTGCGCGTACGTCGCTGGGTACGCCGACGGGTGGAGGCCGCCTCCGCCCGCGGCGACTCCGGCATGACCGCGATCGAGTTCGTGCTGCTCACTCCCGTCCTGTTCTTCATGATCTTCGCGACGGTGCAGTTCGCGCTGTACTTCTTCGCGGACCACGTCGCCCAGGCGGCGGCGCAGGCGGGTGCGCGCAAGGCGCGTGCGACGGCGGACGCTCAGCCGGGCGGCTGGCGGGGCGAGGCGCGGGACGTGGTGGACAGCTACATCCGGCAGTTGGGCCCGCAGCTGGTGCTGTCGCCGGACGTGAGGATGCTTCAGCCGGAGCAGGACACGGTGGGCGTGGAGATCACGGCCCGCATCCCGACGGTGTTCCCGGGCTTCGACCTGACGGTGCACGCCCGGTCGGCGGGGCCGGTGGAGCGGTTCGTGGAAGAGGGGGAGAACTGAGTGGAAGCGCCCTCTTCCCGCATGCGGAGACACCTGAGTCAGGACGAAGGCGTCGGCGGCATCGACGTCGGTGACGACCGCGGCTTGTCCACCGTCGAGGTGGTGATCCTCGCCCCGGTGATGATCCTGTTCATCCTGGTGCTGGTGGCGTTCGGCCAACTGGTGAGCGGTCGCGGCGCGCTGGACGGCGCGGCCCGGGACGCGGCACGCGCGGGCTCCATCCAGAAGGACCACGCACGGGCGATGACGGAGGCCCGTCAGGCGGCGGAGGCGAACCTCGCGGACATCTGCTCGGGCCCGGTGAACGTCGTACAGACCAGCCAGGGCTTCGAACCGGACACCCTCTTCACGGTCGAGGTGAGCTGCGAGGTCCGCGGGCTGGCCACCCTGGGGCTGAACATCCCGACGACCCTGTCCGCGAGCTTCAGCTCACCGCTGGACCCGTACCGGAGGACGGCGTGAGAGCACGTGTGCGCAGGTGGCTGACGTATCGCGGGCCAAGATTCGACGACCGGGGCTCGGGCGCCGGCGCGGTCATCGTCTTCGCGCTGGTCTTCATCTCCCTCGCGGCCTTCGTCATCGACGGCGGCCTCTCCATCTCCCAGCGCGAGCGCGCCGCCGACATCGCCGAACAGGCCGCCCGCTACGCCGCCCAGGACATCGACCGCGAGGCCCTCTATGAGAACGTGGACGAGCCCGCGCCCATCAACTACGAGAACTGCGACGCCCGGGTGAAGGCCTTCGCCCGCGAGATGGACATGTCCGGCGCGGACGTCGCCGGCACCCACTGCGTGACGGCGAGCGCCCAGGGTGTCGAGGTCCAGGTCCAGTTGACGTACTCACCCGTCTTCACCGGCGTGTTCTACGGCGGTGACGTGGTGGTCCGCGGCCAGGCGGTGGCAGAGAACGAGGTGGGCTGAGCCGAGGGCGGGAGTGAGGGCGCGGGATGAGGGATGAGAAGGCGGGCACGGCCGCCCCGGTCTTGACAGTGTCGAGCCGGCTGCGCGGGAACCGCCCCGCGGTCGGCAACGCGCTGAACCACTTCACCGGCCGGACCGACGTCTGGGCCGACGCCACGGTCACCGGCGTCGCAGCTGACGCGGAGAGTGTCCACGGCAGGGTCACCTCCCTCTACGAAGGGGTCACCCGGTGATTCCCGAGCCCGCCCTCAGACCGGCCGCCTCGCGCGGCCCCGGCCTGGAACGGTGCCACGCCTCCCGGCTCTTCGCGCAGGACGGCGGTCTCGTCCTGCGCACCCGCGGCCGTACCCGCCGCTTCCCGGTCGGCGGGACCGCAGGAATCGCCCGTGCCGTCATCGTCGACGCGGCGGCCGGGGGCAGGACGCGCGGGGGACCCGACCTTCCCGGTTCCTGGGGAGAGGTGCAACTACAGGACGGGAACGGGGCGCTGATCGGCCGCTTCGACATCCAGGACTGGCTGCCCGAAGCGCCCGCGCTGCCCGGACGGTCCGTGCAGGGGGAGCAGATGCTCGCCCGGTCGGGTGTGGCCGGGCTGCTGCGGGCCGCGGGGGTGCCGCTGCACGTGGTACGGGACAGAAACGATCCTCTGGTGGCCTCGAAGGGCGCGGGCGCCTCCCTCGGCCCGGGAGGTTCCTTCCCGCTCTGGTACTGGGGCGTGCGCGCCATCGCCGGGAGCGTGTGGTTCGCCGTGTTCACGTGGGTCGTCTTCTCGGACACCACGGTCCCCCGGGTCGTCCTGCTGCTCGCCGCGACCGCCTTCTCCGCGCCCGTGGCACGGCTGGCGCTGCGGGCCTGGACCCGGCTGCGGGCGGGACGCCACGACCCCGTCGTCCGTGAACGCGTCCGGCCCAGTCCCGCGCGGGGGACCGGGGAGACGGTCAGGTTCCGCCGGGACACCGAGATCCGGATACAGGACCGGGACCTCGTCCTGCGCGACCTGGGCGGCCAGGAGTACTGGTTCGCGCTGTCCGGCCCGCACGCGGTCACCTCGCTGGTCCGGGTGGAGGACCGCGCGGGCCGACCGGTCGGTGTCGAGCTCCGGGGCCCCGGGGAGCAGGTGCGGGCGGTGTTCCCGTGGGACCTGTGGTTCGGTGGCGAGGAGGGCGCCGACGGGTGGTCGCGGCTGCGCCGGGCCGCCGGGCTGGCGGTGTCCGAACGCCGCCTGGGCGGTAAGGGGCCCGGGGCCTGGCCCAAGGGCCCGGTCCTGGGCACGGGGCTGCTGCCCGGCTCCGGTGGGGAAGCCCGTCGCATGGCGCGGTTCCCCGGTACCGTCGCCGGGGTCTCGTCCACCGCGGTCATGGCCTTCGGCTCCCTCTTCTCCCTGATCCAGGGCCTGCGGATCGAGGAGACGGCCCCGGGACCGGCGGCCGCCGCGGTCCTCATGGGGGTTCTCGGCCTCGTCCTGCAGGCCGTGCCGTACGCGGTGCACCAGCTGCGCAGCCGGCTCCTGCTCGACCGGCCGACTCCGGAACGGACGACATCCAGGGAAGCCACTCGATGACACGCACCGAGAAGACCTCCCGGCCCGCCGACCACCGCCTGCTCCCGCCCAGGGGTCGGGTCCGGATTCTGCCGCACCCGGAGCAGCGGGACAGGTCGATCGACGCGCAGATGGACGGCATCGCGCGGATGCTGTCGCTCTGACCCCGGAGACCGGACATGCGGGGGTGGATTCCGGGCGCAGGGCGCGCGGGAGCAAGTGCATCGCGTTCCGGGATGCTCCAGTTCTGGAAGATCCCGATGATCTGCACACCGTTCACCGCGCAGTCGTACGACGGGCGCGAGACCTCACGAGATCCGGGGCAGCCGCGCCGTATTCCCCTCCCGGGCCGCCGACGGGCCGCTTTCGGACGTGTGCGAGTGAAGGAAGTGAGACGTTCGGCCGACCGCCTCACCACACTCGTGAATTCCACGGCGCATGAACGAGGAGCGCGGTCCGTACACCGCTGGTCGCTTCATTCCCCGCGTGCTTTGATCGGGTCGCGCGGTTCGCCGATCGGCTGGTTTCCCGACGGGTAGTCCTGGGTTCGGGGATCGGGTGAACTCCGCGCCGCTCATTTCGGATACGAAGGGAAACGCCCGCCATGAACCTCGCCCCCCAGGTCGAGACCGCCGAAATCCCCGATGCCGAGCTGGACTTCATCTCCGGTGGCCAGGCGGGCGCCGGTGCCGCCGTGAACCTCGGTCTCGGGGTCCATGCCGAACCGGGCGCCCTCGGTGTCCACGTCGAGGCCGGGAACATCGGCATCACCGCGGGTGCGGGCGCCTCCGTCTCCTCCGAGGGCCTCGCGGTGGACGGCGTCCTCGCCGTCAGCCAGTACTGACAGGACATGCCCCGTGGGCCCCGGTTCCACCCTGGAACCGGGGCCCACGGGGCATCCGTGGAACGGCGTGCAGAGGCACGGTGGGAAGTTACTTGTCGCCCTTGCCGCCCCGCTCGTCCTTGACCTTCATCTTGTCGTTGACCTGCTTGGTGAGTTCGTCGTCGAGTTTCTTGAACTCGCGGACCACGGCGTCGGACATGCCGGCCAGCGCGTCGAGTTGCTGGGTGATGTCCTCGCGGCCGTCCTCCCAGTTGGACTCGAAGTCGGAGAGCGCGTCATTGACGCTGCCGTCGCCGATGTCGTCCCTGTAGGACTCGAAGAGCTTCTTGGTGTGGTTCAGTCGCGTCTTGAGCGACCGCAGCCGGCGCCCGTAGTCCTCCATCTCCGTCAGCGGGAGTGCGAGGTCGCTCTTGCTCATGGCCCGGAGTCCTCTCTGCGGTTCGGCTCAGACGAAGCGGAAGGTGCTGGTCACGGCGTCGAAGATGTCGTGGAACGCCTCGGCGAGGTCCAGCACCGGGCTGGCTCCGGAGACGAGGACGACCTGGTCGGCGGTTCCCGGTACGGGAATGTACGTCTGGGTCAGCACCATACGGAGGGTACGACTGTCACCCTGCGCGACGGGCACGTCCTCGACCCCGTAGGTCCGCGCGGCCGTGCCCACTTCGGGGATGTCGACGGTCGTGACCTTGCGCCAGGCATCGCCTTCGCGGCGTGGAGTGATCGTGCCCAGGCTCTCGGCGATGGCCCGGGGATCGGTGGAAAGGGTCACACCCTGCTTGTTCCTGGCGCCGAGCACGGACACGGTGACGGTCGCGTAGAGCGGGACGCCGTCGAAGTTCTCGGCCATGCAGCCCAGGTAGATCGCGCCGGAGTCGTGGGCGTCCTTGGCCATCCTGCGGAGCATGGTGGTCAGGTCGGCGCGGTACGGGGCGAGTTCCGGGAGTTCACGGATCCGCTCGTCGACGAGCGCACGGATGGTGGCCTCACGGCCTTCCGGGCGAATGTCGAACTCCCACCACGATTCGGGAACCGCCAGAGACACCCCGACAGGCGCCGGGTCTCCGGGGGTACCTGTTTCTTCCTGCTCGTCCTCCCGGGGCGCGCGGTGAGACCCGTCGGCTGCGGGCAACCAGTCCCAAAGGTCTTCGGAACGTTCGGAAGGGACCACCTCGGTGGTAAGGGAGAGCAGGAAACCCAGAGCGGCCACCCGCGACAGAGCGTGTGGTGAAACGGGGATGCGAGTGCGCCCGTCCACTCGGCCGCTCAGGTCGACCTGCACGGTGAGCCCGGACTCCTCGAGTTCTCGGATGCCTTCCAGCACACCGGAGATCAGGTCCGCCAACTCGTCCAGAGCCTCTTCGAGGCCCTGATGCGGTCCGGCCGTGACCTGGATCGCCCAGACTCCCTCACCGGGCCGAAAGCGTGAGTCCGCCGTTGGCTCGCGATACAGCGACGGGGAAATGCCGAGCGTGCGTGTGACGTCTCCTGGGGTCAAGCCCTCTCCTGTGATGAGGAGGGTCGCCGCGGGACTGTCCCATGAGTGGGTCGAGATCGTCATCATTCTCGCTATCGGTCACTTGTGCTGGGCGAAACGACGAGGGGTACGTTCAGGGCGGCCAACCGTGAGACCACGTCCGAGGTCATTGAAAATGTGCTGCCATTTCCGACGAAGCCAGTGACGCTGATCGAGACCTCGTACCCCTGCGCGGTCAGGTAGTCAATTCCGGAGGAGTGGGGTTCGATTTGTTCGAGCAGTTGCTGGAACTGCTCGTTGACCCCTCCCGGCAGCCTTTTGTGCACAGCCAGGGCCCACACGCCTTCTTGAGGCAGGCCGGCCCGCCGGGTATCGGCGTCCGGGATGCTCAACGAGGTCGGAGGCACTTGCATGGCCTCCGAAAGAAGGACGGGGTCCAGGTCGGGCTTGCGGATGACCAACTGCACGCCCGTTTCTACCCAGTCCCCCTCCGCGTGGTCCCACTGCATTCGTTCGGCTCCTTCAGAAGATTTCACGGCAGGCGGCCCAGTGTACGTTCCCCATGCCGGGCTTGAGTAGCTCGTCCAGCTTTGTCCGTTCGGCTACCGTGACCGAATTCTCGAATACACTGAATCCGCCCCCCGGCCCGGACGCCGGTGCGGCCAGAGTGTAATTCGGAATGACGTCTCCGGATCGAGCCACTTGCAGTGCCTCTCCCGGATAGACTCCGGCCTCGACCGTGAGCCCGTCCAGGCCGCCAAGTCGGTCGCCGTGCTCCACGTAGAACGACATGGACGTGCCTTCCGGCATCCTTATGGTGCCTGCTCCTTCTTCCAGGTATCCGTGACCGGCCAGTACGGTCTCGTCGGTTCTCCCACCCTGGAACACCCGAGTCGCGTAGTAGTGCCCTTGCTCCGACGTGTAAGTCTTCTTCGAGAGCTGCGGGTTCAGCTGAATGAGGGCTTGCTTGATCTGGTCGATCGAGGGAAGGGAGCCCCCGGACCCTCGGGACGCGGCCTTGCTCAGCCATGACCCGTCGAAACCTCGGAAAATGCTCCGGGTCGCTGCTCCGAAGCCGCGCATGCCGCCGGCGAGGTTCTTCAGGCCGCCGCCGATGCCGCCCATGGCTCCGGCGCCGAGAGCCTTCAGTCCCCCGGCCTTCCAGAGTTTGCCGAGCTTGGCGAGACTCGTGAAGCCCTTGGTCGCGGGTATGCAGTCCAGGGCCGCCCAGAGGAGGTCGCCCCAGCCGGCCTCGCCTTTGATGACTTTTCGTAATGTATCGGCCATCACGACGAGGGCGGCTGCGAAGACCAGCCAGCCCAGCGGGCCGCCGACGATCATCACGATGATGCCGAGGACGGCCACGACCCACTTGCAGACGACGACGATCTCGTCCCAGTGGTCGGTGACCCAGTCGCCGATCTCCTCCCACCAGTGCCGATTGGGGATGCCGGCGTCGGAGGCTTCCCTGAGCTTGGACACCGTCCGGCGGGCGGCCTCCTCGCGCAGGCCCTTCGCCTGACCGGCGAGCTTCTTGGCCGCGTCGAGTGCACTCTGCGCGCTGTCGACGTTCCGCTCGGCCGCGGCCCGGCGGGTCCTCGCGTGCTGGGCGTCGCGGGTGGCGCGGCGGACGTCGGCCTCGTCGGGCTTGGGGACCTCCTTGCCTCCGCTCTTGGCGGGGTCGTACGAGTCCACCTTCTCGGTCGCCGTACGGACCCAGTCGTCGGCACCCGACAACGCCGTCTGTGCGGTGGTGAGTTCGTCACGCGCCTTGCGGCCGTCGCGCAGCGCCTTGTCGGCCTTCTCCTGAGCGTCCTGGAGGTCGGGCCAGAAGGTGGTCAGTGCGTCGCCCGCCAGGTCGTACGACTTCTTCAGCTTCCGCAGCTTCTTGGGTGCGTCCGCGAACTCTTCCGCGAACACATCGGCCGTCTTGCCGGCCCAGGAGAGGATCTCGTCCTCCTTGGCGATCCCCTTGAGGTCCCGCAGTGCCTCACCGACGTCGTCGGCGAAGTCGTGCAGGACACCGGCCAGCTTGCGGATCCGCTGCGGATCGCCCGGAGTCGGATCCCGCTCCAAGTCGAGTATGTGCCAGTCGGTCGGTCTGATCGGCACGCGTGTACCCCCGTAACACTCGCAACGCGCTTATCAGAAAGCGCGTTTGAACCTACCAGGGGCTGTTCGAGGGGATGAGCGGACTCAACCGGCTTGTCAGCGGTGGGTGGGTGTGCCCGGGAGCCTGAGAGATGCGACGAAGTCGGCGAAGGCGGCGGCGCAGCGTTCCCGCGAAGCCCTCGGCCGTCTCCAAGCGGGCGCGCAGCGTCTCGCAGCGGACGTCGGCTCCATCGCCGCGATGGTCACCTTCGCCAAGCGGGTCGCCCACCTGGCCAACGTCTCCGGGGTGGTCGACCCCGACGGCAAGCGGGTCGTTCACTCCGTCACCGGCGAACCGTTCTCCGCCTCCTCCAACGACCTGGTCCACCAGTTCGACTACAAGGGCGACCCGGACGACGTCGTCGTCGACCTCTCCGGCACCGCCCGTCGTAGCAAACGGGTGACACATCGCCACGGGGCGAACGTTGCCTGATGCGGCACTGGTCGACACCGGTGGCTTCCAGCCGACTTCGGTTGGGCCGGCGGCCGATCGGTGCGTTCGGGTGGCGCCGGCGCCGAAGATTCCCGTCGACCCATTACCAAGCGTTTACTGAGCAGATACCTTTCTCCTTGCCGGTGGCAGGGAGGGTAGGGCGATCCGGCCGTTCCTGCCTGCCCGGAGTACCGCTGCACGTCGTTCGGCCTGTTTTCGGTTTTACGCCCATCCCTCATGGACCGCCGAAAGGAAGCGTTTTGAACGCTCGGAACCGCCGTACCACGGTAGCCGCCGTATCCGTCGCAGGGCTCATAGCGCCGCTGCTGCTGATCGGATCGAGCACCGCCTCCGCCCACAGCGACCCTGCCAAGGAGGCTGCCAAGCTCGCGAAGAAGCTCGTCAAGAAGAGCGACGCCAAGGATGCCTACGAGCATCTGAGACAGTTCCAGCGGATCGCCGACAAGAACGGGAACACCCGGGTGGCCGGGTCGGAGGGGCACCGGCAGTCGGCCAAGTACGTCGAAGGCCTGCTGCGGAAGGCCGGGTACTCGGTGACCCGGAACGAGTTCGACTTCCCGTTCACCGAGACGCTGGCGCAGAGCCTGCGGGTGGTGTCGCCGCAGCAGCAGGACGTCCCGGTGATCGCCATGACGTACTCCGCCAACAGCCCGGTCGGCGGCATCACCGCCCCGGTCGCGGTGGTGCCGGTCGACGACACCACCGGCTGCGAGCCGGAGGACTACGCCTCCGCGACGTTCACCGGCAAGATCGCGCTGATCAAGCGCGGCGGCTGCAGCTTCGCGGAGAAGCAGGAGACCGCCGCCGGTGCGGGAGCGGTCGGCGCGATCATCTACAACAACACCGAGGGCGCGCTCAACGGCACCCTGGGAGACCCGTCCGTCGCCAGGATCCCGGCAGGCGGCGTCACGCAGGCGGACGGCGAGGCGCTCGCGGCCAAGGCCGCCGCCGGCACCGTGACCGTCAACCTGGAGATCCGCACCTTCTCGGAGACCCGGCGCACCCACAACGTGATCGCCGAGACCAAGGGCGGCAAGGCCGACAACGTGGTGATGTTCGGCGCCCACCTGGACTCGGTGGCGGACGGCCCGGGCATCAACGACAACGGCTCCGGCTCCGCCGGCATCCTCGACGTGGCCCTGAACCTCGCCCACGAGAAGACCAAGAACAAGGTGCGCTTCGCCTGGTGGTCGGCTGAGGAGTTCGGCCTGCTGGGCTCGGAGGCGTACGTGAACGGCCTCTCGGCGGCGGACCGTGCGAAGGTCAAGCTGTACCTGAACTTCGACATGATCGCCTCGCCGAACCACGCCCAGTTCGTCTACGACGGCGACGACTCCGACCAGGTCGGCGCCGGCCCCGGCCCGGAGGGCTCGGCGCAGCTGGAGCGGCAGATCACCGACTACCTGGACAGCCGGCGCACCCCGTACGAGGGCACCGACTTCACCGGCCGGTCGGACTACGGGCCGTTCATCGAGGTGGGCATCCCCTCGGGCGGCACCTTCACCGGCGCCGAGGGCGTCAAGACGGCCGAGCAGGCAAAGCGGTACGGCGGTAAGGCCGGTGTCGCGTACGACGCCTGCTACCACGCCGCTTGCGACAACCTGAAGAACATCAGCATGAAGGCGTTCGACGTCAACGTCGACGTCATCGCCAACGCGGTGGGCCAGTACGCCTGGGACACCAGCCTTCTGAGCAAGCCGGTGGCGCCGCGGAACACCAAGGGCTCGGCGGGCAGCGGTGGTGGCCTGCACGAAGGCCACGACCACGAGGTCACCGAGTAACTCCCAATGAACACAGAGGGGAGGGCCGGACTGTCCGGCCCTCCCCTCGATGCTGCGGCGGGAGG
Source organism: Streptomyces hirsutus (assembly GCF_001418415.1). Classification (GTDB taxonomy): domain Bacteria; phylum Actinomycetota; class Actinomycetes; order Streptomycetales; family Streptomycetaceae; genus Streptomyces; species Streptomyces hirsutus. The sequence goes on from NZ_LIQT01000188.1 coordinate 30,811, forward strand.
CGCCGTCGCTACGGTTCCTTGCGGAGGGAGACCCCGCGGCGGGTGCCTCCGCCCTGCGGCAGGCGCGCCGCACCCGCCGCCGCGAAGAAGATGCCGCTGCACGTCCGCACCTGGACCTGCACATGCGGCACGACCCACGACCGGGACGTGAACGCGGCGAAGAACCTTCTGGCGGCCGGGCCGGCCATGTCTGTCCGTGGAGCTGGTGTAAGACCTCAACGGAGTTCTCCTGGCGGGCAGTCGGCGACGAAGCAGAACCCACCCCCACGGCGCGAGCCGTGGGAATCCACCTCGTTCACGAGGTGGAGGAAGTCAACGAAGGGTCCAGGGGAGGGCTGGTACGTCAGTGGCCTTGAGGGTCGCGACGAAGTCCGCGAAAGCGCCGACGGGGAAGGAGAGGAGGCCATGGGTGGGGCGTTTGGAGTCGCGTATGGCGATGCGGGCGGGGAGGGTTGCTATCTCGACGCAGGTATTGCCGTCGCCGCCGCCGGAGAACGAGGACTTCCGCCAGTGCAAGGGCTCGGTCATGGCTCGCCTCACAGCTCCTTCGTCAATCGGTGGATGAAGTCCCGCGACGCTGCGGGGTCCAGCGACGCCTTCTCCACTTTACGGAACAGTGTTCGAAGCTGGTTCAGTTGAGGTTCCGCGTCGATGAAGGCAGTCCCGATAGGGAAGTCCCGGAGCACAGTGTCCAGCTGGGGCACGGGGCCGCGTGCGTGCATCATCGAGGCCTCGGCGCCGGCGAAGTCGTCCTGGTCGGTGGGGATGACTCGTACGGTCGCGTGACCGTCCTCGATCTGCTCCAGGATCTGACGGAGTTGAGCCTGGGTCACCTGACGGTCGGCCACGCGGACCCGAAGGGCGAACTCGTGGATGATCGTCTCGTACGGTGTCGGGTTGTCACCCTCGATCACGGCACGCCGCTGCATCCGGTGTTCCACACGAGGGGTCAGTTCGCTCTCGGGCAGGCCCGGCAGCATGTACGTGTACACCGCGCGGGCGTAGTCAGGGGTCTGAAGCAGCCCAGGAACGTGCGTGATCACGATTTCGCGCAGGGCCGACGCATGGTGCTCGACTTCGGCGGTGTCCAGGAACACCGGGGGCAGCACTCCCCGGTACTCCTCCCACCATCCCCGGGTGCGGTCGGTGGCCATGGTGGCGAGCGCGTCGATCAAGTCCTCGTCCGTGCAGGCGTAGTGCGCCGCAAGGCGACGTACGCGCTTGGCACTCACACCCGCGACACCGGACTCGATCTGGCTCATCTGTACGGAGTCGGCGCCGAGCAGCTCCGCGGCTTCTCTGGACTTCATGCCCATCGCCTCGCGCAGTTTGCGCAGCTCAGCGCCCAATCGCACCCTGCGGGCCGTGAGATGTCTCTTCGGCGGCAACCGATGCCTCCTGTTTCAAGTACCTGACCCACGTACCTCGTTCGAGGGTCAGAGTACGGCAGCCGCTTGCAGTTTCCTAAAACTAGGAAATACCGTCGGTGGCGTGCTGCACACGGTGCGGCATTACTCGGTGCCGGAAGTGCACTGCTTCGTCATGCCCTGATGGAGCGACGGTGCCACCGGCCGACGTCCCCCTTCTCCGAGCGGAGTTCACTCATGCCCGAAAGCGAGCCCATCGACTCGACGCCTCCCTGGGAGTACACCCTCCACATCCCGAACGACCTGCGTGCCGTCACCGTCTCCCGCCGCACCCTCCGGCTGATCCTCACCATGCACGGCCTGATCGGACTCGTCGACACCGCCGAACTGCTCGCGACCGAGCTGGTCTCCAACGCCGTACGTCACACCAAGGGTCCTGCCGCGCTGCGGGTGCGGTGGTCGGCCGGCGTGCTGCGGATCGGGGCGTGGGACGCGGACCCGGAGCCGCCCGGGCCGCCGGGGATGCCGGAGTCGCTTGCCGAGGCGGAGGAAGGGCGGGGGCTCGCCCTGGTGCGAGCGTGCGCGGACCTGTGGGGCTGGCAGCCGCTGGCCAGGGAGGGAAGCCGAGGCAAGTACGTGTGGTGTGACCTTGTGACGGTCTGAGGCGTTGATCATGCAGATCAGGAGGGAGGGCTGATGGTCAGCTCGTCGCATGAAGCACTGCACCGGGTTTTCCAGAAGGACCCCGCATTGCTGACACGAGCACTGCAACGCGTACTCCACGTTCCGTTCCCCGAGCCGCGCGACTTCGCCGTCCTCAACGCGGACCTGACGGAGATCGAGCCCATCGAACGGCGCGTGGACACGCTGATGCGGGTGGAGACGGATGAGGGTGCGTACCTCCTCGTCGTCGAGGCGCAGGGGAAGGTGGACGAGGACAAGCGGGGGAGCTGGGCGTACTACCTGTCGTACCTGTATGCGAAATACCGGTGCGAGCCAGTGCTCATCGTGATCACCCAGAGCGGCGCCACGGCGCGCTGGGCGGCCCGGCCCATTCGGCTAGGACTGCCCGGATGGCATTCGTTGACCGTACGGCCGCTGGTCCTGGGGCCGGAGAACGTTCCGCTGATCGTGGACGAGAAGGAGGCCGAGCGGGATGTACCACTTGCGGTCCTCTCGGCCATGACACATGGCCGCGGAAAGCAGGCCACCGCCATACTGAAGCCGTTGGCTACCGCCCTGCGGACCGTCGATGCCGAGAGCGCGGCGGTGTTCGTTCAGTTCGTCGACTCGTGCCTGGTCGATTCCCAGGCGAAGGAAATCTGGAGGGACCTGATGGCGGCGATCCACTACTTCTTCCGACACCCGGTGGCCGAACAGGTGCGCGAGGAGGGTCGGGAGGAAGGCCGGCTCGAGGACCGTGCCGAGATGACGCTCCGCATTCTGGAGTGGCGCGGCATCCCCGTCCCGGACGAAGTCCGGGAGCAAGTGCTGGCATGCACCGACCTGGAGCAGCTCGAGGTCTGGGCGCGGCGGGCGGTGCACGCGGAAGCGGCGGAGGAACTGCTTCGCTGACGGGGTTCGTGTGGCTGTCGGAACCGCCGCGCCTGAGCGGTTCCGGCGTATGACGTCGGGCACTTGAAGGTGTTGGAGGGTTGCGCGGGAAGTCTGGCGTGGTGAGGGTGAAGACGCCCTTCGGCGGGGCCGGTGCGAGTCAATAGGATCTCTGTAGGCTCAGTACGCTCAGTGCACCCTTCATCACCTGATCCCGACTCACCCCACGCCATCACCACGACTCCTCCCCCACCACACGACCCGGGACACCCGCCATGCCACGACGCCGTAGTTCAAGCTCGTCCAGCGCGACGGGAGACCACAGCGGGGGTTCCGCCGCTCCGCGGAACCGGACGCCTCAGCCGGTGCGGATACGGAGGCGGACCTTCGGGGACTTCGTCAAGGCGTTCTTCGCGTTCGTGGCGTTGCTGGTGCTGGTGGTGGGGGTGCCGGCCGTGCTCGCGATGGTGGCGGGCTGGCCGTTGCCGAGTTCGTTCGAGCCCATGAAGTGGCTCAAGACGGAAGTCTCCGTCGGGACCTTCCAGAACATCCTGGTCTTCTTCGTCTGGCTCGCCTGGGCCCAGTTCACCGCCTGCGTGCTCGTCGAGATGAAGGCCGCGCTGTCCGGGGTCGGCGTGCCGGGGCGGGTGCCCGGGGCCGGGCCCAGTCAGCTGCTCGCGCGTCAACTCGTCGCGGCGCTGCTGCTCGTCGGCGCGGTCGCGGGGGGTTTCACGCCGGGGCTCTCGCAGTTGGGTCAGGGCATGGAGGGGAACCAGCAGCCCACCGCCGCCACCGCCCAGCAGACGCCGGGGCTCTTCGCCCAGCAGCAGGAGCAGGCCGCCGGGACCGCCGCCGCTCTCGCCGAGCAGGCGTCCCACGCCGCCGCGCAGGCCGAGGCGGGTGGCGGCACCGCCCGGCAGGACGACACGAAGTTCTACCGGATCCAGCCGCCCGAGGGGCGTCACCACGACTCCCTCTGGGAGATAGCCGAGCGGCACCTCGGGGACGGGCGCCGCTACAAGGAGATCTTCGCGCTCAACAAGGACCGCACCCAGCCCGACGGTTCCAAGCTCTCCGAGGCCAGTCTCATCCGGCCCGGCTGGATCATGGAGATGCCCGGCGACGCGCGGGGCGGCGACCTGGTCGAGATGCCCGACGAGGCCCCCGAGGTCTCGCCCGAGGTGCAGCAGCAGATCCACGACTACGCCCGGACCGGCGACCACGCGCAAGGGGGCGGGGGAGCCGGAGCCCAGGGTGGCGGCGGCGACGCCCGTGTTTCCCTTCCCGAACAACGGCCCGCACCCGCCCCCTTGCGCGTGGTC
>NZ_LIQT01000189.1 GCF_001418415.1 Streptomyces hirsutus
CGCCCGCCCTGCACGACGAACTCACCGAGAAGTTCGGCACGTTCCCCCTGTTCCACTTCTGGGGACCCGGGGCCGACCTCGTCTCCAGCCAGTGGATCATCGACGCCACCCGCCACATCATGCGCACCCGGCATCCCGACCTGACACTGTGCTACCTCCCCCACCTCGACTACGACCTGCAGCGCTTCGGCCCCGACGACCCGCGCTCCCTGCAGGCCGCCGCGGACCTGGACGCCGCCCTGGCCCCGCTGCTCGACGACGCGCGCGCCGAGGGCCGTACCGTCGTCGCCCTGTCCGAGTACGGCATCACCCGGGTGAACCGGACCGTGGACATCAACCGCGTCCTGCGCCGCGCGGGCCTGCTGGAGGTGCACACGCAGGACGGCATGGAGTACCTCGACCCGATGGCCTCGCGCGCCTTCGCGGTCGCCGACCACCAGATCGCCCACGTCTACGTGCGCCGCCCCGAGGACCTCGACGCCACCCGGGCCGCCCTCGAAGGCCTGCCCGGCATCGACCAGCTCCTGGACGACGAGGGCAAGAAGGCCCATCACCTCGACCATCCGCGCGCCGGCGAACTGGTCGCCGTCGCCGAACCCGACGCCTGGTTCACGTACTACTACTGGTTCGACGACGACCGCGCACCCGACTTCGCGCAGCTCGTCGAGATCCACCGCAAACCCGGCTACGACCCGGTCGAGCTCTTCATGGACCCCCTCGACCCGTACGTCAAGGTGAAGGCGGCCACCGCGCTGGCGCGCAAGAAACTCGGCCTGCGCTACCGGATGGCGGTCGTGCCCCTCGATCCGTCACCTGTTCGGGGCAGCCACGGCCGTCTCCCGGCGAGCGACGACGACGGTCCGCTCCTCATCTGCTCCACCCCCCGTGCCGTCGGTGACCGCGTCGAGGCCACCGATGTCAAGCAACTCCTGCTCCAGCTCGCCGGACTCGGCTGACGCACCACCACGTACGACCCTCCGAGATCCAGCTACTGGGAGTGAAACACGAGGCACTGACAACGGCCGGTCCCGGCGGGACCGGAACCGGCCACGACCGAGAAGGCAGGCCACTTGTGACCCCGTACTCCGACCCCTCCCGTACCGAGGCCGTCACCGCCTCGGCCACCGACGCCCCGGACGAGGGACTGCGCCGCGCCCTGGGCGTGGACCGGCGCCGTTTCCTCAGCACCTGCACCGCCGTTGCGGCCGGAGCCGTCGCGCTCCCCGTCTTCGGGGCCGCCCCCGCCCTGGCCCACGGTCGCGGCAGAGACCACGACCACGGGCACGACCACGGCGGGCAGGTGCTCGTCCCGCCGCACAAGCGCGGCATCATCCTCTACACCGTCCGTGACGCCACCGGCCGCGACCCGCTGTCCACCGATCTGCCCTCCGGCTTCCGCGAGGTGTTCAAGCAACTGGCCCGCCACGGCTACCGCCAGGTGGAGTTCGCCGGCTACAACCAGCACGCGAACGCACCCGGCGGCGCCAGTCTCGAATCCGTCGCGGGAGCCAGGCTGCTGCGCTCCTGGCTCGACGACTACGGCCTGCGCGCCCAGGGCAACCACGGCTTCATCCCGTCCTCCTGGCCGTTGACCACGGCGGACCTGGACACCTTCAAGAAGCACCTCGAGATCGCCAACATCCTCGGCCTGGACCACATGGGCACCGGCGGCGACCCCACCGGCAGCTCCCACCGCGCCGACTGGGACGTGGCCGCCGACAAGTGGAACGCCCTCGGCGCGATCGCCCGCCGCGAGGGCATCAAGCTCTACACCCACAACCACGACGGCGCCTACGGCTTCCTGCTCGACGGCGGCCCCCTGGACGACCAGGGGCGGCCGACCCGCAGTTCGGGCATCCGGAAACTGGAGTACTTCCTCAAGGTCACCGACCCCAAGGCCGTCTGGCTGGAGATGGACATCTTCTGGGCGCACGTCGCCCAGTACAAGTTCCACACGTACACCGCCCACGACGGCTCCACGCGCAGGAACGTCTTCGACCCGGCCGGCCTGGTCGCCCGCAACAACAAGCGCTACCCGCTGTTCCACGCCAAGGACGGCGTCGTCAGCACCACCAACGGCATGGGCTACGAGATGGTGCCCTTCGGAACCGGCGTCATCGACTACACGACGTTCTTCTCCCGGGTCGGGCAGCGGAACTACCACAACCCGATGGTCGAGGACGACAACGCCCCGAGCGCCACCGACCCCGGGCAGTCACTGCGCGAGGCCAAGATCGGCTACGACAACCTGGCGGCCCTGCGCAAGCGGCGCCGCTGACCGGGAACACGGACCGGGCGGCCCCTCCCGCGTGCTGCGGGAGGGGCCGCCCGGTCCGTGGGGACGAAGCTCTCGTGCCGGTGCCGGTGCCGGTGCCGGTGCCGGTGCCGTGGGGCAGGGACGGTGTGCGGCTCCGGCGGTCCGTGGGGTCAGGCCGTCTCGTCACCGAGCGGCTGCGGGTTCGGGCTGATCCGCCTGGGCTTGGGCCGCCCCGGGGGGTGCAGGAACACCGCGACGCAACCGGCGAACAGGGAGATCGAACCGGCCAGGACGAACGCGCCCGCGTAGTCCCAGCTCGCCACCACGACGGCGCCCATGCCGGATCCGAGCAGACCGGAGACGAGCTTCGAGGAGTACACCAGGCCGTAGTTGGTGGCGTTGTTGTTCTCACCGAAGTAGTCGGCGGTCATCGCGGCGAACATCGGGAAGATGGCACCGCCGCCGAACCCGGAGATCGACGAGAACAGCAGGAACAGCGGCAGGTTCCCGATGTTCCCGGAGAACAGGATGCCGTACTGGGACAGCCCGAGGACGATGCAGACGAAGATCAGGCACTGCTTGCGGCCGTACCGGTCGGAGAGCCAGCCGATGACACCGCGGCCGGTGCCGTTGACGATCGCCTTCAGGGACATGGCGGTCGCCACGATGCCGCCCGCGAAGCCCGCGTCGTCACCGAAGGGCACCTGGAAGGCGATGCCGAAGATGTTCACCCCCGACGTGCACAGGAGGCAGAACCACATCAGGGCCACCCGGCCGGTCCGCCACGCCTCCATGGGGGTGTACTGGTGCACGGCCGGCGGGTTCTTCTCCATCGCGCGCCGGGTGCGCGCGTCGGTCGGCTTCTTCAGCGGGTCGATGTCGGCCGGCCACCAGTTCTTCGGCGGGTCCTTGAAGAAGTAGCCGGCTCCCGCCACCACACCGGCCAGGAACACACCCACCGCGACCAGCACCCAGCGGAAGTTGGTGAGGTCCATGTAGCCGGTGAAGATGAAGACGAACGGCACCGAACCGTAGGCGAAACCGCCGTTCACGAAGCCGGTCTTGCCGCCCTTGCGCTCCGGATACCACTTGGCGACCATGTTCACGCAGGTCGCGTACACCATGCCGGCACCCATACCGCTGAACATGCCGAAGCCGAGATACGCGACGATCACATGCGGCGCGAAGGCCAGCGAGACATAGCCCAGCAGGGTTCCCACCGCGCCGCACATCATCGCCCAGCGGGCCGGCAGTCTGCCGCTCTCCCGCAGCTTGCCCGCCGGGAAGGCCACCGCCGCCTGGAAGAACACCCACACGCCCAGCATCCAGAAGATGTGCGCGCTGCTCCACGAATGGGCCGTGTGCAGCGTGTCCTCGGCGGAAGCGAACGCGTACTCCGCCGAGGAGATGCCCATCATGCCGATCCACGGCAGGATGACCATCCACTTGCGCTTGCGGCCCATGATGTCGATGTCGGTCTCACCGAGGCGGTAGACGCGTCCGTTCGCGTCGGCCACCTCCCGGTAGGGAACCGAAGTCCGCAGATCGGTCGTTGTCATGTCGTGTTGCACCCCTTGCGTCGAAAGTTCTGGCCAGCGCCCCCTGTCCAATGCCTTTCGTGCGCGTTCGGGTCCCGGGGCCGGCCGACGCGCACCGTCGGCCGGCCCCCCGGTCCGCTCACCTCATGAACCGCCCCCCAACAAACCCGCCGCCCGCGCCCAGCGGTACTTCGCCCCGAGCACCGCCACCGGCCGCTCGGTCGTGTACGGGTACGCCACGACGCCCCGCTCGAAGAGGTACTGGCACGCCTCCTCGACCTCCACGTCGCCCGCCAGCGACGCCACCACCGGCTTCTCGACGCCCCGTTCGCGGAACTCCGCCACCACCCGCGCGGTGAGCTCCGCGAACACCATGGGAGGCGTGACGATGGTGTGCCAGTAGCCGAGGACGAGCGCGTGGATGCGCGGGTCCTCAAGACCCAGCCGGATCGTCGCCTCGTACGTCGACGGCGGCTCGCCCCCGGTGATGTCCACCGGGTTGCCGGCCGCTCCGAAGGGCGGGATGAACTCGCGGAACGCCGCGTCCAGATCCGGCGGGATCTCCATCAGCGACAGCCCGTTGTCCGTCACCGCGTCCGACAGCAGCACCCCGCTGCCGCCCGCCCCCGTGATGATCACGACGTTGTCGCCCTTCGGGGCGGGCAGCACCGGCAACGCGCGCGCGTACTCGAGCATGTCGCTGAGACCCGGCGCGCGGATCACACCGGCCTGCCGCAGGATGTCGTCGTACACGGCGTCGTCGCCCGCCAGCGCGCCGGTGTGCGAACCCGCGGCCTTCGCGCCCGCCGCCGTACGGCCCGCCTTCAGCACCACGACCGGCTTCTTCGGCACCGTCTCGCGCGCGGCCCGCACGAACGCCCGCCCGTCCTTGAGATCCTCCAGGTGCATGGCGATGCAGTCGGTGTGCGGGTCCTGTCCGAACCAGGTCAGCAGGTCGTCCTCGTCCAGGTCCGACTTGTTGCCCAGCCCGACGATCGCCGACACACCCGTCCGGGTGGTGCGCGCGAACCCCAGGATGGCCATCCCGATGCCGCCCGACTGCGAGGTCAGCGCGACCCCGCCCTTGACGTCGTACGGCGTGCAGAACGTGGCGCACAGGTCCTGCCACGTCGAGTAGTAGCCGTAGATGTTGGGTCCGAGGAGCCGGACGCCGTGCCGCTCGGCGATCGCCACGATCTCGTCCTGGAGCTCCTGCTCACCGGTCTCCGCGAACCCGGAGGGAATGAGGACGGCGTTCGGGATCCCCTTGCGCCCCACCTCCTCCAGCGCCGCGGCCACGAACCTGGCGGGAATCGCGAAGACCGCCACATCCACCTCACCGGGGACGTCCGTGACACTCTTGTACGCCTTGCGGCCCAGGATGTCATCGGACTTGGGGTTCACCGGATGGATCTCCCCGGCGAAGCCGCCGTCCACCAGGTTGCGCATCACCGAGTTGCCGATCTTGCCCGGCTCGGCGGAGGCGCCGATCACGGCGACCGAACGCGGCTGCATCAGCCGCCGCATGGAGGCGAGGATCTCCTCACGCGAGTACTGGCGGCGCTCCTTCGGCACCTCGGTCGCCAGGATCACCCGGATGTCGGCGGCGACCGCGCCGTCCGGTGTGGCGATCACCGGATTGAGGTCCACCTCGGCGATCTCCGGGAAGTCCGCGACGAGTTCCGACACCCGGCGGATCTGCTCGGCGACCGCCCACCGGTCCACACCGGCCTGCCCGCGTACCCCGCGCAGGATCTCCGCCGACCGGATCGAGTCCAGCATCGACAGCGCCTCGTCGGGGTCCACCGGCGCGAGCCGGAAGGTGACGTCCTTGAACACCTCGACGAGCACCCCGCCGAGCCCGAACGCGACCACCTTTCCGAACGTCGGGTCCGTGACCGCCCCGACGATGACCTCCTGCCCCTGCGGCAGCAGCTCCTGCACCTGCACGCCGTCGATCCGGGCGGCCGGATCGTACGCGCGGGCGTTCTCCACGATCCGGCAGAACGCCGCCCGCACATCGGCCGCGCCCTCCACACCGACGATCACACCGCCGGCGTCGGTCTTGTGCAGGATGTCCGGTGAGACGATCTTCATCACGACGGGCCCGCCGAACCGCGCCGCGTACGCCACGGCCTCGTCGACGTCCGTCGCCAGCTCCTCGCCCGGTACGGCGATCCCGTACGCGTCCGCCAGCACCTTGCCCTCGGGCGCGGTGAGCGCGGTGCGCCCGTCGGCGCGCACCGCGTCGAGCAGCGCGCGCACCCGGAGCGTGCGGTCCTCGGTCATCACGTCAGATCACCCCGTTCGACTTGAGCAGGCGCAGTTCCTCGTCGCCGAGGCCGAGTTCGCCGACGAACACCTCTTCGTTGTGCTCGCCGAGCAGCGGGGAGGCGACCACGTCGACGGGGGAGTCGGAGAGCTTCAGCGGGCTGCCGACGGTGACGAACTCACCGCGCTCGGGGTGCGGGACGGTGACGACCATCCCGTTCGCCGCCAGCGAGGTGTCCTCGATGATCTCCTTGGTGGACAGGATCGGCCCGCACGGGATGTTGTGCGCGTTCAGCCGCTCCAGCACCTCCCACTTGGGCAGCGTCGAGGACCACTCCTCGATCAGCTGGAACATCTTGCCGAGCTTGGGCAGCCGGGCCTGCGGCGTCGCCCAGTCGGGGTCCTCGGCCAGCTCCGGCCGGCCGATCAGCTCACTGACGGGCTTCCAGCCGACGGGCTGCACGATCACGTACACGTAGTCGTTCGGGCCGCCCGGCGCGCACTTGACCGCCCAGCCGGGCTGTCCGCCGCCGGACGCGTTCCCGGACCGGGGGACCTCGTCGCCGAAGTCCTCGTTGGGGTATTCGGCGAGCGGGCCGTGGGCCAGGCGCTGCTGGTCGCGCAGTTTCACCCGGCAGAGGTTGAGCACCGCGTGCTGCATGGCCACGTTCACCCGCTGCCCGCGCCCGGTGGTCTCCCGCTGGAACAGCGCGGCGAGGATGCCCGCCACCACGTGGATGCCCGTGCCCGAGTCCCCGATCTGGGCGCCCGTCGCCAGCGGCGGCCCGTCCTCGAAACCGGTGGTCGACATCGACCCGCCCATGGCCTGCGCGACGACCTCGTACGCCTTGAAGGCGGTGTACGGACCGTCGCCGAACCCCTTGATGGAGGCGTAGACGATCCGCGGATTGATCTCCTTGATGCGGTCCCAGGTGAACCCCATCCGGTCGACGGCGCCCGGCCCGAAGTTCTCGACCATGACGTCCGAGCGCCGGATCAGCTCGGTGAGGATCTCCTTGCCGCGCTCGGTCTTGGTGTTGAGGGTGATGCTCCGCTTGTTGCAGTTGAGCATCGTGAAGTAGAGGGAGTCGACGTCGGGGAGGTCGCGCAGCTGTTTGCGCGTGATGTCCCCGGTCGGGGCCTCCAGCTTGACGACGTCCGCGCCGAGCCAGGCCAGCAGCTGGGTCGCGGAGGGTCCGGACTGGACATGCGTCATGTCCAGGACGCGGACGCCGTCGAGTGCCTTGGCGGTCGGGGCTTCGGGGGTGCGTGCGTTCACGGCGGTCTCGGTGGTCACCGGGGTCACCTCACTTGTACATCGTCTGGTTCATGGTTCCGGGGGCGTACGCGTCCGGGTCGACCCAGACGTTGATCAGGGACGGCTTGCCCGACTCGCGGGCCCGGCGCAGCGCGGGGCCGATGTCGGCGGGGTCGCGGACCTCCTCGCCGTGACCGCCCAGCATCTGCGCGAACTTGTCGTACGGGACGTCGCCGAGGGTGTTGCCGACCCGCTCGCGCTCCTTGCCGTACTTGGCGGCCTGGCCGTAACGGATCTGGTTCATCGAGGAGTTGTTGCCGACGATGCCGACGAACGGCAGGTCGTAGCGGACGAGGGTCTCGAAGTCCCAGCCGGTCAGCGAGAAGGCGCCGTCGCCGAAGAGGGCGACGACCTCCTTGTCGGGCCGCGCCTGCTTGGCCGCGAGCACGAAGGGGACCCCGACGCCGAGCGTGCCGAGCGGGCCCGGGTCCATCCAGTGGCCGGGCGACTTGGGCTGCACGACCTGCCCGGAGAAGGTGACGATGTCGCCGCCGTCGCCGATGTAGATCGAGTCCTCGGTGAGGAAGTCGTTGATCTCGCTGACCAGCCGGTACGGGTGGATGGGTGAGGTGTCCGACCGCAATTGCGGCAGCCGCTTCTCCAACGCGGTCTGCTCGGCGGCCCGCAGCTCGTCCAGCCACTCCTTGCGCCTGGACGCGCCTCCGTCGATGCGTCCGGACGCCGCCTCGGTCACCGACTTCAGCACCAGCCCCGCGTCGCCGACGATGCCGAGGTCGATGTCGCGGTTCTTGCCGACGGTGCGGTAGTCGAGGTCGATCTGCACGACCGTGGCGGTGGGGGAGAGCCGCTTGCCGTAGCCCATGCGGAAGTCGAAGGGCGTGCCGACGATCACGATGACGTCGGCGTTGGTGAAGGCGTACCGGCGGGACAGCTGGAAGTGGTGCGGGTCGCCGGGCGGCAGGGTGCCGCGTCCCGCGCCGTTCATGTACGCGGGGATGTTGAGGGTGCGGACGAGCTCGATGGCCGCCTCGGTGCCCCGGGTGGTCCACACCTGGCTGCCGAGCAGGATCGCCGGCTTCTCGGCGTGCGCCAGCAGATCGGCGAGCTTCTCGACGGCCTCCGGGTCGCCGGGCGAGCGCGTCGAGGCGCGGTAGGCGCCCTGCTGCGGCACGCGCGCCGTGGAGGCCGGCACCTTGGCGTCCAGGACGTCGCGCGGGATCTCCAGGAAGGAGGGACCGGGGGCGCCGTGGTAGCACTCGCGGTAGGCCATCGACACCATGTCCGCGGCCCGCGCCGTGTGCGGCACGGTCGCCGCGAACTTGGTGATGGGGCTCATCATGTCGACGTGCGGCAGGTCCTGCAGGGACCCCATCTTGTGCTGGGACAGGGCACCCTGACCGCCGATCAGCAGCATGGGGGACTCGGCCCGGAAGGCGTTGGCCACCCCGGTGACGGCGTCGGTGGTGCCCGGGCCCGCGGTGACGACCGCGCAGCCCGGCTTGCCGGTGATGCGTGCGTAGCCGTCGGCCGCGTGCGCGGCGACCTGTTCGTGACGTACGTCGACGACCTCGATGCCCTCGTCGACGCAGCCGTCGTAGATGTCGATGATGTGGCCGCCGCACAGCGTGTAGATGCGGTCGACGCCCTCGGCCTTGAGGGCCTTGGCGACGAGATGACCGCCGGAGATCAGGTCCTGTGTGTCGTCGGGCATGGCGAAGTCCTGTCCCTTCATAGGGGGTGCGAACGCTCTCGTGCATCGCTCTCGCAGTACATTGCATACAGTCGACGAATACTGTATGAAGCTTGTTATCCCGCATCCCATGGGAGGTGTCCAGGGGGTGCGCGGCACTTTTCCACCGCCGGACTCCGGGCCGTCTCCCTCCCTCCCCGCGACCTTCCGGCGACTTCGCAGACAGGAGCCGAGATGGACCTGTACGAACATCAGGCGCGCGAACTCTTCGAGGAACACGGCATCGTGGTGCCGGCGGCCGAGGTCACCGACTCGCCCAAACAGGCCCGCGGGATCGCCCGCCGGCTCGGCGGCCGTGTCGTCGTCAAGGCGCAGGTCAAGACCGGCGGGCGCGGCAAGGCGGGTGGAGTGAAGCTCGCCGCCGACCCCGCCGCCGCCGAACTGACGGCACGCCAGATCCTCGGCATGGACATCAAGGGCCACACCGTCGGCAAGGTCATGCTCGCCCAACCCGTCGACATCCAGGACGAGTTCTACGTCTCCTACGTCCTCGACCGCGCGGCCGGCCGCTTCCTCGCGATCGCCTCCGCGGAAGGCGGCATGGACATCGAGGAGGTCGCCGCCACCCGCCCCGAGGCCGTCGCCCGCATCCCCGTCGACCCCGCCGAGGGCGTCACCTCGGCGACCGCGGCCCGCATCGCCGACGCGGCCGGCCTGCCGCCGCAGTCCGTCGACGTCCTGGTCCGCCTGTGGGAGGTCCTCGTCCGCGAGGACGCCCTGCTGGTCGAGGTCAACCCGCTCGTCCGCACCGGCGACGGACGGATCATGGCCCTCGACGGCAAGGTCACCCTCGACGACAACGCCCGCTTCCGACAGGCCCGTTGGGGCAGCGAGGACACCGCCCACGAGGACCCGCTGGAGGCGTCCGCGGCGGCGAAGGGCCTCAACTACGTCAAGCTGGACGGCGAGGTCGGCATCATCGGCAACGGCGCCGGCCTGGTCATGTCGACCCTCGACGTCGTCGCCGGCTGCGGGGCCAGGCCCGCCAACTTCCTCGACATCGGCGGCGGGGCGTCGGCACAGGTCATGGCGGACGGCCTCTCGGTCATCCTCTCCGACCCGGCCGTGAAGTCCGTCTTCGTCAACGTCTTCGGCGGCATCACCGCCTGCGACGCGGTGGCCGACGGCATCGTCCAGGCCCTCGGCACCGTCCGGCTGACCAAGCCGCTCGTCGTACGCCTCGACGGCAACAACGCGGCCCGGGGCCGCGCCGTCCTCGACGCGCACGCGCACCCGCTCGTCGAGCAGGCCACCACCATGGACGGCGCCGCGCACCGCGCGGCCGAACTCGCCACCACAGCCTGAGGAGACCGGTCATGGCGATCCACCTCACCAAGGAGAGCAAGGTCCTCGTCCAGGGCATGACCGGCGGCGAGGGCATGAAGCACACCCGGCGCATGCTCGCGGCCGGCACCGACGTCGTCGGCGGAGTCAACCCGCGCAAAGCCGGCCGGACCGTCGACTTCGACGACCGCGCCGTCCCCGTCTTCGGATCGGTCGCCGACGGCATACAAGCGACCGGGGCCGACGTCACGGTCGTCTTCGTACCACCGGCCTTCGCCAGGTCGGCCGTCGTCGAAGCGGCCGACGCCGGAATCGGCCTGGCCGTCGTCATCACCGAGGGCATCCCCGTCCACGACTCCGTCGCCTTCACCGCCTACGCACGGCGGAAGGGCACCCGCGTCATCGGCCCCAACTGCCCCGGCCTGATCACCCCCGGACAGTCCAACGCCGGCATCATCCCGGCCGACATCACCAAGCCCGGCCCCGTCGGACTGGTCTCCAAGTCGGGCACCCTCACCTACCAGCTCATGTACGAGCTGCGCGACATCGGCTTCTCCACCTGTGTCGGCATCGGCGGCGACCCCGTCGTCGGCACCACCCACATCGACTGCCTCGCCGCCTTCCAGGACGACCCCGACACCGACCTCGTCGTCCTCATCGGCGAGATCGGCGGCGACGCCGAGGAACGCGCGGCGGCCTACATCCGCGAGCACGTCACCAAGCCGGTCGTCGCCTACATCGCGGGCTTCACCGCACCCGAGGGCCGTACCATGGGACACGCAGGCGCGATCGTCTCCGGCTCCTCGGGCACGGCGCGGGCCAAGAAGGAAGCGCTCGAAGCCGTCGGTGTCCGGGTGGGCGGCACCCCCACGGAGACGGCCCGGCACGTGCTCGCGGTCCTGGAAGCGGGGCGGTGACCCCGGCCCGTCCCTTCGACCGCCACCACCCCAGCCAGGGGCGGCCCCAAGGGCCCCCTTCTCTCGACTGTGCACCGAGAGCGGAGCGAACCGCATCATGGCATCCACCCCGACAGCCTCATCCGCTGCGACGGCCCCACCCACCCTCACCCTCAAGGCCGGCACCTCCTGGGCCGACGCCTGGCAGCGCTGCCTCGCCGTCGCTCCCGAGGCCTTCCAGGACGACCGGGTCCTCAACCTCTGGAACGCCGCCTGGCAGGCCGACGGCCGGGCGCTGCCCGCCGTCAGCCCCGTCGACGGCAGCCCCGTGGCGGGCCCGCCACGCCTGGACCTGGGCACCGCCCGGCAGGCCGTACACGCCGCGCTCGACCAGCACCGCGCCTGGCGGCACGTCCCGCTGCCGGAACGCCGGGCCCGCGTCGGCGCCACCCTCGACGCCCTCACCGAGCACCGCGAACTGCTCGCCCTCCTCCTCGTCTGGGAGATCGGCAAACCCTGGCGGCTCGCCCAGGCGGACGTCGACCGGGCCATCGACGGCGTGCGCTGGTACGTCGACGGCATCGACGCCATGGTCGCCGGCCGCGCCCCGCTGGACGGGCCGGTGTCCAACATCGCGAGCTGGAACTACCCGATGAGCGTGCTCGTCCACGCTCTGCTGGTCCAGGCACTGGCGGGCAACGCGGTCATCGCCAAGACCCCGACCGACGGCGGTGTCGCCTGCCTGACCCTGGCCTCGGCGCTCGCCGCCCGCGAGGGGATCCCCGTGACCCTCGTCAGCGGCGGCGGGGGCGAGCTGTCGGAGGCGCTGCTGCGGGCGCCCGAGATCGGCTGCGTCTCCTTCGTCGGCGGTCGCTACACCGGCGCCGCCGTGGCCACGGCCGTCGCCGACCTCGGCAAGCGGCACATCCTCGAACAGGAGGGACTCAACACCTGGGGCATCTGGAACCACTCGGACTGGGACGCGTTCGCGGCGGTCGTACCCAAGCTCTTCGACTACGGCAAGCAGCGCTGCACGGCGTACCCGCGCTTCGTCGTCCAGCGGCAGCTGTTCGACGAGTTCCTGGCCGCGTACCTGCCCGCGGTGCGCACGCTCAGGGTCGGCCACCCGCTCGCGGTGGAGCACCCCGACGACCCCTTCCCGCGCCTGGACTTCGGCCCGGTGATCAACGCGGCCAAGGCGAAGGAGCTGCGCGACCAGGTCGCCGAGGCCGTCGAACGCGGCGCCGTGCCCCTGCATCGCGGCAGGCCCGGGAACGCCCGCTTCCTGCCCGGCCAGGACACCTCGGCGTACGTCCAGCCCGTCACGTTGCTGGCCCCGCCCCGCTCGTCCCCGCTGCACCACGCGGAGCCGTTCGGGCCGGTCGACACGATCGTCCTGGTCGACACGGAGGCGGAACTGCTCGCCGCCATGAACGCCTCCAACGGCGCGCTGGTGGCCACCCTGTCCACGGACGACCGGGCCACCTACGACCGGCTCGCCCCGCAGATCCGCGCCTTCAAGGTCGGCCACGGCACCCCACGCTCCCGGGGTGACCGCGACGAGCTGTTCGGCGGGTTCGGCGCGTCCTGGCGCGGCGCGTTCGTCGGCGGCGAGCTTCTCGTACGTGCCGTGACCCAGGGCCCGGCGGGAGAGCGGCTGCCGGGCAACTTCCCGGAGTACCAGCTCATGCCGTGACGGGGGTTGGACCCCCGTCAGCCGTTCCGCCACCCGGTCCGGACCTCCGTCCAGGGGTACGGAAACGCAGGTGAAAGGCACTGCGAAACCTTGGTATGGTTGTCCACGTCGCCGCAGGGATCACCCCCTGACAAGGCGGCAGACACCTGGTCCGGGTGGCGGAATGGCAGACGCGCTAGCTTGAGGTGCTAGTGCCCTTTATCGGGCGTGGGGGTTCAAGTCCCCCCTCGGACACTCGCTGTGGCGATGTGAAAGCAAGGGTCTCAACCCAACGGTTGAGGCCCTTTCTTCGTGTTCGCGAAGTCCCCGTGAAGACGACACCGCGGCCCTCTTCCCCCGCACACGGGGAAGAGGACCGCAGTGGGACGCGGACGGCTCAGGAGGCCACGGCGGCGGACTCGTCCCGGCTCTCCTGACCGACGCCGGCAGGGGCCTCGCCCTCGTCGAGGTCGAGGTCCTTGGTCTCCTTGCCGATGAGCAGCGAGACCAGGGTCAGCAGCGCCATCGAGGAGAGGTAGACGCCGACCAGCCGCGGTGAGCCGTCGGCGGCCTCCCACAGCGCCACCGCTATGAACGGGGCGACGGCCGCGCCGAGAATCGAGCTGACGTTGTACGAGATGCCGGAGCCGGTGTAGCGCACGCTCGTCGGGAAGAGCTCCGGCAGGAGCGCGCCCATCGGGCCGAAGGTCATGCCCATCAGCGTGAAGCCGAGCACCAGCCACAGCACCACGCCGAGCGTGCCCATACCGATCAGCGGGACCCACACCAGCCCGAAGACCAGGATCGCGGCGGTGACCCAGATCAGGGTGGAGCGGCGGCCGTACTTGTCGGCGAGCGGGCCGGAGATCAGGGTGAACGCGGCGAAGAACAGCACCCCGAAGATCATCATCAGGACGAAGGTGGTGTAGCTGTACCCCAGGCCCGGCACGGCGGCGTCCTTGGCGGTACGGCCGTAGCTGAGCGAGAACGTGGTCATCAGGTAGAAGAGCACGTACGTCGCCAGCATGAAGAAGGTGCCGAGGACCAGCTGCTTCCAGTGGCTGCGGAAGACGGTGGCCAGCGGCAGCTTCCGCACCAGCCCGGCCTCACGGGTCTTGGAGAAGACCGGCGCCTCGACCAGGCGCATCCGCACCCACAGGCCGATCACGACCATCACGGCCGAGAACAGGAACGGAATGCGCCAGCCCCAGGTCAGGAAGGCCTCGGAGGGCTGCGAGGGGTCGGCGCCCGCGCTGGACGGCAGGAGCGCGCCGATGATCAGGAAGAGGCCGTTGCCGATGATGAAGCCGAGGGGGGCGCCCAGCTGCGGGAACGTGCCGTAGAGGGCGCGCTTGTTCTTCGGGGCGTTCTCCGTGGCGACCAGCGCGGCGCCGCTCCATTCGCCGCCGAGCGCGAAGCCCTGGGCGAGCCGCATCAGCACCAGCAGCGCGGTGGCGATCCAGCCCGCCTGCTCGTACGTGGGCAGCACCCCGATGAGGAAGGTGGCGATGCCCATGGTGAGAAGCGACGCCACCAGCGTGCCCTTGCGGCCCAGCCGGTCACCGAGGTGTCCGAAGACCACGGCGCCGATCGGGCGCGCGACCATCGCGGCACCGAACACCGCGAACGACGAGAGCAGCGCCGTGGTCGGGTCGCTGTTCGGGAAGAAGAGCGAGGGGAAGACCAGGACCGCGGCGGTCGCGTAGATGTAGAAGTCGTAGAACTCGATCGTCGTGCCGATGAGGCTCGCGACGAGGACGCGGGACCGCGAGTTGGCGGGTGCCTGGGCCGGGCTGGTGGCTGGTGCGGGCATGTCTCGGTCTTTCGCACGAGGGCGGAGAACAGGCGTCGGCGGCATGCCGCCGACGGCCCGCCCGGCAACGGGTCTTCCCTGGGGAAAATCCGTGTGTACGGTACAGGCAACTTAAGGTTCCCAAACATCTCACTTGTCAGTCGGCCTGTATCAAGATGTGGGACGAACTCGGGGTGCCGGGCGCCCTGAGCGTGAGCGGGCGGACCACGGGAGCCGGTCCCCTTTCCCCATGTCAAGGGCCTGGACGGTGGTCGAGAGCGGCTCCGCGCGGGCGATTGCGGCCGGCCCCGTAGGTGCTTCCGGGCCCGAGCGAGCGAGCCGGGGCGGACGGAAGCGGCCCGGGGCGGACCCGGAGCAGCCGGCGGACGAACGGCGAACGGCCTGCGGCACGGGATCCGGGGAAAACCCCGGCCCGTGCCGCAGGCCGTCGTCAGGTCGCCGGACCGGACCGCCGCCGGGTCGCGGCGGTACCGGAGGGGCTGACTCAGTCGTCGCGCGCTTCGGCCTCCACCGGCTTCGGGATCATGAAGGACGTCGCGAAGGCGGCGGCCAGGATGACCACTCCGGCGATCATGCCGGCGGTGTAGTCGGCGGGCGACGTGGGGTCGTCGGGCAGGGCCGCCGTCTTGACCGCGTACAGCAGCGCGAAGCTGAGACCGGCGCCGAGGTTGAACGCCCCCGCGTTCAGACCGGGCAGGAATCCCGGGTTCTCCTTGGGGGACAGGACGATGCCGAGCCCGTTGAGCACGATGTTCGCCACGCCCGCGTAGGCGACGCCGACCAGGATCGAGGTCAGCAGCAGCATGGTGCGGGACTGGGAGTCGAGCGTGAGGATCATCAGGACCACGCCCGCCACGGCCCCGATCAGCCCCAGCCGCAGGATGCGGCCGTACCCGTGTGTGGCGGCGAGCCGGCCGGCGAGGGGCCCCATGGCCAGGCCCGCCAGGGCGTACGGCGTGAGGGTCCACCACGCGGACTGTTCGGCGCTCATGCCGAGTCCGGCGTTCCCGTCCTGGGCGAGTGCCGGGATCAGCCCGTTCATGACGGCGAACACGCCCGTCATGGTCAGCAGGGTGGTCAGCAGGGTCGCCCAGGTCGAGCGCTGCTTCAGGTGCCGGGTGGCGACCAGCGGGTGCGTACTGCGGTCCTCGGTCCGCCAGAACAGGGCGAAGGCGACCGCGCCGACGACGATGAGGACGGCGACGAGGAGCCAGTTGGCGTCGGCGAGCTTGCCGGCCTCGTTCAGCGCGGTGAGCAGTGCGCCGACGGATACGACGAGGAGCGCGACACCCGGCCAGTCCATCCGGTCCGCGGCGGGCGCCTTGGTCTCGGGGGTCAGGGTGGCGACCAGAACGGCGGCGAGGACCGCTACGACGCCCATGGTCCAGAAGACCGAGCGGAAGCCGTAGTTGTCGGCGAGGTAGCCCCCGGCGAGGGCGTCGACACCGGCGATGCCGCCGTTCACGGCGGTGATCACTCCCAGCAGGGTGCCGTACCTCTTCGGCTCGGTCACCTCCTGCCGCAGCATGATCAGGCAGAGGGGGACGACCGGGCCGGACACACCCTGGATGATGCGGCCGACGAACAGCACGGGCACGCTCGGCGCCAGGGCGGCGACGACGCAGCCGACGGCCATGAGGGCCAGCATGCCGGCCAGGACCTTGCGTCGGCCGATGACGTCGCCCAGCCTCGGCAGGAAGAGCGAGAACAGGGCCGCCGAGGTGAAGAACGCGGTCTGGGTGAGGCCGATCTCGGCCGAGCTGGCGCCGAAGCTCTCCTCGATGTTCTTCAGCGCGGGGCTGAGCATGCTCGCGTTGAGCTGGAAGGCGAAACAGGCGGCGAGGAGCGCGGCCATCAGCACGCCCACCCGGGTCGTGCGCCGGCCCGATGCCTCGTCGGGCCGGCTCGTGGTGGTGGGTGCGCTCATGCCTCGACGTCGCCGATCCGCTCGAGGGCGTCCACCACGAGGTCCCAGAAGCGCTCGCGGTCGAGCTCGACCGCGACCTGGGTGTTGCAGTCGGCAGGCGCCGGGGCGCGGAAGTCCGTCACGGTCATGCCCAGGGTCAGGCCGCCGCTGAGCTCGACGTCCACGGGAGCCTTGCGCACCGTCATGACGGAGGGGTCGATCACGTACGCGACCGCGCACGGGTCGTGCACGGGCGGGTGCTCGAAGCCCTGCGCCTCCTTGTAGGTGGCGCCGAAGAAGTCCAGCAGCTCGCCGACGAACTTGGCGGGCTTGGTGCCGACCGCGGCGATCTTCTCGGCGACCTCGGGCGTCGCCAGGGCCTGGTGCGTCAGGTCGAGACCGACCATCGTGACCGGCCAGCTCTCGTTGAAGACGATGTGGGCGGCCTCGGGGTCGATGATGATGTTGAACTCGGCGACCGCGCTCCAGTTGCCCTCGTGGTAGCCGCCGCCCATCAGGACGACCTCGCGGACCCGCTCGACGATGCGGGGCTCCTTGCGCGCGGCGAGGGCGATGTTCGTCAGGCCCGCCGTCGGGACGATGGTGATCTCGCCGGGCTCGTGCGACATCACCGTGTCGATGATGAGGTCGACGGCGTGCCGGCGGTCCAGCTCGAGGGTCGGCTCGGGCAGCACGGGGCCGTCCAGACCGGTCTCGCCGTGGATGTCCGGCGCCGTTTCGATGGCCCGTACCAGCGGCCGCGGGCAGCCGGCGGCGAAGGGCACACCGGTGATCCCGGCGATGCGCGCCACGGACAGGGCGTTGCGGGTGACCTTCTCCAGCGTCTGGTTGCCGACCACGGTCGTGACGGCGACCAGGTCGATGTCGGGGTTGCCGTGCGCCAGCAGCATTGCGATGGCGTCGTCGTGCCCGGGGTCGCAGTCGAGGATGATTTTCCTGGTCATCGGAAGAGCCCCTTTGCTCTAGCGGGTCTGTGAGGAGGTGGATCTCCCCAGGGGCGGCCGCGGACGGGCCACTACGGAGGGTGCGTCGGCTCACGTGTCCGGCGCCGAAGGCGGCAGCGGTCTCCGCCGCGTTGTCGGGGCATCGACACGCACGGAATCGCCGTCGCCGGCCGAAGGCGTGGGCATTGCTGCCCACCTCTTGGCCATAGAGTGGGAAAACGTTCTCCGAGAATCTCACTCAGGCCTCCACTGTTGTCAATGTCGGACATCTCATACTTCGATGTGGATAGGCAGGGACTCGGCGGTTGCGTGGTGGTAACGTTTGCCGAAATTGTTTCCGGGAGGCTGTTTCCGGCCCGGTGGGGCCCCACCGGGCCCAGCGCAGCCGAACCGAACGAAGGGGGCCGTACGGTGACCGACGTCACCTTGAGAGAGGTGGCCCGCGCGTCGGGCTGCTCCGTCGCCACGGTGTCCCGGGTCCTGGCCGGAACCCGTCCGGTCGGGGCCGAGACGGCCCGCAAGGTACGGGAGGCGGCCGAGAAGCTCGGCTATCGGCCCAACCAGGTCGCCCGCGCCCTGCGCAGCCGCTCCACCGGCACCGTCGGCCTCGTCCTGCCGCAGATCACCAACCCCTTCTTCCCCTCCCTCGTACGGGAGGTGGAGCACGCCCTGCACGCCGAGGGGCGTGCCGTGCTGCTCGCCGACTGCGACGACGACCCGGAGGTCGAGGCCGCCCGGATCGCCGACCTCCTGGACCGGCAGGTCGACGCCCTGCTGATCATCGCCGTCGACGAGAGGCAGAGCCGGGACGCGGTGGCGAAGGCCGCGGCCCACGTGCCGCTGGTGCTGCTGGACCGCGGCTGCGGCCCCGGCATCGCCGACCTGGTCACGACCGACAACGCCACCGGCATGGCGCTCGTCCTCGACCATCTGGTCTCCACCGGCCGCCGCCGCATCTGCTTCGTGGGGGCCGCCGGAACCGGCTCGGCGGCGGTCGAGCGGCTCGCGGCATACGAGGCCGAGACCAAGGCCCTGGGCCTGCACGGCTTCGGACCGGTCGAACTCGGCGACTTCTCGCTGGAGTGGGGGCGGGCCGCGGTGGACCGGATCCTGCCGTCCCGGCCGGACGCCGTCGTCTGCGCCAACGACCTCATCGCGATCGGCGCGCTGCAACGGCTGCGACAACTCGGCGTGGACGTCCCGGGCGACATCGCCGTCACCGGCTTCGACGACATCCCCATGGCGGACCTCGCCGACCCGGCCCTGACCACCGTCCGCCAACCCGTGCGCGCACTGGCCGCCGAAGCCGTGCACCTGCTCGGCCATCGGCTGGCCGGACAGAACGACGGGCCGCGCCGGCTGGTCCGTCTCGCCCCCGAACTCGTCGTACGCGCCTCCAGCGCACCCCGCGCGTCCTCGGCCGAGGACACCCGCAGTACCCGCACCCCAGAGGTAGAACAGTGATCGCAGTCGTCGGAAGCCTGAACCTGGATCTCGTCACACCGGTTCCCCGGCATCCGGTCCCCGGTGAGACCGTCCTCGGTGGCGACATCGCCCAGCACCCCGGTGGCAAGGGCGCCAACCAGGCCGTCGCCGCCGCCCGGCTCGGCGGAGACGTCGCCTTCGTCGGCCGGGTCGGCGAGGACGACGCGGCCGACGTGATGCTCGACGCCGTCCGGGCGGAGGGCGTGGACGTCACGCACATCACCCGCACCTCCGGAGTGCCGACCGGCCGGGCCCTGATCGCCGTCGACCCGGCGGGCGAGAACTCCATCATCGTCAGCCCCGGTGCCAACGCCCGCCTGGGCGCCGCCGACTGCGAGGCAGCGGCGGACCTGCTGCGGAAGGCGGCCGTGACCGTCCTCCAGCAGGAGGTGCCGGACGAGGCCAACCACGCCGCCGCGCGGCTGGCCGGGGGCATCGTGCTCCACAACCCGGCCCCCGCCGTCGCCGGCGCCGTCCCTCCGTCCCACGTCGACGTGCTGGTCCCCAACCGCACGGAACTGGCGGCCCTCACCGGCACGCCCGTGCCGGAGACGATCGACGACGTCGTCGCGTCGGCACGCAAGCTGACCGGGGCCGGCGCGGTGATCGTCACGCTCGGCGGCGACGGGGTACTCCTCCTCGAAGGCACCGCGCACCTGCACATCCCGGCGTTCCGTGTCCGGCCCGTGGACACCACCGCCGCCGGCGACTCCTTCTGCGGCGCGCTCGCCGTCGCCCTCGCCGAGGGCCGCACCCTCGAACAGGCGGCCCGCTGGGCCTGCGCCGCCGCCGCGATCAGCACCACACGAGCGGGCGCCCAGCCCTCGCTCGCCCGTCGCGACGAGGTGGAGGCCTTCCTCGCCGGGAACGGCTGAAGCGCCGTTCCGGCGGGAGGCGCCGGGTCCTGCCGTGTCTGAGGGGACGGGGCGCGTGGCGGTGAGTCGGCGAGCCGGCGCCCGAGCCTCCGGCGCCTCGCCCGGCACCCCGTCGGCGTGCCTTTCGGTGCTCTGCGACGGGGCGGCCGATGCCCACGTCGACGTCGGCAGGATCACGGTCACCGAGCGGATGCTTTACGCCACGGTGCCCCACGATCATCGCCGCCGCCGTCAGCTGTGCCCGGAACGGTGACCGCGTCAACCTCCGCGACATGTCCCGGC
Organism: Streptomyces hirsutus; assembly: GCF_001418415.1. Lineage (GTDB taxonomy): Bacteria > Actinomycetota > Actinomycetes > Streptomycetales > Streptomycetaceae > Streptomyces > Streptomyces hirsutus. Next base: position 20,277 of record NZ_LIQT01000189.1, read on the forward strand.
CATGCTGTTCGCCGACGAGGTGGAACGTTCTCCACACGTTCTCAGCGGCGGATCGTGCGGATCGCGCGGGTCCGGGCCGACCGGGACGCCCATCCGGACCGGGCCGTCGCCGGGGAGATCGCCGCCGTGACGCGGGCGGAGGTCCGCCCGCGCGGGATTCACCGGGCCCGCGCCCGGGGCCTCGGCGCGGCTCACAGCGGACCGCCGAAGTCGCGGCCCCCAGCCGCGCCGCCGGTCCCGGCCCACGCCGAAGATCTCAACTTGAGAAAGAATCCGGACAAGATCGTCTTGATGTGCCCTACACCTGTTGAATAGCGGTCTCCTGAAGCCGTATATGCGGCAGTCATGCCCCCCTCACCGGGAGATCTGATGGTCCTCCGCTCCCTCTTCCGCAACGCACGCTCTGCCGACGACGCCAAGCCGGCATCGTCACCGGCCCCACCGACGGGCGCAGGCGCCCGGACGTTCATGGCCGACCCCTCCCTGGCCACGATCTCCGGGGAATGGCTGTTCGACCAGGCGCACAGCACCATCGGGTTCGCCGCCCGGCACGCCATGGTCACCCGGGTCCGGGGGAGCTTCACCGACTTCGACGGCTGGCTTCTCCTGGACGGTGAGCGACCAGAACGCTCCGGAGCCGGGGTGGTCGTTCGGGCGGCCACCGTCGACACCCGCGTCGCGCAGCGCGACCGTCACCTCTGCAGCGCCGACTTCCTCGACGTCGAGCGCTACCCGACCATCGACTTCCGCAGCACCTACATCGAGCAGGCCGGTGAGGACCGCTTCCGGATGACGGGCGCCCTCACCGTCAAGGGCCGCACGCATCCGATCACCATTGACCTCCTCTACACGGGCTTGGTGGTCGACGCCTTCGGCGTCGAGCGGATCGGCTTCGACGGCACAGCCGTCGTCAACCGCAGCCAGTGGGACCTCACCTGGAACGCGAAGCTGGAGACCGGTGGCCTGATGGTCAGCGAGAAGATCGAGCTCGAGTTCGACATCTCGGCGATCCGCGTGCCCTGACCGCGCCTGGCTCAAGCATGGTTGAGGTCAGGAGGTGATCGACCACCGACCTCTTGGAATCGATCACCGAGGCGAGTCGCGAGGCCGCCACTGCGGAGGACGGACCTCGGGGTGGACCAGGAGCCGCTCCCGGCCAGAGGCGAGCAGCGACAATCCCTACAGCTGGATCGTGGCTCCCCCCTTCTCGTCTCCGCCAGCCTCGCGTGAGACGCTCGCTCCCCTTGCGACCAGCAAGAAGCCCGCCGGATCCGATCCGTCTCCCGGATCCCTCTCCCGGACCGGAGCGCCGTTGCCCGGCCCGCAGTGCGAACTGCGGGCCGACGGCCGTTTCAGCCCTGGATCCGCTTGTCGTGTCCCGCCCACTCTCCGTCACGGAGGACGAATTTCTGGATCTTGCCGGTCGACGTCTTCGGCAGCTCCGGCACGATGACGACCTCTCGTGGTGCCTTGTAGTGCGCGATCTTGCTCCGCACGTGCGTGATGAGTTCCTCCGGACTCGGTGCCCGGCCCGCCTTGGGGATGACGAAGGCCTTCGGGCGCTCGCCCCACTTCTCGTCGGGAACGCCGACCACGGCCACCTCGAGAACGGCGGGATGGCTCATCAGCGCCTGCTCGACCTCGACCGTCGAGATGTTCTCCCCGCCCGAGATCACGATGTCCTTCTTGCGGTCCCGCAGTTCGACGTACCCGTCGGGGTGCATCACACCGAGGTCACCGGAGTGGAACCAGCCACCCGCGAAGGCCTTCGCCGTGCCTTCCGCGTCCTTGAAATAGCCCTTCATCACGTTGTTCCCGCGCATGACGATCTCTCCCATGGTGACGCCGTCGGCGGGAACGTCCTTCATCTCGGAGTCGACCACCCGGACCCGCTCGGCCTGGATCATGCCGACGCCCTGACGGGCGATGAGGCGCGCCCTCTCCGACGGCTCGAGGTCCGCCCACTCGGCCTGCTCCTCGCAGACCGCGTAGGGGCCGTAGACCTCGGTCAGGCCGTAGACGTGGGTGACAGCGAAGCCCTTCTCCTCCATCTGGCCGATCGTGGTCGGGCTCGGCGGCGCGCCGGCCGTCGTCACCTGGACCGGCGACTCGAGGCGACCGGCCGTCGTCGCGTTGAGCATCGAGGTGATCACGGTCGGAGCGGCGTTGAGATGGGTCACCCCGGCATTTCGGATGCGGTCCCAGATCACCTCCGGCCGGACTTCACGCAGGCACACGTGACGAGCGCCGAGGGCCGTGATCGCCCAGGGAGTGCACCACCCGTTGCAGTGGAACATCGGCAGGGTCCACAGGTAGACGGAGTCCTTCGTGAACCCGGAGTGGAGTGCTTCGCCCAGTGCGTTGAGGTACGCCCCACGGTGCGTGTACATGACGCCCTTCGGGCGACCGGTGGTGCCGGATGTGTAGTTGATCGAGATGACGGAGTCCTCGTCCTCCACCGTCCACGTCAGAGGATCACCGCCCGCGGCTCGCGCGCGCAGGTCCTCGTAGGACATCGACCGCCGGTCCTGCGGTGTGCTCCCGTCGCCGACCCACACCACATGCTCTACGTCCGTGTCACCGGCGAGGGCCCCGAGGACGAGGTCCTCGAACCCTCGGTCGGCGATGAGGATCCTGGAGCCCGAGTGCTCCAGGATGTACCGGATCTCCTCCGCGGACAGGCGGGTGTTCACGGCCACGAGCACGCATCGCGCGAGGGGAACCGCGAAGTGGGCGACCAGCATGGGCGAGTTGTTCGGGAGCAGGCAGGCGACCCGGTCACCGGGTTCCGGCCCCAGGGATCGCAGGCCGAGGGCCACGCCCATGGCCTCCTCACCGAGCTCTGCATAGGTGAGACTGCGGTCGTCATCCAGGACCGCGACCTTGTTCGCCCACACCTCGGACGATCTCTCCAGGAACGACAGAGGAGTGAGCGGCGTCACGAACGTCTCGGGCATGGCGGTCCACTCTCCGAAGACTCTTTGGGGCAATTGACTTGAGACGGTCATCCAATGTCAGGGATCCGATCGTGGTCAAGAACAAGCAACGGACCTGATCCGACTGGAGCCCTCCGGTCACCCCGTGGTGAAGCAGTACAAGACGGCCCTGGTCAAGGACGGCGCCCCGGCCACCTCCTTCGCCGCGGACGACGTACACGCGGAGTTCGGCCGGCTGCGCAGGCTCGGGGCGCACTTCACCGAGGAGCCGCTGGAAACGGGCCCGGTTGCCACCGCGGTCCTGGACGACGGCTGCGGCAACCTGATCCAGATCGCGCACAGCGAGTGGCGGCGCTCCGCGTGCATGCCCCGCCGCGCGCAGCGGGTTGCGGTGACGGGCTGTGCGCGCCGGCCCGGAAATCGTTTTGAACGCGTTCGGAGAGCGCTCTATAGTCGTGCAGCCCGCGACTGATGGTGAGCATGACAGCTGTTGGTTTCCGCGTGGCCCCTGCACGAGTCGAAGGGCGGCGAACCGCCCCCGCGCGAGACCGGACAACCGAAACAGGGGGACCCCACCGCATGAACACGCATTCCGGCCGGCGCGCCAGAACCGCCGCCGCGGCCACGGGACTGGCAGCCGTGCTGCTCGCCGCCACCCCGGGCATCGCCACGGCGGCCGGGGAGAACCTTCCGCCGCTTCAGCCGAGCATCGACACCCTCACCGCCAACTGGAGCAAAGCCTGCTCCGCCGAACCCGTCCACGTCCCCGACGCGCCCGAACTCCGGGCCGTCGTCGAGGACCCGACGGAGGACAACCAGGAGTGGGAGACCAACGGGGCCGGGGCCGAGTTCGAGGTCTGGTGGACCGACGCCGACGGAGTGCAGCAGCGCCGCAGCCACACCTCCGGCATCGTGCACTCTCCGATCACCCAGTTGTGGCGGACCCCCTCCGACCTGCCGGCCGACACCGTCGTCTCCTGGCACGTCCGGGCCGTCGACCGCGAGGGCGCGACCTCCGCCTGGAGCGACGAGGCCCCCGGCATCACCTGCCGGTTCGTCATCGACACGGTCAACCCCGAGCCGGCGACGATCGTCTCGGAGCAGTACCCGGACGACGACAACGGCTGGCACGACGGCGTCGGCGTCTACGGCAGCTTCACGTTCGACTCCCCGTCCGAGGACGTCGTCGAGTACGTCTACTCCGTCCTCGGCTCCGCCCCCAAGCGGGTCCGGCCCGAGGAACCGGGCGGACCGGTCACCGTCCGGTGGATGCCGGAGGACAGCGGGCCCTACTACCTGCAGGTCCGCGCCGTCGACCGGGCCGGGCGGTCCAGCTCCCAGACGACCCACGACATGCGCGTCGCCGCCGGCCGCGCCCCCGTCGCCCACTGGACGCTCGCCGATCCGGCCGGAGCCGACGACGCCGCCGCCGAGGCCGGCCCCGTGGCCCGCGCCGAGGACGGCGTCGTCTTCGGCGCCCCCGCACCCTCCCGCACCGACCTCACCTCCACCGTCACCCTCGACGGCCGGGGCAACAGCTACCTCACCCCGGACGCCCCCGCGACGGACACCGCCAGGACCTTCGCCCTCTCCGCCTGGGTCCGCCCCGCCGCCACCGACTCCCCGATGACGGTGGCCAGCCAGGATGCCGCCGACGGCACTTCAGCCTTCACCCTCGGCCTGCGCCCGACCGCGGACTCCCCGGCCACCTGGGCCTTCCGCTACGGCGCCACCACCCTCACCGGCGGCAGCGCCTCCGCCGGCGGCTGGGCCCACCTGACCGGCCTGTACGACACCGAGGACGACACCCTGCGCCTCTACGTCAACGGCAAGGAGGTCGCCTCCGAGACCGGCGTCGCCCCGGTGGCCGCCCCCGGCGCCTTCCAGATCGGCCGCGCCCGCGGCGACGCCGGTGCGCGCTGGCAGGGCGAGATCGGCGACGTCCGGGTCTGGGACCGGGTCGTGCCCCGCAAGGAGATCGAGAGGCTGGGTTCCCGCCCCGCCGAACTGGTCGCCGCCTGGGACATCGAGCGCACCGATGACGGTGTGATCCCCGACCGGGACGGCGACAAGCCGCTCACCCTGCACGGCGGCGCCGGCTTCTACACCCCCGACTACGACGCCTGCTTCGAAGACCCCGAGTGCGTCGAGTTCCCGGCGGACGCCCTCGACGGCAACGACCACCTGGCCCTGGACGGCACGGACGACTACGCCGCCGCAGGTGACCCCGTCGTCGACACCGCCGACAGCTTCAGCGTCGGCCTGCGGGTCCGTTTCGCCGACACCACCCCCGACCGGCCGATGACCCTCCTGTCCCAGGGCGACGCCGACAGCGACGCCTTCAAGGTCCGCTACGACCCGGCCGCGTCCGAGTGGCAGCTGGTCGTCACCCGAGGCAGCGAGCCGGGCGCCGCGGAGACCGTTGTCGCCGGGCCCGGCGCTCCCACGTCCCACACCGACGAAGTGGTCGTCGTGTACGACGACTCCGAGGGCCACATCACCTTGTACGTCAGGGGCGAGGTTGTGGCCACCACGGAGTTCAACGCCTCCTGGAGCGCCCCCGGCCCGCTTCAGATCGGCCGCGGCCACACCGCCGACGGCGGCTGGGGCGAGTACTTCCACGGCGGGGCGGACACCGTCCGCGTCTTCAGCGGAGCCCTCACCGCGTCCCAGGTGAAATCGTTCGCCTACCTCTACTGAGGTCCGCGGGAGCATCCTCCACCTGTTCCCGACCCCGCTCCTCTCCTATGTCCCCCAGGCCCCGGACCACTTGGTATTTCGACCGGATGCCCAGTGGGCCGGGAGCCATGCGGTGTCCGGTTTCCGGGTCGTGGTGGCGGAAGACGTCGCAGTGGAGGCCGGTCCCGGGGCCGGCACGGAGGTCCGAGCCCGCCGGCAGCATGGCGGTCCTTCGGCGCCCATACGCGGAAGGGCCACCACCGGCGCCGCCACGCCCGCGACAACGGCCTGGAGGCCAGGCTCAGCGACCGGGAACTGCGCGACGAGTGCGCGGGCTGGTGGCCGCAGGGCTTCGGACAGGCCGCTGCCGTTGAAGAAGTACCCCGGTGACCTGCCCGAGCCGGCCGTCGTGTCGAGGATGACGATCGGTCGTTGGCTCCCCTGGAGCCGGCGGACGGTGTCCACGAGCCCCTCGTACGACTTCCCGAAGCGGTACGCCAGACTGCTCTTGAGGGCTTGCACCTGCGCGCGGTACGGGGCGATCACCGCCAGCCGGTCCGTGGCCTGCTCGCCGGCGGGTACGTCCCCCGCCTTGCGGCCGGGCAGGACACCCTCGTACTGGAGGCCGCGGACGAGTTCGTGGACGGCCGCCTCGTGCACCGTGTCGGTGAGGTGGTCAGGCCCGACGATCCGCTGCTTCGACGTGTCGATGAGGATCACCGGTGCGTCGACCAGCGGATTGAACACCGGGCACGCTCGGCAGCGGCGAGGGTCGACGTGATCGACTCCAGCCGGGTGCGGGCACCGGTGACGACGGCGCGTGCGTCGTCCAGTTGCTTCTGCTTCCGGTCGGCGAGAGCGGTGACGATGAGCAGGCCGCGGCCCGACTCGCTGTGCAGGGGCGCGACGAAGTCCGTCACGGGGGTGGGCAGTCGTTCCCCACCCGCATCCGTGACCGCGATGCGGAGAACACCGGCGTCCGGGTCGTGGGTGAGGCCGAGACGGAAGTCCCGTCCCTGGACGCGGCCGTGCAGTACCGAGTTGTTGGCGAGTTCCGCCCGGTCACTCCGGATGCCCTTGATCGCGGGGAGTTGGCGCGTGTGCACGCATCTGGAGGTGGCCTCATGACGACCGATCACGCCGGACCGGCGGTACCGGGCGGGGAGTGTGAGCGGGAACCGGACCCGTCGGACAGTCTGCGGACGTTCGGGGCGGTCGTCCAGGCGCTGCGCGAGCATGCGGGGCTGAGTCGGGTGCAGTTCGGGGAGATCGTCCGGTTCTCCAAGCACACGGCGGAGTCGGTGAGTTGGGGCGGCGGATGCCGGACCCGTCGTTCGTGGAGCGCGCGGAGGAGGCGCTGGGCAACACGGGGGCGCTGCGGAACTCGGCGCGGTTCCTGACGCGAGGGGAGGCGGGGCTGGCGGCTTGGCTCCGGCAGTGGGCGAGGCTGGAGCGTACGGCGGTGAGTCTCTGTACGTATGAATGCCGACTGGTTCCAGGACTGTTGCAGTCGGAGGGGTACGTGCGGGCCCTCTGTGAGAACGAGATCCCGCCCCTGCCGGAGATCATGCTGTCCGGCTCCCGGGTCGTCTGGCCCGAGCCTGGCGCAACCATCGTCGCCCTGTGGGACGCCGACTCCCGCCATACCTCCCTCAAGGCCGGCTACCACGGCGGCGCCTCACTCGCCGAGTTCACCATTCCGGTGCTGGCGTTCCTCCCGTTCGGCGCGGAACCGCCCAAGGGGTGGCGGGAACTGGGCGACCAGCGTCCGCAGTGGGGTCCTCCGGGGCGCGGACCGGCGATCCCGTCACACCCCGTCCGGCGTCTCCGGCCGCCGTCCCGGCGAAGAGAGCGCCGGTCAAACCGAAGAAGGAACAGGCCGAACTCGCGAAGGCGCACGAGGCACTCTTCGACGTGACCGTCACGGCGGGCGGCGACGACACACTCGTCACCCCGACCCTGGTTTCCCCGGACGAGACCCTCGTCAACGGGCTCCTCGCCTCGGAGGCCTACCAGGCCCAGCTCGGGCTCCTGGCCCGCAAGCCGCCACAGGAACAGATCCGGAAGGCGCTCGCGACACTCGTCGACGCGGGCACCCTCCCGGTCACCGCCCTCGCCCAGCGCGTAGGGCTGCCGCCCACGCGGGGCGACGGTTTCGCGGCGGTCCTGCGACAGCTCCTCAACTACGACGGAGTCCAGGTCCTGGAAACCCTCCCGGACTGCCGCACGCCACGGCTCCACACAGCCCTGCTGCGCGACCAGTTCGACCTGCGATAGTCGCCGCCGGGCGGACGCCTTGCCGACGCGGGCGCCGGGGCATCCGTCCGGCGGTACGGGCCGAAGCCGCGTGCCGGCGACGAGCAGGATGACTCCGGGGAATCGGTGCAGGCCACGAGTGCCTTCGACGACTCCTGTTGGTGTCCGGGCCCGGATCGGCAGCCGTTAACATCTCCATATGTCGGTAACTGTCGCGCAGTGCCTCCTGCACGGCGTCCGGCGGCGCGGGACGTGTCTCTGTGAAGGGGCGGCGTACCGGCCTCCGAGGCTCGCAGCTCGACACGTCCGAAGAACTCGTCGAAAGGGCTGGAGAACCGTTGTCCGATCTGCTGGCCATGGACCGGCGCACCGCCAGAGCCGCCGCGGGTGAGAGCATCTCCCTGTCCGACGAACAGGCGAAGGTGCTGCTGGGAGAACTGGGACCCCAGGAAGACGCCCTGGCCATCTACCACAACGGCTGGGGCTGTGTCGTGCTCGCGAGGGACGGCCTCATCCTTCTGCGGAACCTCCTGAAGCCCATAGCGATCCGCGTCCCCGCGCCCCTGCGGATCCTCCGCCGCACCTACGGCATGTCCGACTCCGTCGATGTCCTCGTCCTCGGGCATCCGTACAAGCTGTGGGGCTCGAAACTCGACCCGAAGGGCGAGCTCCTCATGGCCATGGGCGAAATCCTGCCCCCCGGCTCCCCCTTGCGCCCCGGCCGCGGAATACGGCTCTCCACCTGGATGAGCCGACACCCTGTTTTCATGGCCGCAGCCGTGTTCGGAGTCCTCTTCGCCGTCCTGGGCCAGGGCTCCAGTGAGAAGGAGGTCGTGGCCCAGAAGTCCGAACCCGCTCTGGCCGTTCCCGACTTCAAGGGGACCCCTCTCGCCATAGCGGCTGTGTCGGCCGGCCGGCATCCGTGGCAGACGGTGTCGGCAGCCGACGCCTCCTCTGACCAACGGCCTGTGAAGACCACTGCGAGCGGCTGGCAGGTCTGCTTCCAGAGCCCGTCCCATGAGGAGACGGTCCGTCCCTCAGCCGGGACGCTGACCCTGTACGCGGTTCCGAAGCAGGAGGAGTGCCCGACCCGGCTGCACGGCCCCCGCCGGATCGTCATGCCGGACCTCGTCGGCGAGCAGGCCGACGATGCTTCCCGCGTTCTCGGCGACCTCGGCCTCGAGCACGTGATCTACTTCCATGCCCACACCGGCAAGCGTCTGTACGACGGGCTGCAGGACCTGGCCGACTGGCAGGTGTGCCGGCAGCAGCCGGAACCCGACACCGAGGTCTCGACCGGGACGCAGATCGACCTGTGGCTGATCGGCCCCAGCGACCCCTGCACCAAACCCAAGCCGAAGCCGAAGCCCGAGCCGAAGCCCGAGCCGAAGCCGCGACCCCAGCCCTCGTACGGCACCAGCTCGGGCGGCGGTTCCACAGGCAGCAGCGACAATGGCGGCTCGTCCGGAGGGGGTACCACAGGCGGCAGCAACAGCGGCGGCTCGTCCGGCGGCAGTTCCGCCGGCGGGGGTTCCACCAGCGGTGGTTCCTCCGGTAACTCGGGCGGTAGTACCGGCGGCACCGGGAGCCGGCCCGGCGTCCAGTTCGGTCAGTACTGTTCTCCCGTCGGTGCCGTCACGACGACCACCGACGGGCGGCCCGCGAAGTGCTTCATGGGCAAGGACGGCAACGCACGGTGGGGCTACAACTCCGGCTGACCGCGGAACAACTCCCGGCCCCGTACTGCCGTACTCCACGGGAGGGGAAAATGCTCCCGTGAGCACCACCGGATCCAAGCGGCCCGCCCAGGTGAGCGCAGCCCGCCGCCGTCCCGTCCTCGACGCGCTGCGCCGCGGCGCCGTACCCGAGAGCGGACTCGACCTGCTCGCCACCGGACTCGACCGGTTCGTGGCGGCCCTCGACGCGGAACTGGACGCCGTCGCCTCCGGCGGGTCCGTGTTCAAGGCCGTGCGCGGCGAGTACGGGTCCGGCAAGACCTTCTTCACCCGCTGGCTGGAGGAGCGGACCAAGCGCCGCAACTTCGCCGTGGCCGAGATCCAGATCTCGGAGAACGAGACCCCGCTGCACAAGCTGGAGACCGTCTACCGGCGGCTGACCGAGCGGCTCACCACGTCCAGCTTCCCGCCCAGCGCACTGCGGCCGGTCGTGGACGCCTGGTTCTAAGCCCTGGAAGAGGACGCCCTCGCCACCGGCGCGACCGAAAAGGAGCTGCCGGAAGAGGTCGAGAAGCTGCTCGTCGCGCGGCTCGCCCGCCGGGTCGGCGAACCAGGTCAGCCACTTGCCGAGCAGTGGCACGGACGGGTCCACGGCGTACGGGCCCTCGAGGGCACGGAGCCGGGTGAGCCGGCCGAGCAGCCGGATGCACGCGATGCCGTCGCCGTTGGGCACGAGGAGTTGCGGCGCGCGCAGAGGGCGCTGACGCTCCTCCTTGTCCGCGCCGCGGCCCACGGTGTACATCTCCGTCTCCGTCGCACGACACTGCTCCAGGTACGGCAGCAGCAGTGTGGCGAGACGCTCGACAAACGGAATTGCTCAGCACGGTCGCTGGGCTGACGTACCGTCAACAACACCGGATGGGCCGGATCGGTGCCCGCGAGGGCAGCCGGCGGTGCGCAGGCCTTCCCGGCGAGCCGCAGCGGCACCAGCACGAAGGGGCGGTCGTCCAGGTGGTCGTGGCGTACCGTCTCGGCCATTGAGTTCCAAGCTGATCCAATCTTTTCCAAGATCGCGTGCTCTGCTCGGTTGAGAGCAGTGCGCGCCACTGTGCTCCCGGTAGCCGCAGAGGGCGTTCGTTCGAGGGGTGGGGTCAGTGCTGTGTGGCGACCATGCTTTCGATCTCCTTGAGCACGAGGCCGGGGCGGTCCTTCGGGACGTCGTGGGAGCTGCCCTCGGCGGTGACGAGCGTTCGGTGGGGCCCGTCCCGGACGAACGAGGCGGCGGCGTCCCGCCAGCGCTGGGCGTCCTCGGGGGATCCGTCGAACGGGGTCTTCTCCGAGACGATGACCGTTGCCGGTACCGCGTCCGGCCACGTGACCTTGTGGTAGGCCTTGTTCGTCGAGACGAAGCTCTCCGCGGTGGAGATGAGCTGACGGTTCTGCGGCTTGTCCGGGTCCTTCTTCGCCGCGTCGACCTGGGGCCGGCTGATGGCTACGAGGCGGGCGATCCCCTCGTCCGTGAAGAGCGGGGGCAGGTTGGCGTCGACGAGGACCGCACCGGAGAGCATCTTCGGGTTGTCCTTGGCGAAGCAGGTCGCGATCTGGCCGGCCTGGGAGTGGGCCACCAGGGTCACGTTCTCGGTGACGCCCAGCTGCTGGAGCCCCGACTCGAGGTCACTGACGGCGCTCTCGACCTTCCACGGACCGGGCACCACGTCGCTCTTGCCGAGTCCGGCCCGGTCGTAGGTGATGACGGTGGCGCCGGTGGCCGCGTGAAGCTTGGGGACGAGGTCCTCCCAGTAAGAGGAGTCCTCGCCGCCGCCCGAGTCCAGGACGATGGTGGAGCCGTGGCCCTGCGTGACGTGGAAGGCCAGACGGTGACCGCCATGGTCGATCATGTGCAGCTTCGCTTCGCCCGCCTGGCTGCTCCCCGGCGAGGCGGACGAGGTGGCGGACGGCGAGGGCGGGTGCTCGGAAGCGGAGTCGTGGTCGCTGCAGGCCGTGACGGCGCCGGCAGTCAAGGCCAGCAGGGCGAGGGCCGATAGGGCCCGGTGTGCGGACCGGCGGTCGGGCGTGGTGCGGGACATGACTGATCCTTTGGACTACGGGTGCTGTGGAGACTGCGATATCCATCATTCGGTGAATCGGTTGATCGCAGAATCCGGCTGGCACGCGTGTCGGTGGTGCAGCTGAGGCGAGTGTGCGCGGTGGGGTTTACCCCCGCAAGCGATCACTGGTCCGGTGTCTCCGGGCGCTGCCCGCGTAAGTGCCTGTCCGCACCGCCGGCCTCGGTGACCAGGNNCTGGTCACCGAGGCCGGCGGAACCTGGAGCGGATACGCTCCTGGGGATCACGCTCGGTGAGGATCAGCCCCTGACGGACCGTGCGATGCGAAAGCCCACGTCGTCGACTCGGAAGGTCGGGTGACTGCGGCGGCGCACGGAGGCCCGGCAGCTCCAGTGCTCGTCGAACCAGCCACCGCCGCGCAGTACCCGATAGGTGCCGTAGACCTCGGCGTCGTAGACGTCCCAGCACCACTCCCAGACGTTGCCGAGCATGTCGTACAGGCTCCACGGGTTCGGCCGCTTGCCGCCCACGTCATGCACTCGTTCCTGCGAGTTGCCTCGATACCAGGCGGCCTCGTCGAGTGGCCCGTAACGCGGTCCGGTCGTCCCGGCACGGCAGGCGTGCTCCCACTCGGCCTCGGTCGGCAGCCGGTACCCATCGGCGGACGGATCCCACTCGATGTCTTCACCCTCGGCGGGGAAGCGGTAGGCGAGTGTGAACCCGTCACGCTGTGACAGGGCGTTGCAGAACCGGACCGCTTCCCACCAGGAGACACCCTCCACGGGTAACCGGTCCCCCTGAGAGGTTCCCGGCCGCTTCCCGGTGATCTGTGCGTACAGCGACTGAGTCACCTGGAACGCCGCCAATTGGTAAGGCGCGAGCTCGACCGACCAACTGCGTTCTGTCCGCCGGTCCGACAGCGTCACCTGCCCCGGCGGGACGGCGATCATTTCGCTTCCTGCGCCCGTGTCCATGAGCAGGTAACCCTAATCCCACCCACCGGCGGCCCGCACTGCCCCTCACCATGCGGTCCGGCCGCTCGACACTCACCGTGGTGAAAGCAGCGCGCCGCCTGTCGAATACGCGACACCTCGACATGCGAGCTCACCAGTCTCGCACCCGTGTATGGCGTGGTGCGTGCGCGGACAAGAGGGCCAGATCAGTGTAACCATCTGCAACGAGTGCAAATGTGACGTCACCGGGTAGGGGATGCGGGAGGCCATGGCCGCGCCGACGGTCGGGGCGTGCCGCTTTGATTGATCGGGTCACTGCGCTGGCAGGCGGGTGGGTTCGCCCCATCAGGCATGTTCAATGAGCGACTACCGCCGTTCGGGCTGCCTCAATCGTGTTGATCATCATGCTGTGGCGTCCGTTCGCTTGAGTTACGTTCTTTGAGTGATCGACTCTCAACTCTCCAGTGAGTACAGCCGTTTGTCCGCGCTCCAGACCGTCCTCTTCGGCACGCAGGCTGAGCAGCTCCATGGGCCATGGCGCGAGCTGTTCAGCTCTGCTCCCTTCGCCTTCCAAGAAGGGTTGACGCATCGAGAGCGCACCGAACTGTCCTACCAGCGACTCCACTTGGTCAATGAGACTGTTTCCGATGCTCGGGCTCTGGTTGCCGACGCCGCTTCCCTGACCGCGTTGCACGAATGGGCAGGGGCCGCCGATGCCGGCATGGCAACGATCGCGAGCATCCACTTCAATCTGTTCCTCGGCAGCCTCCTGGATCACGACCACGAGCACCGGGACCTGACGCCCTACCTCCGGATGGAGCGTCTGGGGACCTTCCTGTGCACCGAGCAGGCGCACGGCAATGACGCCGCACAGCTGGAAACCACCGCCACGTTCGATCGAGCGTCAGGCGGCTTCGTGCTCGACACTCCGTCCGACGGCGCCCGAAAGTTCATGCCCAACACAAGCTCTGTGGGGGGTGCGAAGGACGCACTCGTCGCGGCCCGGCTGATCGTTGACGGGGAGGACAGGGGCGTGTTCCTGTTCCTGACCCCTCTCAGCGACAAGAGCGGGCAGCACCTGCCGGGTGTTGAGGTCTGGGACCTGCCCCAGACCGGAAGCGCTCCCGTGGATCACTGCACCACGGCGTTCCACAGCGTCCCCCTGCCGTTCACCGCCATGCTGCAGGGGGAGCATGGACGACTCCGTCCGGACGGCCGGTTCGTCAGCTCCCTGGGCAACAGTCGCAAACGGTTCCTCCATTCCATCGGGCGCGTGACCATGGGCAAACTCTGCATGAGCGCCTACAGCCTGGGAGTGACACGGCACGCCTTGGGCATCGCCGTGCGGCACGCCTACAACCGGCAGACAGCAGGAATGACCAAGGGGCAGCGGGTGCCCTTGATGTCGCATCGGAGCCACCACACACCGCTCCTGGACGCCCTTGCCTCGACTTACGCAGCCACGTTGCTGCACCGGTCCGTCGTCCAACAGTGGAGCCGGTCCACGGAGGCTGACCGTGAGGACTGCGAACGGCTGATAGCCGTCGCCAAGGGGTGGATCACCTGGCGGGCCCGGACCGTCATGACGGAGTGCCGCGAGAGGTGTGGTGCGCAAGGGCTCGCTCTGGCCAACGGCATAACGTTCCAGCTGGCCGCCAACGAGGGAACGATCACCGCCGAGGGGGACAATCTCGTCATCTGGACCAAGGCGGCAGGGGAGATGCTTCTGGGGGGCCTCACCCCGAAACCGGGCAATGAGACACTGCCCGAAGAGCGCTCGCTGCGCGATCCGCAGCACTTGCAGGACCTCCTGGCGGACGTAGAGCGAATATGGCACGAGCGGGCGCGTACGCGGCTGCGGACCAAGGGGGCTCGCTCACCCCTGGAGCGATGGAACGCAACGGTCACCTCGGCCCTGAAGCTCGTCGACGCGCATGCCCATCGCCTGGCCGCCGAGGCTCTGCTGAGCGCGTCCGCCCAAGCCGCATCAGCGCATGCCCGGTCGCTGCTCGTGGACCTGCACGGCCTCTTCGCCCTTCGGGAAGTGGCTGCCCACAGCGGCGACCTGCTGGCGCAAGGGCGTCTCACTGCGGATCAGGTCCTGGAACTGCCGGACGTCATCGAGAGTGTCATTACGGACCTCGCCCCTCATGCGCTGGAGATGGTCGAGGCGTTCTCCGTGCCTCATGAGCTTCTGGACCGCCACCCCATACTGCACCCGGACGGTTCAAGCAGCCTCGCGTCGGCCCTGCCATGACTTCTGCGTACCCGACGGACCTCGTTGCGGCTGGTTGAAGCAAGGTCCCTCGCCGTCGACAACGCCCGTGAGGGCGGTTGCCGTACGTGCCTGACGATCTCTCGGATATTCGTGAGGCACGTACGGAGGGCGGCACTTGCCTCACACCTCGGCGCGTCCCGGGACAACGCGTGGGCGGGCCCTTCGGGCACCGGGTTCAGAAGTACAGCGCGTGGTGGGATGTGTAGGTGAACCTGTCACCGGAGCTCAAGGCGTACACGACGCGTCCGCAGAAGTCCTGATACTCGGTTTCCTGCGCCGCATCCAGCGTGATGGCAGGCGCCTGCCCGGTCTGCACTCCGTGCCCCATGGCCTTGAGCAGGCCGGGCGGCGCCTTGAACTCCATCACATCCAGTACGCGTCCGAAGTTGTCGACGAGACACCGTATGTTCGTCTCCTCCGCCAGCTCGTCGAGCGCCTCGGTGAGCTGGCCGGTTTCCTGCTCCGCTCGAGCGAGCATGGTGTGGCAGGCCCGCAGGGTGTGCAGATGCTCCGCCGGAATGTCCACGGAGTACAGGCACGTCAGCCGCCGGCCCCGCGAGTCGTGCAGGGCATAGCCTTTTTGGCCCCCCTGCCCTCGGGCCGCCGGGACCAAGGCCTGCCACTGGAGCTGAGACGGAAAACACTGCTGAATTTCGCCCCACTTGTCATACGCGGTGCGGATCAACAGGTCCTGTCCCTCACTCAGATCGTTCCGGTAGAAGTAATACAAGTTGTACAGCAAAGGCTGTTCGATCCCGATGAACATACCGAGGAACACCGGATCGTCCGGGACCAGGAACCGCATCGAAATTCTCCCTTCCGGCATGGGTGGTACTACTGGACGGCGGGCTCGAAGAGGAGGGTCAGGACACTCACCCGGAGGCACGGGCAGCCATGAACCGAGCCGTGCCCTCACCGTGCATCGGATGGCACAGGGAGTGCGCCTGGTCGTTCAGGCCCCGACTCGGCTCGGCTCGGCAGTGATCTGCTGCAGATCCGGGTCACGGACGGCGTCCGCATACCGAGCCCGCACCGTGTCGTCGGCGGGACACCGGTAGCGAGTCGGCCTCAACTCGGTGATCAGATCCGGTGCCCTAGGTCATTCCCGCTGGAGGTCCCGATGGAGTTCTCCGGTGGCCGCGTGGGTCTGCACCATGAACTTCACGGTGGACAGCAGCTCTCCGGTGCGCGGGTGGCGTGCGGTGAGGTCCATTGCGGAGGACGCGCCGTCGTGGATGCGCAGGGCGAGGCGGCCCTGGTGCGGGACGTCCAGCACGTCGGGAATGTGCTGCGTGCCTCGCACAAGGCGGAACATCTCGGAGACGTGCACGGTGTCGCCCGGCCGCGCGTACGTGAGCAGCTCGCCGGACTTCGGGCGCTGGAGCGGGTGGAGGCGGCTGGAGGTGCCGGCCTCGGCAAGAACGAGGTTCTGACGGTTGGTCGACTGCTGGTCGGTCGACACCCGCTTGTAGGCCGGATCGGCCATGCTGCTCCCCGCTCCTGTGGACGGATCCGCCCCTAGCCGTCGTCGAACGATGGCGAGCTCAAGTGGTCGGCGCGTCACTGCTGTTCAGGAGATCAGCGTAGACCTCTGCCGGAGTGCGCCAGCCATGGGTCTTTCGCGGACGATGGTTGAGCTCATGGGCGAGGGAGTCCAGGTCGGTTTGGCCGAACGTGCGGAGGGCCGCGCCCTTGGCGAGGTACTGCCGCAGCAGCCGGTGGTGTTCTCGTCGGTGCCGCGCTGCCATGGGCTCCGCGGCTTGCAGAGGTAGGGCTGAGCCTGTCCAACGCTCACCGGCTGGTGACCTGCCGCGACGTGCCCCCGCCCCGTGGGCGCCGTGGCGGGGCCGCGGCGCTCACGAGGGCGGGGCCGCGCAGGATCACGGCCGTGGCCCGGTCCGGTTACCGTCTCGGTCCCGCGACGGCGTAGGCCGCGGTGCCGGTGACCGTGAGGACCAGGGCCGTCCAGGTGCCCGCTGCCGCGCCGGGTGGCAGCAGCATCCAGGTCGCCACCTGCATCGGCACACTCGTCGGGGGCGGGGCGAAGAACGAGAACGAGAGCCAGGCGAACGGCAGCGTCCACGCGTACGGGCCGCCCGAGAGCGCCGCGCCCAGGGCGACCAGTCCCATCAGGCCCGCGCCGTCCCGGACGACGAACGCGGTGGTGGCCATGTCCTCGCCCATGGTCTGCACGGCCAGCAGCACCGTGCCGACGACCGCGCCGGCGAGCAGCACGTGCGCCGCTCTGCGGGGCACCCAGCGGATCGCGGCCGTCCGGTCCAGCGCGAGGTCCTGTCCGCCGAGCCCGATCGACGCCGCCATAGCCCCCGCGGCGAGGACGAGCACGGGCAGCCGCGGATCTCCGGGCGCCCCGCTCCCGTCCCGGGCGAGTGCCCACGCCGCCACCGCGCTGATCACCACCGCGGCGAGCGACGCGGGCACCTGCCGTGAGCGCGCGTACAGAGTCAGCCATCTCACCGGGACGCACCGCCGGACAGGGCGTCGAAGGCGTCGCCCTCGCAGGAGAGCGCGGCGGCGCGCATCGCGTTGATCCGCGAGAGCTGCTCGGCCCGCGGCAGCGCCTTGAGTTCCTTCCACACCGGGCGGGTCTCGGCCTCGACCTCGCTGCGCAGACTTGCCGGCTCTGTGCCGGGAAGCGGCCTGAGGTCCCCGAGGACCCAGCCCACCGCGACGGCCTGCGCGTAATCCTCGTTCCCCCAGCTGCTCCAGCCGACGGGGGTGCACCCCGGCACCATGGCTTCGGCGATCAGGGCCCGGGTCAGCTCCTCGCCCTGCGCGGCGGCGATGACGCCGTCGTCGAAGTCGAAGAGCACGGTCTCGCCGGACCACTGCGGCATGGCGCCGTCCGGCAGTACGGCGGTGTTCTCCCGGACCGAGACCGGCGCCCGGTCGCCCAGGGCGCGGTGCAGCAGACGCAGCGCCTCCTTACCGGGACCCGCGAGGTCGGCGAGTCGTGTCCGGTGCGTCTTGGTCACGCACACCGGGCCGTCGCACACCAGCTCCGCGGCGGCCTCGTCGACGACGTACATCCGTCGCGGGTCGGAGGGGAGGACGAGCAGGGCGAGTACCGCGCCCGCCAGGACGGGCGTCAGGGCGATCAGCCGGGCGCGCGGGGTCGCGGCGACCAGCAGCGCGAAGCCGGTCGCGGCCAGGCCGAGCAGCCAGATCGTCTGCCCGACGTGCACGGAGGCGGAGAGCGTGACGAGCACATCACGCACCTCCTCCACCGCCGGTGACAGCAGCGAGACCCGGTTCGGCTCCGTGCCCGGAACCCCCGCCGCCGTGGTCGTCTCCGTCCGGCCCAACGACATGTGCATGAGGGCCGTGAACACGAAGGCGCCCATGGCCAGCGCGGGCGGGGTGAGCACGGACGGCAGGGCCCGCCCGGCCCCCATGCCCAGCACCGCACCCGCGACGAGGAAGAGTGCCCCCACCAGCGAGATCGGCAGCCATCCGAGGTGCGTGTACTCGGTGTGGGCGAGCACTTGGACGGCGCCCACGAGGACGAGGAGCGCGAACGCCGAGGCCAGGGTGATCGCCGTCGCGCCCGCCGGCGCGGCCGCGCGGTGCCAGGCGGGTCGCGGCGTGGTCGTCAGCAGCTCCGGCATCTTCGAGCGGTGGTCACGCAGGCCCTGCAGCGCCCCGAGCCCCACGGCCAGCGGCCACAGGTAGAACAGCAGGCTGCGGGTCCACATCGCCAGGGACGTCCACTGAGCCGTCCACGCCGTGGTGCCCCTCCACCACGAGGCGTCCACCAGGTACAGGAACGCCAGCGCGCTCGTGGCGACCACGGCGCCGGCCCACGGGGCGACGGAGCGCCTCAGCTCGATGCGCAGGACGCGGATGTTCACCAGGCGCCCCTTCCCGGGCCGGGGCCCTGCAGCAGCGCCGAGTAGCCGCGCTCCAGGGGACTGTCGCCCATGTGCTCGGGGCCGCCCGCCGCTGCCAGGTCGTCCGGGGTGCCCTGGAAGACCAGTCGCCCCTCGGCGAAGAGCACCACGTCGGTGCAGGCGGCGGCGACGTCCTCCACCAGATGGGTCGAGACGAGCACACAGGTGTCCGTACCCAACTCCTGCAGCAGCTCGCGGAAGCGCAGCCGCTGCGCCGGGTCCAGGCCGACCGTCGGCTCGTCCAGCAGCAGGATCGTCGGGTCGTTGACGATGGCCTGGGCGATGCCGACCCTGCGCACCATGCCGCCCGAGAGGGCCTTCAGCTTCTCGTCGGCGCGGTCCGCCAGACCCACCCGCTCCACGGCGCGCTGCACCGCCGCGGGGATCTCCGCCTTCGGCACCTCCTTCAGCCACGCCATGTACTCGACGAACTCGCGGACCGTGAAGCGCTTGTAGTAGCCGAACTCCTGCGGCAGGTAACCGATCCGGCGGCGCAGCGCACGGTGCTCGCCCATGCCGCCCACGGACTCGCCGAGCATCTCCAGGGTGCCCTCGGTGGGGCGCAGCACGGTGGCCAGGGTCCGGATGAGGGTGGTCTTGCCCGCCCCGTTGGGGCCGAGGAGCCCGTGTACGCCGGTGCCCAGCGACAGGTCGAGGCCGTCGACGGCCATGCGTTTCCCGCCGACCCTGACCTTCAGCCCGGTGGCCTGGATCTCCCAGGCGTAGGCCGTCGGTGCGATGTCGGCCGCGCTCACGGCGGACGTCATGTGGTGTTCCTTTCCGATGGTCATCGATGGGCTCCCAGCACGGAGTACGCGCCTCTGCGGGCGATCACGACACCGATGCCGAGTGCGAGGATCAGCCCCCACACGGGCAGACCGCCCGTCTGCAGGGCGAAGGCCGTACGGCTGGTGGCCAGGGTCGGCGCCACGACCACGGCGGCCCACACGGCGGCCAGCACGACGGCGGCACGGGTCACACCGACGACACCGCCGAACGCCAGCGTCGTCGCCGTGAAGGCCAGACAGGGCAGCAGCCACTGAGCCACCATCACCCCCGTCATCCATCCGCCCACCAGCAGCGCGGGGACGACCACGCCGAGCACGGACGCGGTGCGCCGCAGCACCAGAGGGAGCCCGGCCCTGGGCACCGAGGCCGTCAGTTCGTACGCCGGGTCCAGACCGCGCGACCAGGACGCCGCGACGCCGAGCACAGGCAGGACCGGCGCGAACAGCAGCACCAGCGACACCTCGCCGGAACCGGTGTCGCCCAGGTCGAGCAGCAGGGCCAGCAGCGTCACACTCACGACCATGGCCAGCCACGGCACCATCGTGGGTGTCATCCACCTCGAAAGCCGCGCCGGCCGACGCCGTCCGCGCGGCATCGTGGCGGTGACCGCCAGCCGGGGTTCGAGGCCGGACCACACGGTGTCGACCAGCGACGCCACGGCGGGCACCTCGGCACCGACAGCGGCAGACAGCCGGTCACGGCACACCCGGCACGCCTCCAGGTGGGCCTCGACGGCCCACACCTCGTCGGCGGCGAGGTCCGTGCCGCCGCGCGCGTAACCCTCGATGATCCGCCTCGACGCATGTTCCACACTCACGCCAGCGCCCTCCGCATCGCGATCCGGGCCCGGCGGGCACGGGTCTTGACCGTGCCCTCGGGCAGCCCGAGCAGGACCGCGGTCTCCCGGACGGACAGCCCGTCGAGCACCATGGCCTGCAGTACCTGTCTCAGTTCCGGCGCGAGGCACCGCAGCGCGTCCCCGACATCACCGCCGACGGTCGCCGCGAGCGCCTCCGCCTCGGCGGCGGGCGCCGCGTCGGGCACAGCGGCGGCCGGCGGCGGCTCCGCATGGTGAGCCCTGCGCCGGAACGCGTCGACCAGGCGGCGCGCCGCAATCGTCCACAGCCAACCGGTGGCCGTCCCTTGGACCGCGGACCCGGCGAACGCACCCGCCGCGCGCCACACCGCCAAGTAGGTCTCCTGCATGACCTCCGCGACGATCTGCTCGTCCGCGCACCGGCGGCGCAGCCGCACCGCCAGCCACGGCGACGTACGCCGGTACAACTCCTCGAATGCGGCACGGTCGCCCTTTGCCACCAGCCGGACGAGACGCTCCTCGTCCACCTCGTGCAGCGCTGCTCTGACTGATCTCACACCCGCTAGACGCCCGAGCCGGGCCGCAGGTTTTCCCCCCGATGTGATCCCCGGCACATGAGGGAGAACCCGTGGGTTCCACTCGACCGAAGTTTCGCCGTTGCGCGGCGGTGGCTTCGCCGGTCCGGACGGTCTCGCCGAAGAGGGCGGGTGCGGCAGGACCTGCTGCGCCGGGAGCCGTCGATCGCGGACCGGACGCCGGCCTCGTCCCTCGTAAAAAGCCGTGGCTCCGCCCGCCCACCCCTCCCTACACTCGGCAACGAGCAGGAGCCGCCTCGATGTGGGGTTGCGCGTGCGAGACCGTGAGGGGAGTCCGGCCATGCGTGACCACACTGCCGCAGCCGCTCTCCGGACCCGGTCCGTCCGCTCCGAGGTGCTCCTCGTGTCCTCGGCCGTCCGGTGCCCGCTGCGCGGCCGGTACCGGATGCCGTGACGGGACCGCGTTATTGACGACCAGTCAATTCGCATGGTGATGACGGTTCTCGGACGCTCATGTGTCCCCGTCGTCGACCACGGGTCTCGTCCGGGAATCGCGCTGCCCTGTCACAGAGCACCGAAAGGCCACGGGCCATGCGCAACCTCCGGCACGCCAACCCCCTCGCCGCCGTCCGCAACCTCGGCATCCTCGCCCACGTCGACGCCGGCAAGACCACCGTCACCGAGCGGATCCTGTACGCGACCGGCACCACGCACAAGCGGGGCGAGGTCCACGACGGCACCACCGTCACCGACTTCGACCCGCAGGAGCGCGACCGGGGCATCACGATCTTCGCCGCCGCCGTCAGCTGCGCCTGGGACGGTCACCGGATCAACCTGATCGACACCCCCGGGCACGTCGACTTCGCCGACGAGGTCGAGCGCTCGCTGCGTGTCCTCGACGGCGCGGTCGCGGTGTTCGACGCGGTCGCCGGCGTGGAGCCGCAGAGCGAGTCGGTGTGGCGGCAGGCCGACCGGCACGGTGTGCCGCGTATCGCGTTCGTCAACAAGATGGACCGTGCCGGTGCCGAACTGGACGCCGCCGTCGCCTCGATCCGTGAACGGCTGCACCCGGTGCCGTTGGTCGTGCAGTTGCCCATCGGTGCCGAGGACGCCTTCACCGGCGTCGTCGACCTGGTGCGCCTGCGCGCCCTGACCTGGACCGACGACGGCACGGACGACGACACCGACGACGACACTGCCGCGGCCGCCCACGAAGGCCCCGTGCCGGACGACCTGCGAGAGGAGGCGAACCGCCGGCGCCGGCTCCTCGAGGAGGCCGTGTCCGAGCTGCATCCGGCCGCACTGGAGGAGTTCTGCGCCGCGGGTTCGCTCGGCACCGGTACGCTCACGGCCGCCCTGCGCAACCTCACCCGCAGCGGTGAGGGCGTCGTCGTGCTGTGCGGCTCGGCCTACCGCAACCGCGGGGTCGAACCGCTGCTGGACGCCGTCCTCGCCTACCTGCCCTCGCCGCTCGACGTGCCGCCCGTGCGCGGGACGCACGACGACGGCGGTGAGCAGGAACGGGCCGCCGACCCGGAAGCACCCCTGGCCGCCCTCGCGTTCAAGGTGAACGCCACGGCCACCGGACGGCTGACCTACCTGCGCCTGTACTCGGGAACGATCGAGAAGGGAGACACCGTGTGGGACGCGACCGCACGCCGCACCGAGCGCATCGGCCGCATCCTGCGGGTCCGGGCCGACCGGCACGCCCCGCTGGACCGGGCGGTCGCCGGGGACATCGTCGCCGTCGTCGGGCTGAAGTCGGCGCGTGCCGGCTCCACCCTGTGCGCGCCGTCCGCCCCACTGGTCCTCGAACCTCCCGGTGTCGCCGAGCCCGTCGTCTCCGTGGCGGTCGAGGCGCGCCGGGGCACGGACACCGGGCGACTGGCATCGGCACTCGCGCGGCTCGTCGAGGAGGACCCCTCGCTGGTGGTACGGACCGACCGGGAGACCGGCCAGACGGTGCTGTCCGGCATGGGCGAACTGCACCTGGAGGTCGCGGTGGAGAAGATCCGGCGCGATCAAGGACTGGCCGTCAACGTGGGCCGCCCCCGGGTCGGTTACCGGGAGACCGTCGGACGTGGGGTGTCCGGCTTCGTGTACCGGCACGTCAAACAGGACGGCGGGGCGGGACAGTTCGCCCACGTCGTGCTCGACGTCGAGCCGCTGGACACCCCGGACTCCGGGTTCGAGTTCCGCTCGGCCGTCGTCGGCGGGCGCGTGCCGCAGGAGTACGTCCGTGCGGTCGAGGCCGGCTGCCGGGACGCCCTGGCCGAGGGGCCGCTGGGCGGTCATCCGGTGACCGGTCTGCGCGTCACGCTCACCGACGGGGCCACCCATGTGAAGGACTCGTCGGACACCGCGTTCCGTACGGCGGGCCGGTTCGGTCTGCGGGACGCCCTGCGGGCCTGCGCGACGGTGCTGCTGGAACCGGTGGTCGAGGTCACCGTCACCGTGCCCGAGGACGCGGTGGGCGGGGTGCTCGGGGATCTGGCCGCCCGCCGCGGCCGGGTCACCGGTTCGGACACCCGGACGGGTGGCACGGCCGGCACCGCGACGGTCACCGCCACCGTGCCGCTGGCCGAACTGTTCGGCTACGCGACCCGGTTGCGCAGCCGCACCCAGGGCCGCGGCACCTTCACCGCCTGCCCCACCGGGTACGCGCCGGCGCCGGCGTCGGAACCTTCGCCCGCGTCCGCGCGGTAGTCGGTACATCCGGTAGCCGGTAGCCGGTAGCCGGTAGCCGGTAGCCGGTAGCCGGTGCGTGCGGTGCGTGCGGTGCGTGCGGTGCGTGCGGTGCGTGCGGTGCGTGCGGTGCGTGCGGTGCGTGCGGTGCGTGCGGTGCGTGCGGTGCGTGCGGTGCGTGCGGTACGCGCGGTGCGTAGGGACGGCGGGCCCTCCCGGTCACTCACCCGGGAGGGCCCGCCACCGGCGTGGTACCGGTGCCCGCCACGACCGCCGGCGCCGGTCGGAGCGGGCACCGGGCACCGGACGCCGGGATCAGGGGTAGGACACCACCTTCGACGGCACGGTGTTCGTGCCCGACGTGGGCGCGCCGGTGTTGTTGATGACGCACTCGTACTGCCCGTTGCCGCTGAGCGACACGACCAGCAGGTGGTGGAAACGGACACCCGAGCGGTTCGGGGCGGCGAAGCCGTGGTGCTGCACGATCGTCGGGTTGACGTTGTAGTAGCAGTAACTCCCCATGCCCCAGCCCTCGTGGGTGGTGACACGGTCGTCGACCTTGTACGCGGCGTAGCCCTTGATCGAGCCGTTCTGGATGGCGGCCTGGTTCGGGGCGTCGTACGCCTTCTCGTTCTGGAAGAAGATCGTGCGCCCGCGTTCGCCGTTCCACTGCACGTCGTACTTGTTGAAGTGTTCCACGAACAGGCCGGTCGCCAGGACGTCGTGGCCGTTGACGACGACGCCGTAGTCGCAGCGGTTGGTCTCCCAGCCGACGCCCTCGCCGTGGTCGGCACGCCAGATCCAGGTGTGGTCGACGATGGTGTGCCGGGCGTTGATCACCATGCTGGTGGTCGCCTTGCCGGGGCCCGCGCCGCCGATCCGGATGAACACGTCCTGG
Organism: Streptomyces hirsutus; assembly: GCF_001418415.1. Lineage (GTDB taxonomy): Bacteria > Actinomycetota > Actinomycetes > Streptomycetales > Streptomycetaceae > Streptomyces > Streptomyces hirsutus. The sequence continues at coordinate 44,757 of NZ_LIQT01000189.1, forward strand.
ACGGTGATCGGGTCGGCGGAGTGGTCGCGGGAAGCTCCGTTCGGGCCGATCTCCACCAGGGTGCGGGAGTTGACCGGTCCGGCGTCGACGAGGAAGCCCGCCAGACGTACGCCGTCGACGTCGGCCACCTGGAGTGCGGTGGCGCCGTTGTCGGGGATCAGGGTGGCGTAGCCGAGACCGAGGACGACGGTGCCCGCCCGGTTGACGCGGATCGGCTGGTCGATGTGGTAAATGCCCGGTGTCAGCAGCAGGTTGAGGCCCTGGTCGAGCGCCTGGTTGAGGGTGGCCGCGGAGTCGCCGGGCTTCGCCACGTAGAAACGGTCCAGGGGCAGTGAGGTGCCGCGCGGAGTACCGTTGCCCCAGGTGACGCCACGTGCGTCGCGGCGCAGCGCGGGCAGGAACACCCGGTAGCCGGCGCCGTCCAGGTACAGGAACGGCTTCTCGCGGGAGATCGGTGTCCGGGCGAGCGTGGTGTACGGCGGCTCCGGGAAGCTCTGCGCGGGGGCGCCCTCGACACCCGAGAACACCATGTTCCACACGGCGTTGGTCCATCCGCCGACCGAACTGTCCCGGGTGTACCACTGCTGCTGCGAGTACGGGCCGACCACGCCGTCGATCCGGCTGTCGGCGATGTAACCGCCGCTGGCCCAGCCGTAACCGGCGGGCGCCAGGTTGAGGCCGCCGCGGATGTGCATCCGGCGGAACGGGGCGGCCTGGGCGACCGCCCAGCGGTTGGTGCCGTTGACCGGGACGAGGGCCAGGTTCTCCGCCGACCGCCAGAAGTTCTGCGTGGCGTTGCCGTCGAACCAACCGGCGTCGACCGTCACGTCGCCGTTGATGGTGGTGTCGTCGGGGGAGAGTCCGAGGCCCGAGATCGAAGTGTAGAAGCCCAGTTGGGCGTTGAGCCCGTGGTAGGTGCCCGGCTTGAAGAAGAACTGGTAGCGACCCGGGCCGAACTGGTCCGCCTCCTGCCGGGCGAAGACCTCGTCCAGCTTCGCCTGGATGCCCGGGGTCGACGGGTCGAAGACGATCACGTTCGGGCCGAGATCGCCGCCGGCCTGCAGCCGGATCTGCTTCCCGCGCTTCTTCGCGGCGTCAGGGGCGGCCGGCGCGGTGGGGGCGGTCTGCGCGGCGGAGGCGGTGGTGGTCAGTGCGGCCAGTACGGGTACGGCGGCTGCGGCTCCGAGCACGGCCCGGCGGCGGACGGCGGCGCGGGGGCCGTCGGCGGGCGGCTGGGCGGAGGGGGAGTCGGAGGTCATGGGCGGCTCTCCTGGTTCAGGAAGTGAACGGTGTGGGGGAGGTGGGAGCGCTCTCTCGCCGCTGATAGTTCATCCGTGGAACAGATGAGTCAAGAGGTGCGGCGAGAGTTGGGTGACTCCGTCCAAACCCTTGACGCCGCCCCTTCGGAGGGTTTAACTCACGTCCTAAATTAAGTCATGAGTCGCCTTCCCGGCGTCCCCCTGAGTCCCTCCTTGCGTCTCCGTTGCACTCTCCTCGCACATCTGCCCTCGCGGAAAGGCACACCAGAAGCCATGCGCAGCATCCGAGCCGCGGCCACAGGCGCCGTCATCCTGTCTCTCGCACTCACCGCCACGGCCTGCGGCGGCGGATCCACCACGGACGGCGGGTCCAACGACTCGCCCAAGGAGCTCACTTACTGGGCCTCCAACCAGGGCGCCAGCGTCGAGATCGACAAGAAGGTGCTCCAGCCCGAGCTGGACAAGTTCGAGAAGCAGACGGGCATCAAGGTCAAGCTGGAGGTAGTGCCCTGGTCCGACCTGCTGAACCGGATCCTCACCGCGGCCACCTCCGGCCAGGGACCGGACGTGCTCAACATCGGCAACACCTGGTCCGCCTCGCTCCAGGCGACCGGCGCGCTGATGCCGTGGGACGCGAAGGCCTTCGACAGGATCGGCGGCAAGGACCGCTTCGTCGACTCCGCCCTCGGCTCCACCGGCGCCGAGGACCAGGACCCGGCCGCGGTACCGCTGTACTCGATGGCGTACGCCCTCTACTACAACAAGCAGATGCTCGCCGACGCCGGTGTCGACGCGCCTCCCGTCACCTGGGACGAGCTGGTCGCCGCCGGCAAGAAGGTCTCCAAGGGCGGCAAGTGGGGGATCGGCATGGAGGGTTCGAACCCCTCCGAGAACATCCACCACGCCTTCGTCTTCGCCCAGCAGCACGGCGCCGACTTCTTCACCGCCGACGGCAAGCCCGACTTCACCAACGACGGTGCCGTCACCGCGGTCAAGCAGTACGTCGACCTCATGGCCAAGGACAAGATCATCGCCCCGGGCAACGCCGAGTATGCCCAGAACCAGTCCGTCAGCGACTTCGCCAAGGGCAAGACGGCGATGCTGCTCTGGCAGTCCGCGTCCGCCAACCTCAAGTCCCAGGGCATGGCCGACGATTCCTACGGCATCGCCCCCGTGCCCGTGCAGTCCGGCACCCCGGGCGCGGGCAAGCAGGTCAACTCGATGGTCGCCGGCATCAACCTCGCCGTCTTCAAGAACAGCGACAACATCGACGGCGCCACCGACTTCGTGAAGTTCATGACCAGCGACGCCGAGCAGAAGATCCTCAACACGGCCTACAGCTCCATACCGCCGGTCAAGGCGGCCCAGGAGGACGCGGCTTTCAACTCCCCTGCCAACTCCGTCCTGAAGGACACCCTCGCCCAGAGTGCCGTGGCCCTCCCGCAGGTCCCCGACGAGTCCCAGTTCGAGACCGCCGTCGGTACGGCGATCAAGGACCTGTTCGCCGACGCCGCCGGCGGCCGCGAGGTGACCACCGCATCGGTCGAGGCTGCCCTCACCAAGGCCCAGCAGCAGATGCCCAAGAAGTGAGCCCCGACACCGCCATGACCGCCACTGCCCCCGCAGCGGAGGCCGCCGCGCGGAAGACCTCCCCCGGTGCGGAGCACGGCCCCCGCCGCCGCACCGGGCGGATCCGTCGCATCGGACTGCCCTACCTGCTCCTCCTGCCTGCCCTCCTCCTCGAACTCCTCGTCCACCTGGTGCCGATGGTGATCGGCATCGTGATGAGCTTCAAGGAGCTCACCCAGTTCTACATCCGCGACTGGGGCGCCGCCCCCTGGGCCGGCCTCGACAACTACAAGGTGTCGGTCGACTTCGACGCCCCCGTCGGCCAGGCACTGCTCCACTCCTTCTTCGTCACCCTCGCCTTCACCGTGCTGTCGGTCGGCCTGTGCTGGCTCATCGGCACCGCCGCCGCGATCTTCATGCAGGACACCTTCCGCGGCCGCGGCCTGCTCCGCGCCCTGTTCCTGGTGCCGTACGCGCTGCCGGTCTACGCCGCCGTCATCACCTGGGTGTTCATGTTCCAGCACGACAACGGCCTGGTGAACCACGTCCTGCACGACCAGCTCGGCCTCACCGACAAGCCGTCCTTCTGGCTGATCGGCGACAACAGCTTCTTCGCGCTGCTGACCGTCTCCGTGTGGAAGGGCTGGCCGTTCGCCTTCCTCATCGTCATGGCCGGCCTGCAGAACATCCCCCGCGAGCTGTACGAGGCCGCCGCCCTCGACGGCGCCGGGATGATCCAGCAGGTCCGCCGCATCACCCTGCCGTCGCTGCGCCCGGTCAACCAGGTACTGGTGCTGGTCCTGTTCCTGTGGACGTTCAACGACTTCAACACGCCGTTCGTCCTGTTCGGCAGAACGGCCCCCGAGGCCGCGGACCTCATCTCCGTCCACATCTACCAGGCGTCCTTCGTCACTTGGAACTTCGGCACCGGCTCCGCGATGTCCGTCCTGCTCCTGCTGTTCCTGCTCGTCGTGACGGGCGTGTACCTCGTCTTCACCTCGCGCCAACGGAGGCCGTCACATGGCTAGTTCACCGACGGCGGCCCGAGTGTCGCCGGCGACTTCGACCTCCCCGGCATCGCCCATGGCCCCGCCCCGCTCGTTCCTGTGGTTCCGGCGGATCTTCCTCACCCTGCTCACGGGTTTCGTGATGATCCCGGTGTACGTCATGATCTCCAGCTCGTTGAAGCCGCTCGCGGACGTCACCGGCACGTTCCGCTGGCTGCCGAGCGAGCTGACGTTCCGCCCGTACATCGACATCTGGTCCACGGTCCCGCTCGCCCGGTACTTCGTGAACTCGCTGATCGTGGCGGGCGCGGCGACCGTCTGCTCGGTGGTGATCGCGGTCTTCTCCGCCTACGCGGTGAGCCGTTACAGCTTCCGCGGCAAGCGCGTCTTCACCGTGACCGTGCTGTCGACGCAGATGTTCCCCGGCATCCTCTTCCTCCTCCCGCTGTTCCTCATCTACGTCAACATCGGCAACGCCACGGGCATCGCCCTGTTCGGCTCGCGCGGCGGCCTGATCCTGACGTATCTGACGTTCTCCCTCCCGTTCTCCATCTGGATGCTGATCGGGTACTTCGACTCGGTGCCCCGCGACCTCGACGAGGCCGCGCTGGTCGACGGCTGCGGCCCGCTCGGCGCGCTCTTCCGGGTCGTCGTCCCGGCCGCGATCCCCGGCATTGTCGCGGTCGCCGTCTACGCCTTCATGACGGCCTGGGGCGAAGTCCTCTTCGCCTCGGTGATGACCAACGACACCACCCGCACCCTCGCCGTGGGACTCCAGGGCTACTCCACCCTCCACGACGTGTACTGGAACCAGATCATGGCGGCCTCGCTCGTGGTGAGCATCCCCGTGGTCGCCGGCTTCCTGCTCCTGCAGCGCTACCTCGTCGCCGGCCTGACGGCGGGAGCCGTCAAGTGACCGACTTCCCCGTACCTGAAAGGACTTCTGTGGCCATCGACTATGCCGCCCTCCCCGAGGACTTCCTGTGGGGCACGGCCACCTCGGCGTACCAGATCGAGGGAGCCGTGGCCGAGGACGGCCGTTCGCCGTCGATCTGGGACACCTTCGCGCGCGTCCCCGGCACGATCGACAACGGCCACCACGGCGACACCGCCTGCGACCACTACCACCGCTGGCGCGAGGACATCGACCTGATGCGCCGCCTCGGCACCAACGCCTACCGCCTGTCCCTCGCCTGGCCCCGGATCGTCCCCGGCGGCGACGGCCCGGTCAACGTCAAGGGGCTCGACTTCTACGACCGGTTGACCGACGGCCTGCTCGAGGCCGGCATCACCCCGTCCGTCACCCTCTACCACTGGGACCTGCCCCAGGTCCTCCAGGACCGTGGCGGCTGGCCGGAGCGCGACACCGCCGAGCACTTCGCCGCGTACGCCTCGGCGGTCGCCGCACGCCTCGGCGACCGGGTGCACCACTGGGCGACCCTCAACGAACCCCTGTGCTCGGCCTGGATCGGCCACCTGGAAGGCAAGATGGCGCCCGGTCTGACCGACCTGACGGCGGCCGTCCGCGCCTCCTACCACCTGCTCCTCGGCCACGGCCTCGCCGCGCGAGCCATCCGCGCCGCCGCCCCCGACGCCCAGGTGGGCATCGTCAACAACCTCTCCACGATCCACGCCGCCACCGACAGCCCCGAGGACCTGGCCGCCGCCGCCCGCATGGACGGCCACACCAACCGCTGGTGGCTCGACCCCGTGCACGGCCACGGCTTCCCCGCCGACATGCGCGAGGTCTACGGAGTGGAACTCCCGGAGCGGCCCGGCGACCTGGCGACCATCGCCGCCCCCCTCGACTGGCTCGGCCTCAACTACTACTTCCCCCAGGTGGTGACGGCCGACCCCGACGGCCCGGCCCCCCACGCCGCCACCGTCCGCCGCGCCGACGTGCCGCGCACCGGCATGGACTGGGAGATCGACGCGAGCGGCATCGAGACACTGCTCCTGCGCCTGACGAACGAGTACGGCGCCCGCAAGCTCTACGTCACCGAGAACGGCTCCGCCTTCCCCGACACGGTCCGCCCCGACGGCACGATCGACGACCCGGAGCGCCAGGACTACCTGGAGCAGCATCTCGCCGCCTGCGCCTCCGCCGCCCGCAAGGGCGCCCCGCTCGCCGGCTACTTCGCCTGGTCCCTGCTGGACAACTTCGAGTGGGCCTACGGCTACGACAAACGCTTCGGCCTCGTCCACGTCGACTACGCCACCCAGACCCGCACCATCAAGGGCTCCGGCCACCGGTACGCGGACATCATCCGCGGCCCGCCGGGCTTCGCCCTCGTGCCCGCGGATGATGTCCGCGTACCGGTGGCCGGAGCCCTTGATGGTGCGGGTCTGGGTGGCGTAGTCGACGTTGACGAGGCCG
>NZ_LIQT01000019.1 GCF_001418415.1 Streptomyces hirsutus
GGGGTGCGGACGTGGGGGTCGCCGCCGGTGGGGAGAGGGTCATGACGGGGTCTCCGTGGTGTTGCCGGCCGGTGCCGAAGTGAGCAGGTCCGCGATGTCCAGGACGTGGTGGCCCGCCATCGCGGGGAGGCAGCTGCCGCGGGCCGGGCCGATCGCGGCCGCCCAGTCCTCCGGGATCGCGGCGGCGCCCCGGGTCGCGCCCGCCAGGGCGCCCGCCACCGCCGCGGTGGTGTCCGCGTCACGGCCCATGTTGACGGCCGTCAGCACCGTCTGTTCGAAGTCCCCGTCCGCCGCCGCGTACGCGCCGAAGGCGAGGGCGACGGCCTCGGGGGCCAGGTCGGTCCAGGGGTAGCCGCCGATCACGACCGCGGAGCGGACCGCGTGCTCGCCCCGGTGGGCCGCGGTGACGGCGCGGCGCAGGGAACGGGCGGTCCAGGAGTCCTCCGGCACCAGGGCCAGCGCGGTGGCCACGACGGTGACCACCGGCGCCCCGGCCATCGCCGCCGCCACGCCTGCCGCGACCGCCTGGCCTCCGTAGATGCCCTCGCCGTCGTGGCTGACCGAGCCGTCGATCGCCGCCAGCCGGGCCGCCTCGGCGGGACGGCCGGCCGCGAAGACGCCGTGCGGTGCCGCTCGCATCGCCAGCCCGTCGCTCCAGGCGTGGCGGTGCTGGGCGGAGACGGGGGCGGCCAGTCCCCGGCGGAGGTTCTCCAGGGTGCCGCGCTCGCTGAATCCGGCACCCCGGAACCGCCCCTCGGCGCGGTCCGCGATCCATTCGTGCCAGGCCGCCCCGACCTGCGCCGGGGTGAGCGCCGACCCGTGCCGGGCCAGCAGCAGGCCGGAGAGGATCGCGTACTCGGTGTCGTCCGTGCCCGCGGGATGCTCCGCCACGTATCCCGTGATGCGGCCCCACCGGGCGCGGATCTCGGAGGGTTTCATGTTCTCGGCCGGGGCGCCCAGCGCGTCGCCGACGGCCAGGCCGAGCAGCGCGCCGCGCGCCCGTTCGCGGAGCCCGAGGGAATTCCCGGACGCCGGGGCCGAGGGGATGCGGGCGTTCGATGCCATGCGCGGCTCTCCTCTCAGGGGCGCCCCGAGAGGCGCGAAGCCCTTTGCGGAACTGTCCCCGGTGCGAGGTCCGGCACAGCCTCACAGGCCTCGGTGTCACCCGGTCGACATCTGCGCGGGCCCTCCCGCAGGTGAGCGGCTGAAGCGACAAAACCGCAGGTTAGCCCAGCCTTTCCTTGCTGGCGGGAGGGAATGCGGAAGCGTAGATTGGGTGCTGTTCAAAAGTAGAATTTGTCTAAAACTATGCTTGCGCCGGCCGTCGGAGACATCGGCTTTGCAGGCGCTTTCGCGAACTCCCTGGGGGACGGCATGGCACTCATCGAGACCGAGGCGACGCTGCACGAGGCGCACCGCGACAACCACACGCACCGCGATGTCAACGGCGGCTGGCTGCGACCGGCCGTGTTCGGCGCGATGGACGGCCTGGTCTCCAACCTCGCACTGATGACCGGCGTGGCCGGCGGCTCGGTCGGACAGCAGACCATCGTCATCACGGGCCTCGCGGGCCTGGCGGCCGGAGCCTTCTCCATGGCCGCCGGCGAGTACACCTCCGTCGCCTCCCAGCGCGAGCTCGTCGAGGCCGAACTGGACGTCGAGCGGCACGAGCTGCGCAAGCACCCCAAGGACGAGGAGGCCGAACTCGCCGCCCTCTACGAGGCCCGGGGCGTCGAGCCGGAGCTCGCCGCCGAGGTGGCCCGGCAGTTGTCGCGCGACCCCGAGCAGGCGCTGGAGATCCACGCCCGGGAGGAACTGGGGATCGACCCCGGAGACCTCCCCTCGCCCACCGTGGCCGCGGTCTCGAGCTTCGGCGCCTTCGCGCTCGGCGCGCTGCTCCCCGTACTGCCGTACCTGCTCGGCGCGAGCGCTCTGTGGCCCGCCGTGCTGGTGGCGCTGCTGGGGCTCTTCCTGTGCGGCGCGCTGGTCGCCAAGGTGACCGCGCGGACCTGGTGGTACAGCGGTCTGCGGCAGCTCGCCCTCGGTGGCGCGGCGGCCGGCGTGACGTACGCACTGGGTACATGGTTCGGAACGGCCATAGGATGACCCGGCTCGGACGACTCGACTCGGACCGCCCCGCACGGCTGCCCCGGACCGGGGCGCCGGCTGGGCGCCCGGCGCGGACGGGCGGCACCGACGCCCCGGCTCCGCTTCCGTGCGAGGGACCGCACAAGTAACCGTTACCCGTTGGTTTCGACCGCGTGACGACGGGGCATGAGCCGAAAGCGTTGTGGGCAAAGAGGCTCACGACGCAGCCGCGGGAGTGGGCGAAGACGCCCGGCCCCGCCATCGGACCGGCGGACATCGATCTGCCCGCCACGGTCCCCCAGCTTCCCCCGCCAGGCGCGGAATCCCCGACGCGACCTGCATGGCGTCCACATGGTGGAACGGAAAATCCCGCTTAACGGGAACCGAGTCATCGTGTAATCTGCACGAAATTTTGCAGTCACGCAGAGGGCCAGCGTCGTCCCTCGGCACTTTGCACATGCCACATGACGACGACGGGAGAGCCGATGCGTATGCCGCGCCAGCCGTCCCAGCATTCCGCGCATGGCCAGAACTGGTCCTTCATGGATGCTCGCCCTGCCCCGCAGGGCATGTACGACCCCCGCGACGAGCACGACGCCTGCGGCGTCGGATTCGTCGCCACGCTTACCGGCGAGGCGTCCCACACCCTGGTCGAGCAGGCACTCACCGTCCTGCGCAACCTGGAACACCGCGGTGCCACCGGCTCCGAGCCGGACTCCGGCGACGGCGCGGGCATCCTCTCCCAGGTCCCGGACGCCTTCTTCCGCGAGGTGGCCGGATTCGAACTGCCCGAGGCCGGCGCCTACGCCGTCGGCACCGCCTTCCTCCCCGTGGACGCCACCGACGAGACCGTCGCCCGCATCGACGAGATCGCCGCCGCCGAGGGCCTCACCGTCCTCGGCTGGCGCGAGGTGCCCGTCGCGCCCGACCTGCTCGGCGCCACCGCCCGCTCCACGATGCCGGTCTTCCGCCAGATCTTCGTCACGGACCACGCGTCCCGGGGCATCGACCTCGACCGCACGGCCTTCGTGCTGCGCAAGCGCGCCGAGCGCGAGGCGGGCGTCTACTTCCCGTCGCTGTCCGCGCGGACCATCGTCTACAAGGGCATGCTCACCACCGGTCAGCTCGAGCCCTTCTTCCCCGACCTGTCCGACCGCCGCTTCGGCTCCGCGCTCGCGCTGGTGCACTCCCGGTTCTCCACGAACACCTTCCCGTCGTGGCCCCTCGCGCACCCCTACCGCTTCGTCGCCCACAACGGTGAGATCAACACCGTCAAGGGCAACCGCAACTGGATGCGTGCCCGCGAGTCCCAGCTGGCCTCCGACCTGTTCGGCTCCGCCGACCGTGGGCACAGTGGCTCCGCCGACCGTGGGCGCAGCGGCTCCGCCGACCTCGGGCGGATCTTCCCCGTCTGCACCCCCGACGCCTCCGACTCGGCGTCCTTCGACGAGGTCCTCGAACTGCTGCACCTCGGCGGGCGCTCCCTGCCGCACTCGGTGCTCATGATGATCCCCGAGGCGTGGGAGAACCACGGCTCGATGGACCCCGACCGCCGCGCCTTCTACCAGTACCACTCCACGATGATGGAGCCCTGGGACGGCCCCGCCTGCGTCACCTTCACCGACGGCACCCAGGTCGGCGCCGTACTCGACCGCAACGGCCTGCGCCCCGGCCGCTACTGGGTCACCGACGAGGGCCTCGTCGTCCTCGGCTCCGAGGTCGGCGTCCTCGACATCGACCCCGCCAAGGTCGTCCGCAAGGGCCGCCTGCAGCCCGGCCGCATGTTCCTCGTCGACACCGCCGAGCACCGCATCATCGAGGACGACGAGATCAAGGCCCGGCTCGCCGCCGAACACCCCTACGCCCAGTGGCTGGAAGCCGGCGAGATCGAGCTGTCCGACCTGCCCGAGCGCGAGCACATCGTGCACACCCACGCCTCGGTCACCCGCCGCCAGCAGACCTTCGGCTACACCGAGGAGGAACTGCGCGTCCTGCTCGCCCCGATGGCCAAGGCCGGCGCCGAGCCGATCGGCTCCATGGGCACCGACTCGCCGATCGCCGCCCTGTCGGAACGCCCCCGGCTCCTCTTCGACTACTTCACCCAGCTGTTCGCGCAGGTCACCAACCCGCCGCTGGACGCGATCCGCGAAGAACTGGTCACCTCCCTGCGCAGCCCGCTCGGCCCCCAGGGCAACCTGCTCGAACCGACCGCCGCGTCCTGTCGCACCGTGGTCCTGCCCTTCCCCGTCATCGACAACGACGAGCTGGCCAAGCTCATCCACGTCAACGCCGACGGCGACCTGCCCGGCTTCAAGGCCGCCACCCTCTCCGGCCTCTACCGGGTCTCCGGCGGCGGCGACAGCCTCGCCGCCCGCATCGAGGAGATCTGCGCCGAGGCCGACGCCGCGATCGAGAACGGCGCCCGCCTGATCGTCCTGTCCGACCGGCACTCCGACGCCGAGCACGCGCCGATCCCGTCGCTGCTGCTCACCTCGGCCGTCCACCACCACCTCATCCGCACCAAGCAGCGCACCCAGGTGGGCCTCCTCGTCGAGGCCGGAGACGTCCGCGAGGTCCACCACGTGGCCCTCCTCATCGGGTTCGGCGCCGCCGCGGTCAACCCCTACCTGGCGATGGAGTCCGTCGAGGACCTCGTCCGCGCGGGCACCTTCCTGCCCGGCATCGAGTCCGAGAAGGCCATCCGCAACCTGATCCACGCCCTCGGCAAGGGCGTCCTGAAGGTCATGTCCAAGATGGGCATCTCCACGGTCGCCTCCTACCGCGGCGCCCAGGTCTTCGAGGCCGTCGGTCTCGACGCGGCCTTCGTCGACACGTACTTCCACGGCACCGCCACCAAGATCGGCGGCGTCGGCCTCGACATCGTCGCGAAGGAGGTCGCCGCCCGCCACGCCAAGGCGTACCCCGCCACCGGCATCGCCCCCGCGCACCGCGCACTCGACATCGGCGGCGAGTACCAGTGGCGCAGAGAGGGCGAACCGCACCTGTTCGACCCCGAGACGGTCTTCCGCCTCCAGCACTCCACGCGCTCCGGCCGCTACGACGTCTTCAAGCAGTACACCGACCGCGTCAACGAGCAGTCCGAGCGCCTGATGACGCTCCGCGGGCTCTTCGGCTTCACCTCCGGCCGGGCGCCCGTCCCGGTCGACGAGGTCGAGCCGGTCTCCGCGATCGTCAAGCGCTTCTCCACCGGCGCCATGTCGTACGGCTCCATCTCCCAGGAGGCGCACGAGACCCTCGCCATCGCCATGAACCAGCTCGGCGGCAAGTCGAACACCGGCGAGGGCGGCGAGGACCCGGAGCGCCTGTACGACCCGGCCCGCCGCTCCTCCATCAAGCAGGTCGCCTCCGGCCGCTTCGGTGTGACCTCCGAGTACCTGGTCAACGCGGACGACATCCAGATCAAGATGGCCCAGGGCGCCAAGCCCGGCGAGGGCGGCCAGCTGCCCGGCCCCAAGGTCTACCCGTGGATCGCCAGGACGCGTCACTCGACGCCCGGCGTCGGCCTCATCTCCCCGCCGCCGCACCACGACATCTACTCCATCGAGGACCTCGCCCAGCTCATCCACGACCTGAAGAACGCCAACCCCCAGGCGCGCATTCACGTCAAGCTGGTCTCCGAGGTCGGCGTCGGCACCGTCGCCGCGGGCGTCTCCAAGGCCCACGCCGACGTCGTGCTCATCTCCGGTCACGACGGCGGCACCGGCGCCTCCCCGCTGACCTCGCTCAAGCACGCCGGCGGACCCTGGGAGCTCGGCCTCGCCGAGACCCAGCAGACGCTGCTGCTCAACGGCCTGCGCGACCGGATCGTCGTCCAGACCGACGGCCAGCTCAAGACCGGCCGCGACGTCGTCATCGCCGCCCTCCTCGGCGCCGAGGAGTTCGGCTTCGCCACCGCTCCGCTGGTCGTCTCCGGCTGCGTCATGATGCGCGTCTGCCACCTGGACACCTGCCCGGTCGGCATCGCCACGCAGAACCCGGTCCTGCGCGACCGGTTCGCCGGCAAGGCCGAGCACGTCGTGAACTTCTTCCGGTTCATCGCCGAAGAGGTCCGCGAACTCCTCGCCGAACTCGGCTTCCGCTCCGTCGAGGAGGCCGTCGGCCACGCCGAGGTCCTCGACGTCACCCGCGCGGTGAACCACTGGAAGGCACAGGGCCTCGACCTGGCCCCCCTCTTCCACGTGCCCGAACTGCCCGAGGGCGCCGTCCGCCACCACACCGTCCCCCAGGACCACGGTCTGGCGAAGGCCCTCGACAACGAGCTGATCAAGCTCGCCGCCGACGCACTCGCCGCCGACGGCGCGACCGAGGCGCAGCCCGTACGCGCCCAGGTCGCCATCCGCAACATCAACCGCACGGTCGGCACCATGCTCGGCCACGAGGTGACGAAGAAGTTCGGCGGCGCCGGCCTGCCCGACGACACCGTCGACATCACCTTCACCGGCTCCGCCGGCCAGTCCTTCGGCGCCTTCGTCCCGCGCGGCATCACGCTGCGCCTGGAGGGCGACGCCAACGACTACGTCGGCAAGGGCCTCTCCGGCGGCCGGATCGTCGTCCGCCCCGACCGGGGCGCCGACCACCTCGCCGAGTACAGCGTCATCGCCGGCAACACCCTCGCCTACGGGGCCACCGGCGGCGAGATGTTCCTGCGCGGCAAGGTCGGCGAACGGTTCTGCGTCCGCAACTCCGGCGCGCTGGTCGTCTCCGAGGGCGTCGGCGACCACGGCTGCGAGTACATGACCGGCGGTCACGCGGTCGTCCTCGGCGAGACCGGCCGCAACTTTGCGGCCGGCATGTCCGGCGGCACCGCCTACGTCATCGACCTCGACCGGGACAACGTCAACCCCGGCCACCTGGACGCCGTCCACGAGCTCGACGACACCGACCGCGCCTGGCTGCACGACGTGGTGCGCCGGCACCAGGAGGAGACGGGCTCCACCGTCGCCGCCAAACTGCTGGCCGAGTGGGACGGCCCCGACGGGGGCGCCGCCCGCTTCAGCAAGATCACCCCCAGTACGTACCAGGCAGTGCTCGCCGCCAAGGACGCCGCCGAGCGAGCCGGGCTCTCCGAGTCCGACACTCACCGGAAGATGATGGAGGCGGCGATCAATGGCTGATCCGAAGGGCTTTCTGAACCACGGTCGCGAGGTCGCCACCTCACGCCCGGTCGCCGAACGCGTCAAGGACTGGAACGAGGTCTACGTCCCCGGCTCGCTGCTGCCGATCATCAGCAAGCAGGCCGGCCGGTGCATGGACTGCGGCATCCCGTTCTGCCACAACGGCTGCCCGCTGGGCAACCTCATCCCCGAGTGGAACGACTACGCCTACCGCGAGGACTGGTCGGCGGCGAGCGAGCGCCTGCACGCCACCAACAACTTCCCGGAGTTCACGGGCCGGCTGTGCCCCGCCCCGTGCGAGTCGGCGTGCGTGCTCGGCATCAACCAGCCGCCGGTCACCATCAAGAACGTCGAGGTCTCCATCATCGACAAGGCGTGGGAGACCGGCGACGTCGCCCCGCAGGTCCCCGAGCGCCTGTCCGGCAAGACCGTCGCCGTCGTCGGCTCCGGCCCGGCCGGCCTCGCCGCGGCCCAGCAGCTGACCCGGGCCGGCCACACGGTCGCCGTCTACGAGCGGGCGGACCGCCTCGGCGGCCTCCTGCGGTACGGCATCCCCGAGTTCAAGATGGAGAAGCGGCACATCAACCGCCGCATCGAGCAGATGCGCGCGGAGGGCACCAAGTTCCGCACCGGCGTCGAGATCGGCCGGGACCTGCCGGCCACCGCGCTGCGCAAGCGGTACGACGCCGTCGTCCTCGCCGTCGGCGCGACGACCGCACGCGACCTGCCGGTGCCCGGCCGCGAACTCAAGGGCATCCACCAGGCCATGGAGTACCTGCCGCTGGCCAACAAGGTGCAGGAGGGCGACTACGTCGCCCCGCCGATCACGGCCGGGGGCAAGCACGTCGTCGTGATCGGCGGCGGCGACACCGGCGCCGACTGCGTGGGCACGGCCCACCGCCAGGGCGCCGCCTCCGTCACCCAGCTCGAGATCATGCCCCGCCCGAACGAGGACCGGGACGCGCTCTCCCAGCCGTGGCCGACCTTCCCCATGCTCTACAAGGTCACCTCCGCGCACGAGGAGGGCGGCGAGCGGGTCTACTCCGTCTCCACCACCCACTTCGAGGGCGACGAGGACGGCAACGTGCAGTGGCTGCACCTGAGCGAGGTCGAGTTCGTCGACGGCAGGCTCACCCAGAAGCCCGGCACCGAGCGCCGCATCCCTGCCCAGCTGGTCACCCTCGCCATGGGCTTCACCGGCACCGACCGCGACAACGGCCTGGTCGAGCAGTTCGGCCTGGAACTCGACGCGCGCGGCAACATCGCCCGCGACGCCGACTTCCGGACCAGCGTGCCGGGCGTCTTCGTCGCCGGAGACGCCGGACGCGGCCAGTCGCTCATCGTGTGGGCGATCGCCGAGGGCCGCTCCGCGGCGCGCGGCTGCGACCGCCACCTCACCGGGGCGAGCGACCTGCCCGCACCGATCCGCCCGACCGACCGCTCACTGATGGTGTGACCGGACGCCGGCCGGCCGGCCGCTCCGGGACACACCACGCGGTCCGGACCCCGCCGGTCCGGACCGCGCACAACGGGACCTGACGGTCCCCCGCAGAGGTCCCGTACAACGGCGTACGGAACACAGGTGGCGCCTGCCCGCCAGTCCCCGACCAGGACGGACCGGGCAGGCGCTGCCGCATGCGCTCACCCGCTCAGGGAACGCGGAAGGTCTCCCCGTGCACCTGCCACGTCAGCGGCGTGGTCAGCTCCAGGTTCCCCTCCCTCAGGAACCGGCGCTGGGCGGTGTCGATCCGGGACGTGTCGGCGCCCGGCTTCTTCGCGAGCACGGCCGCGCGGCGCACGTCGAGGAACGCCTCCAGGAACGCCTTCTCGCCGCCGCCCTGGCCCGGCGTTTTCGCCTTGCGCATGGCCTGCTCCCGCAGGCCGTAGAAGCCGTCGGAGCCGGTGTCGGGGCCACGCCGGACCATCGCGTCGTAGTACACGAACTGGCCGAGCGTGCCGAGGCCGTCGAGCTTGGCCATGCGCACCGCCGGGTCGAAGTAGACCCGGTCGCGCTCGGCCTCCTGGGCCGCGCGGAACGCCGGCGTCCTCGCCTCGGCCTGCCAGGCGGCCGTGAAGCCCGGGTCCAGGCCCTCGTGCGAGTCCGTGCCGTCGACCTCGCGCAGCGCCGGCAGATACCTTGCCAGGCCGTTGTCCGGGTGGTCCTCGGTATAGCCCTCGACGAGGGCGAGCAGGTCGTGGGTACCGGTGGTGAAGCCGACGATGCCGGCCGTGTAGCCGACGCCGTCCCCGGCGTCCTCGATGGAGCCGTAGGTCTCGCGCCAGCGCAACGTCGCGTTCTCGGCGCTCGCCAGGATCTGCTGGGCGAGCTCCTTCTTCGCCGGGTCGGCCAGGCCCGGCGGCCGGCTTGCCACCACCCTGTCGTCCTCGGCCGACTCCGACTCGGTGCGCTCCTTGGCCTGCTCGCGCGCAGGGGGCGAGGCGGACACGGCCGGGCCGTCGCCCACGGCCGCGCCGTCGGACCCTCCGGGCACCAGCATGTACACGGCCGTCGCCACCACGGGCACGGCCGCGAGCAGCAGGGCTGAACGTTTCACTGGGAAACTCCTCCACCGGTCAGTTCCGACACCTTGGCCACCGCCAGGACGACGAGCAGCGCGAGCAGTACCAGGCAGGCCCCCGCCTGCAGCAACGTCCGGCGCCTGCCCCTGGGCACGTACGCGAACGCCGCCGCCACCGCGCCCCCCGCCAGCAACCCGCCCAGATGCCCCTCCCAGGACGTCACCACCGCGGAGATCACCAGCCACAGCAGCAGCCCGCCCATGAACCGGTTGACCGCCCGCATGTCGGCACCGATCCGCCGGGCCACCACGTAGTACGCGGCACCCAGCCCGAAGATCGCCCCGGACGCGCCGACCACGGCGTCCTGTGGTGCCAGCAGCAGCACCAGCACCGAGCCGCCCAGCGCCGACAGCAGGTACAGGGCGAGATAGTGGACACGGCCCAGCATCGGCTCGACGGCCCGGCCCAGGTTCCACAGCGCCACCATGTTCATCACGATGTGCAGAATCCCGAACGTGCCCTCGGTGGGCGGAAGATGAAGGAAGGCGCCGGTCAGCAGCCGGTACCACTCCCCGTTCACCAGACCTTCCGCACGGAAGTCCCCGTAGTACGGGCCCTCGACCCACACGTAGTGACCGCCGTCCGGCCCGACCAGCCCCGCGCCCAGCATCGCGAACCGGTCCACGACCTCCGGCAGCGCCAGCTCCGCCAGATACGCCAGCACGCTGACGGCGATCAGTGCGTACGTCACCACCGGCACCGCCGAGACGCGCCCGCCGACCACGGTGCGGGCCTGCCGCACCGACCGCATGCCCTCCTTCACGCAGTCGGGGCACTGGTGGCCCACGGCCGCCTCCCGCATGCAGTCCGGGCAGATGTACCGGTCGCAGCGCACGCAGCGGACATGGCACTCCACCTTGGGATGGCGATAGCAGGTGGTGACAGTGGCCTCGGAATCCACGGGCCGGCTCCTTGCGACGGACGGGACGGACGAGCCGGTAGGGACGGCGGCGAACAAAATATCGAATGATGGGGGAGAGGTGCGCAGGCGGGGTGGAGGCGCCGTCCCCTCAGGGCCGGTTCCGCGGACCGGACGACCGCTTCCGGTGACGGGACCACCGGCCCCCGGCGACCGAGCGGCGGTCCCGGCGACAGACGGGGGAGTGCGCACGGCCGCGATCGGCCTGAGCGGGATGGAGAAGACCGCGCCCGCACCGGTCAGCCTGTACAGGACCGCAGGGCACGCGGTGTCCGGGCACGGGCCGGACGGGCTGCGCGCCGCCGTCCACCTAGTGATCGACCACTCCGGCTCGTGATCGACCACTCCGGCTCGATGCGGCCGTACTCCCAGGACGGCAGCATGCAGGCGCCCGCCGACCGGGTGCCGGGCCGGCTGCCGGACGAGTTCCCCCAGCGGCCGGCGGACGCGCGGGCACGAGGGATCCTCCCGCCGAGGACGCCCGCATCACCGCCCCGCCGGGCCGGCGCCCCGCCCCCGCCCCCTACGTGTCGCACTCCAGCACCGTCCCGCACAACGTGCACCGCGCTCGTACCCGCCCCCGCACCCGTACCCTGATCCGCCGATTGCACGTAGGACACGGGCACGACACCCGCACCGGCGCCTCACGGCCACCGCCCCGCGTGCAGCTGTACGGCACATCCGT
>NZ_LIQT01000190.1 GCF_001418415.1 Streptomyces hirsutus
GGTCAGCGGGTGCGGCTCGGGTGGGCAGGCGGGCATCGTGGGGTGCTCGGGGCCGCTGGAGGTACGCCATGGCGGGTGGCGAGTGTGCGGATGCGGTTCTCCAGGGTGAAGGCGATCAGGTCGACAGGCACGTTCGCCTCGGTCCGTGTGATGCGGTTCGGGTCGATGGTCTCGGGAGGTAGGGGCGCCACTACCTCCGTACCGGGGTGGTTCGGCTGGACAGGGGCGTCGACTTCGCTATCGGCTGCGGGACCAGGGGCGACGGGATGCTGCGGGCAGTGGTGTTGATGTCGATGACGGCGTGGCCATGGGTGGCCCAGTCGTCGAGGTAGCTCCATGCCTCGGCGTCGTGGTCGGCGAGCGCGTCGTCGTACCTCGGCGTGCCGGGCCGGGCGGTGAGGGGGAGGCCGGCGCAGGTCTGCTGCCACTCCTGGTGCAGGGTGTCCAGGCGGTCGAGCACGTCGCGCAGGGTGCCGAGCTGCCAGGCCCAGCGGGTCTGGACCGCGCGGGCGGGCAGTTGGGCGAGTTGTTCTTCTGCGGTGGCGAGGAGTTGACGTGCGGTGGGGCGGACGGCCTCGAATGCTTCGGCGGTCTCGCGGTCGCGCTGGCGCTGTCGGAGGCCGTAGGCGTGCTCGTCGAACGGCCAGCCGTCGAGGTCGGTGTTCTCTTCGGAGTAGTAGTCCCAGTTGGCCAGGATGCAGGTGCTCTCACGGAGGAAGGCGGAGAGCTGCTTCAGCGCGGCGCGGTGGGAGGCGGGGATGGCGGAAATGACGGGTCCTTGAGGGGCGGTGATGTTCGGAGTCCCGTTCGGCGCTCAGCGTCGCAGGGAGGCAGGCGGGGATGGCGGCGGAGCGGGGGTCTTGGCCGTCTCGGGCCGAGGGCGCCGCCGGGCCGCACGGGTCCGGGCACGAAGGGCGAGGAGTCGCTCGGTGTGTGCGTCGACCACGTGCTGCGGGGACAGGGGGCTTGGCTCCTGCACGGCGCCGTGCGCGGTGCGGTCGTACATGCCGCGCTGGAGCGGGGAGGGGTCGGCGAGTGCGGTGACGAAGGCGTCCACCAGGCGGGTGGGCGTCCGGGCATCGAACCAGGCGTGCCACAGCCGGGGGCCGCGGGGACCGTGTCCGGGCTCGTGCGCCTCCACGTGCCAGGACACGGCGGCGTTCCGTTCGGGGCGTCGTTCGACGCGGCACGCGGCGTCCGGCGAACTGGCCGCACCGCGTGCGTCGATGAGCCAGCCTGCGGTGTCCGCCGCGTCCAGGGGAGTTCGTGGCTCGGCGGTCGAGGGGGTGACGAGGGCATCGGTGACAGCGCTGAGGATCTCGGCGGGGACGAGTTCGCCGAATTCGGCGTACCAGCCCGGTTCGGTGTCGGTGGGCTCGGCCCGCAGCCGCCACCGAGCGGCGGTGGCGGACTGCGGGTCGAACTGCAGGCTGTGCCGGTGGTCCGGGCTCGTCAGTACGATCTCGGGGCTCAGCGGGTCGGACGTGCGTGTCCATCCGGCCGCGGCCAGGCCGTGGGTGACGTGCCGGCCGTCGCCGGGGCCGGCCAGGTGGCGCGGACTGGTGTCGAACGGGACGCGCCAGGCGTGGGTGTCGGCGAAGGCGGCGAGCTGCCGTTCGCTCACGGGCACGGGCCGCACTCCGGCAGGGTCTCGAGCGCCTTCCGGTACAGGCCGCGCAGGTCGTCCAGGACGTGGACGCCCGCGGCGCCGATCGCGACGTCCGTCAGACCCGTCCGCCAGGGGCGTCCGAAGGTGTCGGTGACGAGCACCCCGACCGTGACCCCGAGGGCGTCCCGCAGGCTTTCGCGGATCGCCCGCGCGGACGCGTCCGGATCCTCGGGGAGCAACAGCACCGTGCCGGGGAGCGTGTTGGAGGCGTCGACCCCGGCCGCGGCCATGACGAGGCCCTGCCGGTTCTCGACGATGCGCAGGGGGCCGCGCCGGGCCACCACCCGTACCGTCTCCGCGTCGATCGCGGCCTCCCGGTCGGAGGCCTCCAGTATCCGGCCCTCCGCCTTGGAGATGATCTTGGAGGTGACGAGCAGCACGTCCCCGTCGGCCAGCCCCGGCTCCGCGGCCGCGATCAGCTTCGCGAGGTCGTCTCCCTGCCGGACCTCGGGCAGTCCCGCGACGGCCCACACCCGGTACCCGTCGGACGCCGCGCCGCCCGCGGGGACGCCGTCGTCGTGCACGCGCGTGCCGTTCATACCGCCCGCACCTCCTCCGCGAGTGCCAGCGCCTCCCGGGCCATCCGCGCGGTGGCGTCGGCGTCGCTCATCATCAGGGGCACGGCCCGGCAGCGGATCCCCGCCTCCTCGATGCGCTCCACGCCGGCCGCGTCGACGGTGTCGACCAGCCAGCCGTCCAGCAGGCCCGAGCCGTAGTGCTCGGCCACCGCCCACGCCGTGGATTCGACGCCGACCGCCGCGAGCACCTTGTCGGCCATGCCGCGCACGGGCTTGTCGCCGACGATCGGCGACAGGCCGACCACCGGCACGCCCGCCTCGGCGATCGCCTCCCGGATGCCGGGGACGGCGAGGATCGTGCCGATGGAGACGACCGGGTTGGACGGCGGGAAGAGGATCACGTCGGCGGCGGCGATCGCCTCCAGCACACCCGGCGCCGGCTTCGCCTGATCCGCGCCGACCGGCACCACCGCCTCGGCCGGGACCGACGCCCGCAGCCGCACCCAGTACTCCTGGAAGTGGATCACCTTGCGCACACCGGAGCCCGCCGCGGAGCCCGGCGGGGTCTCCCCGGCTCCGGACCCGGCTCCGGGACCCGCCGACGGCCCCGCTGCCGGGTCGTCGGCGGGCAGGGTGACGGCGACATGGGTCTCCACGCGGTCGTCGGTCATCGGAATCAGCCGGACGCCCGGCTGCCAGCGGTCGCAGAGGGCCTCCGTCACCGCGCTCAGCGGATAGCCGGCGGCGAGCATCTGCGTCCGCACGATGTGCGTGGCGAAGTCCCGGTCGCCGAGCCCGAACCACCCCGGGCCGACGCCGTACGCCGCTAGCTCCTCCTTGAGCCGGAAGCTCTCGTCGGTCCGCCCCCAGCCCCGCTCCTCGTCGATGCCGTCGCCGAGGGTGTACATCACCGTGTCGAGGTCCGGGCAGACCTTCAGCCCGAAGAGGTGGATGTCGTCCCCGGTGTTGCCGATGACCGTGATGTCCGCGTCCGGCACGGCCCGCTTCAGACCGCGAAGGAAACGGGCACCGCCGATGCCGCCTGCCAGAACCACAATGCGCATGGAAACAGTCTGTCAGCCGCAGGGCGGGCCGCGGCACCGTGTCCGGCGGTCGGTCACACACGGGGTCGCGCACGGGCTCAGGTGCGGGGGCACGCACGCGTCCGGGCAGGGGCGCGCAGAGGGGTGGGTCAGGCGGTGAGCGTCCGGGGCTCCGTACGCGCCTCGCAGTGCGGGACGGCCGGGTGCATCGGCATCTCGGTCAGGCCCGGGTAGTACACGTGCAGGCTGACCGCCGGCTCCAGCGTGTCATTGACGACCTCGTGCGCGTAGCCCGGAGCGAACACCCGCTCCGTGCCCGCCGTCAGCGTGCGGATGCCGCGTTCGGTGCGCTCGGTGAGGACGCCGTCCAGGACGGTCAGGACACCGGAGGAGCGGCCGTGGTCGTGCAGTCCGCTGCCCTGGCCGGGCACCCAGGACAGCAGCCACACCTCGTAGCCGGCCGGGGTCTCCCCCGCTCGAGCGGAGCCGGGAGCCCGGGGAACGGTGAGCAGCCGGTGGTACCAGCGGCTGCTCGCGTCGTAGCGCACCAGGTGCTCCCACCGGGACCGGTCGGCGGCGAGGGAGCGGGCCAGACCGACGAACTCGGCCACGGTCGCCGGGTGCTCGCGCGGGGGCTGCAGGAGGTGCGGTACTTCGAGGATGTCGCCGGCGATCTGGAGGTCGCTGTCGCTGTTCATGGATGCGGTGGTTCCTCGGCGGAGAAGCGGTCGGGAAGCAGTCGGTGGGGCCACTGGACGAGGCCCGGTGGGGAACCGGCCTGCCGGGGACGAGGTGCCGCGGGTGTCCGGGTCACGGACGGCGGCGGGAAGTGCCCTGATGAGAGCAGAAGAAACAGAGGTCGGATCGAGGGTGACCCGAAGGGCAGGAGCGCGTTGGGCTCAACAACCGAAACAGCGACAGCTACAGCGAGCGCGGGCAGCACCGAGGGACCCGGCGGAGCGGGTCGAGGTGAGTGCCGAGTTCGCGAGCATGCCCTCAAGGACAGCGGCTCATGCCTCCAGTGTCAACTCGACCCACGGATCGTGGGCACGGTTCACCCCATCCGGTTCACTGCGGGGCGAAAGGTTTGCTCACGTGATTCCGGGGACACAAGGCGCACATGGTCGAGCGCACAAGTGCCGTTGCGGTCCTGTGATCCGAATGTGACCCGGGTCGCTGCGGCGGTGGTGTGTCAACGAGATCGATCGACCGGGCGTCTCACTCCGTGAACGGTGTGCGCGGGGCGAGTTGCTCGTGCCGCCCGCCGATGTGTCAACGTTTATGGCGATTTGAACACTTTCGGCTCGGGCTTGGTTCCGCAGAGTGAATAAGGGGGCCAATAGCAGATCTCGGCTTGACTCGCCCGGATCGGCGCACTTGTAATTTCACTCGTGTCGTTCGGCCGGAATCGGTAACGGCAGCATCACGGGGACGCGAAAGACGGACGAGGGGCGCACATGACGGAGCTGGTGCAGCAACTGCTGGTCGACGACGCGGACGAGGAACTCGGCTGGCAGGAGCGCGCGCTGTGCGCCCAGACCGACCCCGAGTCCTTCTTCCCCGAGAAGGGCGGTTCCACCCGGGAGGCCAAGAAGGTCTGCCTCGCTTGCGAGGTCCGCTCCGAGTGCCTCGAGTACGCCCTCGCCAACGACGAACGCTTCGGCATCTGGGGCGGCCTGTCCGAGCGGGAGCGCCGCCGACTGAAGAAGGCCGCCATCTGAGGGGTGGCACTTCGCTCACGCCCCTCCCTCGCGCGCCTTGTTCGCCGCGTCCGTATGCGCGCCTTGTCCGCGCGTACGTCCTGTGCGCCGGGTGTGCGCATGTGTCCGGCATATACGGCTTACGGCCCGTCGCGTGTGGGTTGTCCACAGGCGGCGGGCCGCCTTGTCGCCCAGCCGATAGTGTGGTTGCTCGTCCGAGACGCCACGCCGCCCCCACCGGGCACGGGCGTCCCCCACAGTCCACTGAACCGGGGCCCGTACCTCGATGTCCGTGCACAGTCACCCGGCAGCCCGTCAAGACGCCGCTGCCGCACCAGAGTTCCCGCGTCATGTGGTGACCGCGGTCCTCGTCTCCCATGACGGAGCCCGCTGGCTGCCCGACGCGCTCGCCGGGCTACTCGGCCAGGAACGCCCCGTCCAGTTCGCCATGGGAGCCGACACCGGCAGCGCGGACGACTCCGCCCGGCTGGTCGGCGAAGCCCTCGGCGACGACCACGTCCTGCACCTCGCCCGGCGCACCGGCTTCGGCCAGGCCGTCGAGGAGTGCCATCGTGCCGCGCCGCACCTCACCCCGGACGACCTGCCCTACCTGAAGCGGCCCAGCGGCTGGGACCCGGTCACGCGCAGTTGGCACGACGACGCGTACGACCTGCCCGACCTCCCGCACGGGGAGCCGGTCCAGTGGCTGTGGCTGCTGCACGACGACTGCGCCCCCGAACCCGACGCGCTGGCCCGGCTGCTGGGCGTCGTGGAGAACGAGTACGAACTCGGCCGTGACGACGTCGCCGTCGTCGGCCCCAAGCTCCGCGGCTGGTACGACCGCCGGCAACTGCTGGAGGTCGGCGTCTCCATCGCCAACTCCGGCCGCCGCTGGACCGGCCTGGACCGCCGCGAACAGGACCAGGGCCAGCACGACCAGGTCCGGTCCGTTCTGTCGGTGTCCACCGCCGGCATGCTGATCCGCCGCGACGTCTTCGACGAACTCGGCGGATTCGACCGGCATCTGCCCCTGATGCGGGACGACGTCGACCTGTGCTGGCGCGCGCACACGGCGGGCCACCGGGTGCTCGTCGCCCCCGACGCGGTCGTACGGCACGCCGAGGCCGCCTCCCGCGAGCGCCGCGCCGTCGACTGCGTGGGCCGCACCGCCGCCTCCCCGCACAAGGTGGACAAGGCGGGCGCCGTCCACACCCTGCTCGTCAACACCCGTACCGCGACACTGCCCTGGGTACTGCTGCGGCTCGTCCTCGGAACCGTGCTGCGGACCTTCGCCTATCTCGTCGGCAAGGTCCCGGGACAGGCCGTCGACGAGATACGCGGCCTCGTGGGCACCCTGCTGCGACCCGAACGCATCCTCGCCGGACGCCGTCGCCGCGGCAGCCCGCAGATCGACAAGGGCGAACTGCGGGCCCTGTTCCCGCCCCCCGGCGCGACCATCCGCGTCACCGTCGAACAGGTCGCGGGCGACCTCGTCGGCCGCTCCGACCCCGAGGCCACCACCGGCGCCGGACGGCACGGCGGCGCCGTCGAGTCCGGACCCGGCGGGGACGACGCCGACTTCATCGAGGTCGAGCAGTTCGCCCGGCTCAAGCGGATCGCCCGCAAACCCGGCCCGGTGCTCTTCCTGCTCCTGCTGCTCGTCTCCCTCGCGGCCTGCCGCGCCCTCCTCGGCAGCGGCGCGCTCGCGGGCGGCGCCCTGCTGCCCGCCCCCGCCGGTTCCGGCGAGCTGTGGGCGCGGTACACGGACACCTGGCACGCGGTGGGCGCCGGCGGCACCGGCTCCGCACCCCCCTACCTCGCCGTCATGGCGTCCCTGGCCGCCCTGATGCTCGGCTCGACCGGGCTCGCCGTGACGGTCCTGCTCATCGGTTCGGTGCCGCTGGCCGGCTTCAGCGCCTACTTCGCCTCCCGCCCGCTCGTCGAATCCCGGCTGCTGCGCGCCTGGGCCGCGATCGCCTACGCCTTCCTGCCCGCCGTAGCGGGCGCCCTCGCCGGCGGCCGGATCGGCACCGCCGTGCTCGCCGTACTGCTGCCGCTGATCGCCCGTGCGGGCATCGCCGCGAGCGGACTCACCGGCCTCCCCGGCGTCTGCGGCAGTTGGCGCGCGACCTGGGCGTACGCGCTGCTGCTGACCCTCGCCACCGCGTTCACCCCGATCGTCTGGCCCATCGCCCTGGTCCTCGGCCTCGGCGTCCTCGCCCTGCGCAGGTCCGACCTCCCGGCGTACGGGCTCCGCTTCCTGGCCCAGTTCGGCACCCCGCTGCTGGTCCTCGCCCCCTGGTCGCTGACGCTGCTCCCGTTCGGCTTCTTCCAGGAGGCGGGCCTGGAGTACGGCGCCTCCGCCGCCTCCGCCCTCGACCTGCTCGGCGCGAGCCCCGGCGGCCCCGGTGCGGTCGGCGGGCCGGTGCTCATCGGCATCGTGCTCGCCGCCCTCGCGGCCCTGCTCCGCTCCGAGCGTCTGCTCGCCATCCGCGCCGCCTGGGCGGCGGCCCTGGTCGGACTCGTCTTCGCGGTCCTGTCCAACGGCTCCACCTGGGCCGGGCCCGCGACGCTCGTCTACGGCATCGCCCTGCTGGCCGCGGCCGCGCTCGGCGCCGACGGGGCGCGCTCACGGGTCGCCGAGCAGAGCTTCGGCTGGCGCCAGCCGGTCGCCGTGCTGATCGCCCTCGCCTGCGCGGTCGGCCCGCTGCTGGCCGCCGCCGGCTGGGTGCTCCGCGGCGCCGACGGACCGCTCGAGCGGCGCGATCCCGTGCAGGTGCCCGCGTTCGTCGCCGAGGAGAGCGGAACCCGCGACCAGGCCCGCACCCTCGTCCTGGACAGCGACTCCGTCGCCCGTGTCGACTACGTGCTGGTCCGCGGCTCCGGTGCCCGGATGGGCGATGCCGAGATCACGGCCTCGGCCGGTGTGAACACCGGGCTCGACAAGGTCGTCGCCAACCTCGTCGCCGGCTCCGGCGCCGACCAGGCCGACCAGCTTGGCGGGTTCGCGGTGCGCTACGTCCTCGTCCACCCGGGCGCGCCCCGCGACGTCACCCGCGTCCTGGACGCCACGCCCGGCCTGACCCGGCTCAGCCAGCAGGCGGGCGGCGCGCTGTGGCGCGTCGACCAGAACGTGTCCCGGGCGACCATCGTCCCCGCCAAGGACGGCGAGGACGAGCCGCAGGCCGTGGCCGCCGGACCGGTCGAGATCAGCACCGAGATCCCCGACGGCGCCGAGGGACGCGTCCTGCGCCTGGCCGACGCCGCGGCCGACGGCTGGACCGCCACCCTCGACGGCAAGCCGCTGACCCGCACCACGGTCGACGGCTGGGCCCAGGGCTTCCAGCTCCCCGCCACCGGCGGACGGCTGGCCGTCACCTACGAGGAGCAGTTCACCCACACCGCCTGGCTGTGGGCGCAGGGCCTGCTCGCCGTCGTCCTCGTCGTGCTCGCGCTGCCCGGCCGGCGCCGTGACATCGACGACGACCTGCCCGAGGAACCGGCCGTCCCCGACGAGGCACTCGTCGGCGACGGCCGCCGCGCCCGCCGTCTGCGCGCCCAGGCCGAGGCGGAGGCGGAAGCCGCGGCCGCCGAGGAGGCGCGCACGGGCCGCGGTGCGGACGGGGACGTGGCCGACGACACGGGCGACGGCGCGGCCGACGGATTCGACGCCCCGCCGGAGCCCGTGGCCATTCCGCAGCAGCGGCCCTACGACGAATGGGACGCGTCGAGCTACCCGGATCCGACCCCGGATCCGAACCCCGAGTACGACGGCGCCTACACCGCCGCCGCCCCGTACCCGCAGGGACAGCAGCAGCCCCCGTCGCAGCAGGAGCAGCAGCAGGAGCAGCAGTACGCGCCGGACGGCTACGGACAGCCCTACCAGGCGGACCCGTACCAGGGCGGCCAGGACGGTCCGGGCGGCCCGTACGCCTACGAGGGAACGCCCCAGCAGCCGCAGTACGACCCGACGTACAACCCGACGACGTACAACCCGACGACGTACGACCCGTCGGCGTACGGACAGGGTTACGACGGCTACGACCAGACCTACGCGCAGGGCTACGACGCGTCGTACGACCCCGAGCAGCCGCACCGCCCGCAGCCGGGCAGTGAGCGTTCCGACGGGAGCCAGCAGTGAACCGCACCACCCTGTCCCTGATCGCGGGAGCCACCGCACTCGCCGCCGTCACCGGCTTCGCCGTCCTGACCGCGCCGGACCCCACGGCCGCGGACGACGGCGTCGCGACGGCGGCGGCCCGCCTGCCCGTGGAACGCTCGAGCCTGCTGTGCCCCACACCCAGCACCTCCGACCTCGCCGAGACGACGTACACGTCCTTCACGCCCGTCACGAAGGGCACGGAGAACGAGGGCAGCGCCGAACTCCGGCCGGCCACCGCGGGACGGCCCGCGGAGCAAGGCACGGAGGAGAACGAGAAGGAGAGCGAAAAGGAGAACGGGGGGGACGACGGCGGGGAGGACGACGGCGGGGAGGAGGCCGCCGCGTCCGCGAAGCCCGAGAAGCCGGTGCTGGAGCACAAGAAGGAGCCCGGCAAGCCGGTCACCGCGGACACCTCCGGGGGCGAGGCGCCCGCGCTCCTCGGCACCGCCGAGGGCCGCTTCGCTCCCGGCTGGACCGTGCAGCAGACCACCGAGGTCGCCGCGGGCACCGGCCGGGGCCTCCAGGGCGTCACCTGCACCGCCCCGGACACGGAATTCTGGTTCCCCGGTGCGAGCACCGCGACCGAGCGCACCGACTACGTCCACCTGACCAACCCCGACGGCTCCGCCGCCGTCGTGGACATCGAGGTCTACGGCAAGGACGGCGCCCTCGAGACCGAGGTGGGGGAGGGCATCACGGTCAAGCCGCACTCCTCCGAACCGGTGCTGCTGTCCACGCTCACCGACGAGGAGCAGACCGATGTGACGGTCCACGTCGTCGTGCGCAGCGGGCGGGTCGGCGCGGCCGTGCAGGCCCTGGACGACTCGCTCGGCGGTGACTGGCTGGCCGCGTCGGCCGATCCGGCGGGCAGCCTGGTCCTGCCCGGCATCCCCGAGGACGCCACCGCCGTACGCCTGGTCGTCTTCACCCCCGGCAACGTCGACGCCGACCTGAAGGTGCAGCTCGCGTCGCCCTCCGGGCTGATCACACCGGCCGGCAACGAGACGGTGCACGTGAAGGGCGGGATGACGACCGCCGTCGACCTCGGTGACGTCACGCGCGGCGAGGCGGGCTCCCTGGTCCTCACGCCGACGGACCGCTCGGTGCCCGTCGTGGCGGCCGTCCGGGTGCTGCGCGGCCAGGGCGACGACCAGGAGTCGGCCTTCGTCCCGGCGGCCCGCGAGGTCGGCCTGCGGGCGACGTCCGTCGACAACACGGCCAAGGGGAGCACCCTCGCCGTGACCGCGCCCGAGGGCGCCGCCAAGGTCAGGGTCACCGTGTCCGCGGGCAGCGAGGGCGGTACGCCGGCGACCGAGACGTACACGATCAAGGCCGGTACCACCCAGAACATCGAGGTCCCGGTCCCGGACGACGTCGAGGGCACGTACGCGCTGACGGTCGAGCCCGAGTCGGACGACGCCCCCGTCTACGCCTCCCGGACCCTCACCGCCCCGGACGACGGCGTCCCCGCCTTCACCGTCCAGACCCTCCCCGACGACCGGGGCATGGTGGCGGTACCGCACACGGAGGAGGACCTGTCGGTCCTGCAGAGGTAGGAACCGCCGGCGCCCGTACGGAAGATTCACTCCGCTCGGGCGCCGGGGCGGCCGTTCGGGCCTTGGCGCGGCAGGCCCTGGTGCCTCGGGCCTCGGCGTGTCAGTCCTCGCCGTACCGGGGATCCACGGTCTCCGGCGTCAGTCCCAGCAGTTCGGCGACCTGCTCCACGACGACCTCGTGGACCAGCGCCGCCCGCTCGTCGCGCCCCTTGGTGCGGATCTCCACCGGCCGGCGGTAGACCACGACCCGGGCGGGGTGTCCCTCGTGGGTCGGCACGGTGCCGCCCAGCGGCACCGGCTCGTCGCTCCACCCCGCTCCGGGTGCGTCCAGGCGGGGGACCTCCAGCACGAGGAAGTCGATGTCGGCCAGCTGCGGCCACCGACGCTCCAGCCGCTCCACGGAGTCCTGCACCAGATCCGCGAACGTCTCCGCGCGGCTGGCGGCCAGCGGCACCTGGGGCGGCGCGATCGGGCCGCGCATGCCCCGGCCGTGGCGATCACGACGGCGGGGCCCGCGGTCGGCGGCACGGGGCGTCACAGGGGTGTCCATCACGGTGCAGCGTAGTCTCCGCCGGTCCGACGCGCCCGACCCCCACACGGCTTCCGGACCCCGACCTCGCACGGCTCGGCGCCCGGCTCCCCTCCCGCTTCGGTTCCCGGCCCCCGCACGGCGCCGGGGCACCGCTCCGTACGGCGTCGGGGCGCGGTGGCGGGCCGTCCGGATCGGCATGTCGCCGCATGACCATTCCGGCCAAGGTTCGGCTCGATTCCATATCTTTCATGGGCCGGTGATCTCAAGGTATTTGACGGTGTTTGTACCAAGTGATGACCGGAGGGAAAACCGCACACCTTCCGAACAAGAGCGTCGGAGCAGGTCAAACGGTGTGTGCCGACCGGGGCGCAGGGGACCTTTCAGGCCACGACACGGGGGAACGCACAGGAGGGGAGTCGTCGCGGCCCGCTCAAGAGTGCGGTACCGTCCAACATCGTGAGCCCTGTACGTCGCTGTTCGCGCACCGCTTGCGGCCGTCCCGCCGTCGCGACGCTGACGTACGTCTACGCCGACTCGACCGCGGTCCTCGGCCCGCTCGCCACCTACGCCGAACCCCACTGCTACGACCTGTGCGCCGAGCACTCCGAGCGCCTCACCGCGCCGCGCGGCTGGGAGGTCGTCCGTCTGCTCGACGGTTCGGCCCCGGCGCGGCCCAGCGGAGACGATCTCGAGGCGCTCGCGGACGCGGTGCGTGAAGCGGCCCGCCCCCAGGAGCGGTCGGCCGGCGGTGCGGGACGCGGTGCGGACCCGATGGAGGTCGCGCGACGCGGCCACCTGCGCGTGCTCCGCTCTCCCGACAACTGACGCCGGCGACCGCGCTCCGGCCATGACGCCCGAGCCCTGAACGGCCTTCTCCTGCGCGGCCGTTCACGCGGCCGTGCCGGTTGCCCGTGTGCGTCGGCCCTTGCTTCCCTCCCGCCCCACCTGTCCCGTGAGTAAGGTGCCGCACGCCCATTGACGCGTGCTTGTCGAGGACACGACCATTCCGAGGACGTAGCGAGAATCTTCTTCCGCATTGCGGAATCCAGGAGGCGCGTCCGTGTACGTCCAGGAACTGGAACCCGTCGCCGGCTCACTCGGTCTGTCCGCCCTCGTGGCGGCGCTGCCCCTCGTGACCGTGCTCGTCCTGCTCGGCGGCCTGCGCATGAAAGCGCACCTGGCGGGCCTGATCGGCCTGTTAGGCGCCGTTCTGGTGGCCTGCCTGGCCTACCGCATGCCTCTGGACCAGACGCTCTCCAGCGCCGCCCAGGGAGCGGTCTTCGGCCTCTTCCCCATCATGTGGATCGTCGTCAACGCGCTGTGGGTGTACCGGATGACGGTCCGCACCCAGCACTTCGACATCCTGCGCCGCTCCTTCGGACGGCTCTCCGACGACCCGCGGATCCAGGCCCTGGTCGTCGCCTTCTGCTTCGGGGCACTGCTGGAGGCGCTCGCCGGGTTCGGAGCCCCCGTCGCGATCTCCGCCGTGATGCTCGTGGCCCTCGGCTTCGACCCGGTCCGGGCCGCCGTCGTCGCGCTCGTCGCCAACACCGCTCCGGTGGCGTTCGGGGCCATGGGCACACCGGTCGTCACGCTCGCCCAGGTGACCGGTCTGCCACTGGACTCGGTGGCGTCCGTCGTCGGCCGCCAGACCCCGCTGCTCGCCCTCGTGGTGCCGCTGGTGCTGGTCTGGCTGGTGGACGGGCGGCGCGGGCTGCGGGACACCTGGATTCCCGCGGTGGCCTGCGGAGCCGCCTTCGCCATCGCCCAGTTCGTCGCCTCCAACTACGTCTCCGCGCAACTCGCCGACATCGCCGCGGCCATGGCCGGCGCGGGCGCCCTGGTCGCCGTACCGCACTCGCGCGTGCCCGCCTCCGAGGCCGTACGCGCCTCCGTGCTGACCGGTGTGCGCAGTGAGGAACTGGACGAGGAGGACCCGCGCCGCGAGGTCGTGCGGGCGTACGCCCCGTACGCGCTGATCGTGGTGATCTTCTCCCTCGCGCAGATCCCGGTGATCAAGGACTGGCTGGCCGGGGCGACCCAGAAGTTCGACTGGCCCCTTCTCGACGTCGCCGCGCCGAACGGCGAACCGGTCGGGGCCAACGTGTTCACCTGGCCCATCGTCTCCACCGGCGGCACCCTCGTCCTGTTCGCCGGCGTGGCCACCGCGGTCGTGCTCGGCCTGCACGCGCGCGTGGCGCTCAAGGAATGGCTCGCGACCGTGTACGAACTGCGGTTCGCGATCCTCACGGTGACCTCGGTCCTGGCGCTCGCCTACGTCATGAACCTCTCCGGCCAGGCGGCGACGATCGGCTACTTCGTGGCCGCCGCCGGTGCCGGACTCGCCTTCCTGTCACCCGTCCTCGGCTGGTTCGGCGTCGCCGTCACCGGCTCGGACACCTCGGCCAACGCGCTCTTCGGCGCCCTCCAGGTGACCGCCGCACGGGAGTCCGGACTGTCGCCCGACCTGCTCGCGGCCGCCAACAGTTCGGGCGGTGTCCTCGGCAAGATGATCTCGCCGCAGAACCTCACCATCGCCTGCGCCGCCGTCGGCCTGGCGGGCAAGGAAGGAGACCTGCTGCGCAAGGTGCTGCCCTGGAGCCTCGGCCTGCTGCTCGTCATGTGCCTGATCGTGGTGGGGCAGAGCACCTTCGTGCTCGGGTGGATGCTGCCCTGACCCGAGGCGGCGCCCGGTGGGCCGACCGGTCACCGGGCGCGATCCCGGCCGGTCAACGGGCATGATCCCGGCCGGTCACCAAGCACGGGCCTGCCGGTCACCACGGGACTGCCCGCAGCGGAGTGTCATCCTCTGCGGGTAGTTTGTGGTGACCGACATGACCTCCGGAGGGCTGGCCGTGGCTGCTGATCTGTCACAGATCGTCAAGGCGTACGACGTGCGCGGGATCGTCCCCGACCAGTGGGACGAGTCCCTGGCCGAACTCTTCGGCGCCGCCTTCGCGCGCGTGACCGGAGCGAGCGCCATCGTCACCGGGCACGACATGCGGCCCTCCTCGCCCGGCCTGTCGGGCGCCTTCGCCCGCGGCGCCGCGGCCCAGGGCGTCGACGTGACCGAGATCGGCCTCTGCTCCACGGACCAGCTCTACTACGCCTCCGGCGCCCTGGACCTGCCCGGCGCGATGTTCACCGCCTCGCACAATCCGGCCCGCTACAACGGCATCAAACTGTGCCGCGCGGGCGCCGCGCCCGTCGGCCAGGAAACGGGCCTGACGGAGATCCGCGAACTCGTCGAGAAGTGGAGCGAGACGGGGGTCCCCGAGCCGGCCGCCACGGCGGGAACCGTCACCCGGCGCGAGACGCTGGACGACTACGCGGCACACCTGCGCTCCCTCGTCGACCTGGCCTCCGTCCGGCACCTGAAGGTCGTCGTCGACGCGGGCAACGGCATGGGCGGGCACACCGTCCCCACCGTCCTGGCCGGCCTGCCGCTCACCGTCGTCCCGATGTACTTCGAACTCGACGGCACCTTCCCCCACCACGAGGCCAACCCGCTCGACCCGGCCAACCTCGTCGACCTGCAGCAGCGGGTCCGTGAAGAGGGCGCCGACCTCGGCCTCGCCTTCGACGGCGACGCCGACCGCTGCTTCGTCGTCGACGAGCGAGGCGAGCCGGTCTCCCCGTCCGTGATCACCGCCCTGGTCGCCTCCCGCGAACTCGCCCGCAACGGCGGCAAGGGCACGATCATCCACAACCTGATCACCTCCTGGTCGGTGCCGGAGGTCGTCGAGGAGAACGGCGGCACACCGGTACGCACCCGCGTGGGCCACTCCTTCATCAAGGCCGAGATGGCCACCAGCGGCGCCATCTTCGGCGGCGAGCACTCGGCGCACTACTACTTCCGCGACTTCTGGAACGCCGACACGGGCATGCTGGCCGCCCTGCACGTCCTCGCCGCCCTCGGCGGCCAGCAGGGCGCCCTGTCCGCCCTGGTCGACCAGTACGACCGCTACGCGGGCTCCGGCGAGATCAACTCCACGGTCGACGACCAGGCGGCCCGCCTCGCCGCGATCAGGGCCGCCTACGAGGACCGCGACGGCATCACCCTGGACGAACTGGACGGCCTCACCGTCACCGCCGCCGACTGGTGGTTCAACGTCCGCCCCTCCAACACGGAACCCCTCCTCCGCCTGAACGCGGAGGCCCGCGACCAGGCCACCATGGCCAGAATCCGCGACGAGGCCCTGGCCGTCATCCGAGGCTGATCCGGCCCGTGGACGGCCCGGGAACCGTCCCCGTGCGACGGCGTACGACGGCGTACGACGGCGTGCGACGGCCGGGACGAACCGGCCGCCGCACGCCCGGCCACGTCGGGCCCGGGGCCCATGCCGACGGCCACCGCGAGCCCCGCCGGACCGGGGCGCCGGACCCGCCCGCCGCCGCCCGTCCGCCGCGTCCCCACCGGCGGTACCCTGACCAGGCACATCCGCATACGCCCGTCCGAAGGGAACCCACCCATGCCGCTGGAAACCGGCCTCCTGGAGATCCTCGCCTGCCCGGCCTGCCACTCCTCCCTCGAGGAGCAGGACAACGAGCTGATCTGCACCGGCCAGGAGTGCGGCCTGGCGTACCCGGTCCGCGACGGCATCCCCGTCCTCCTCGTCGACGAGGCCCGCCGCCCCGCGTAACCGACGATCCGGCGACCCTGCGCACCAGCGACCCGCCGCTCCGAGTACCGCCGCCCCCCGTACGACGCCCCGCCGATCGGAGGCAGCCGCCCCATGCTCGACGAATCGCTGCTCGACTCACCGGAGGGCCTCACCGAGGCCGACCGCCGCGGGCTGCTCCGCGGCGCCGCCGAGGCGGGCGCCTGTGTCCGCACCGCCGCGCGGCATGCCGCCGAGGCCGGTGTCCACGACCTCAAACCCGACGGCCGTCCCCGCGCCGTCCTCATCGCGGGCCCCGGCGCGGCCGCCACCCAGGCCGCCGACCTCCTCGGCACGCTCGCTGGCGCGGGCAGCCCCGTCACCCGGCTCGCGCCCACCGGCGTGGCCCCCGTCGCGGGCGCGCTGCGCTGGGAACTGCCCGGCTGGGCCGGTTCCGTGGACCTGCTCCTGATCGCCACCCCGGACGGCACCGAGCCGGGCCTGTCCCTGCTCGCCGAGCAGGCCTACCGCCGCGGCTGCACCGTCGTCGCCGTGGCCCCCGCCCGGACCCCGCTCGCCGACACGGTCAGCGGCTCCCACGGCCTGTTCGTCCCCATGGCGACCACGTCCTACGACCAGGACGAACCCCTCGCCGCCTCCGCCCCCGGAGTTCTGTGGGCGCTGCTCACCCCGCTGCTCGCGCTCCTGGACCGCGTCGGTCTGCTCACCGCCCCGCCGGACGTCCTGGAGAAGGTCGCCGACCGCCTCGACCGCATCGCCGAACGCTGCGGCCCGGCCCTCGCCACCTACAGCAACCCCGCCAAGACCCTGGCCGCCGAACTCGCCGACGCGCTGCCCGTCGTGTGGACCGAGGGCACCTCGGCCGGCCCGGCGGGCCGCCGCTTCGCCGCCGCGCTCGCGGAACTGTCCGGCACCCCCGCCGTCGTCGCCGAACTCCCCGAGGCGCTCGGCGCGCACAGCGCCCTGCTGGCCGGCCCGCTCGCCGGCCGCGCCGACCCGGACGACTTCTTCCGCGACCGCGTGGAGGAGGCCCCCGCCCTGCACGCGCGCGTGGTGCTGCTCCGCGACCGCCCGATCGGCGGCCTCACCGCCGCCCCGGCCGCCCGTGAGATGGCCCTCGGCCACGACACGCCGATCAGCGAACTCGAACCGGAGGAGGGCGGCGAACTGGAGACCCTCGCCGAGCTGATCGCCGTCACGGATTTCGCCGCCGTTTACCTGGCGCTCACTTCGAGAGCCTGATCATGCGGAGGACAGTCTCACCCGGGATGCCCTGAGCAGGACTTCAGCGAGAGCGTCCACCGTGCCGCGTCCACAGGGACGACCGAGTGGACCGCCCCTTTGTCCCGCTCCTTCGTCCCGCCCTTCGCCGAGAACCTGCCGAACGACCCAGAGAGAACCCCATGGATCGCCTCGACAACACCGTCCGCCCCTATGCCTGGGGTTCCACCACCGCCATAGCCCAGCTGCTCGGCGTCGAACCGACCGGCGAGCCGCAGGCGGAGATGTGGATGGGCGCCCACCCCGGCGCGCCCTCGCGCACCGGCCGGGGCACCCTCGCCGAGGTCATCGACGCCGACCCGGAGCGGGAACTCGGCGCGGCCTCGGTCGCGAAGTTCGGTCCACGCCTGCCCTTCCTCCTCAAGCTCCTCGCCGCCGGCGCACCGCTGTCCCTCCAGGTCCACCCCGACCTGGACCAGGCGAAGGCCGGCTACGCGGACGAGGAACGACGCGGCGTCCCCGCCGACGCCGCGCACCGCACCTACAAGGACGCCAACCACAAGCCCGAACTGGTCTGCGCCCTCACCGACTTCGACGGCCTCTGCGGCTTCCGCGACCCGCTGCGCGCCGCCGAACTGCTCGACGCCCTCGGCGTGGACTCCCTCAAGCCGTACGTCGACCTGCTGCACGCCCGGCCCGAGGAAGCGGCCCTGCGCGAGGTCCTCACCGCGATCCTCACCGCCGACCGGGACGAGATGGCCCGCACCGTCACCGAGGCGGCCGCCGCCTGCGACCGCCTCGGCGGAGACCACGCCCCGTACGCCGCCATCGCCCACCACTACCCGGGCGACCCCGGCGTCATCGCCGCCATGCTCCTCAACCACGTCCGGCTCCAGCCCGGCGAGGCCCTCTACCTCGGCGCCGGCGTCCCGCACGCCTACCTGAACGGCCTCGGCGTCGAGATCATGGCCAACTCCGACAACGTCCTGCGCTGCGGACTGACCCCCAAGCACGTCGACGTCCCCGAACTCCTGCGCATCGTCCGCTTCGAGCCCCGCGACCCCGGCGTGCTGCGCCCGGAGGCCGCACCGGACGGCGAGGAGCTCTACGACACCCCCACCGATGAGTTCCGGCTCTCCCGCTACGTCCTGCCCGCCGGCGGCGCCACCCACGACCTCACCCTGGCCACCCCTCAGATCCTGCTCTGCACGGCGGGCTCCGTACGCGCGGGCGAGCACGAGCTGTCCCCGGGCACCTCCGTGTTCGTCCCCGCAGGAGAAAAGGCCGAAGTGTCCGGTACGGGAACTCTGTTCAGGGCAACGGTCGTCGCCTGACCGCCGGACGACGCCGATCCGACCCCCGTTGCCCCGTCGGGCTGCAACAATGTCCCCCCGTTACAGCACGGACAACACCCGGGCGGCGTACGAAGACGCCCGCCCGGGCCCGTGAACGGCGTACGAAGGGACAACGCGGACACATGAGCGCGTCAGGCGGAACAAAGGCGATCGTTGCGGCACTCGTCGCCAACGCGGCGATCGCGGTAGCGAAGTTCGTGGCGTTCCTCTTCAGCGGCTCCTCGTCGATGCTCGCCGAATCCGTGCACTCCGTCGCCGACTCCGGCAACCAGGCACTGCTGCTGGTCGGCGGCAAGCGGGCCCAGCGGCAGGCCACCCCGCAACACCCCTTCGGCTACGGGCGCGAGCGCTACATCTACGCCTTCCTCGTCTCCATCGTGCTGTTCTCCGTCGGCGGCCTGTTCGCCATCTACGAGGGCTACGAGAAGATCAAGAACCCGCACGAGCTGACGCACTGGTACTGGCCGGTCGGCGTGCTGGTCTTCGCGATCATCGCCGAGACCTTCTCCTTCCGCACCGCCATCAAGGAGTCCAACGCGGTGCGCGGCGAGCGCTCCTGGAAGGAGTTCGTCCGCCACGCCAAGGCCCCCGAGCTGCCGGTCGTCCTCCTGGAGGACCTCGGCGCCCTCGTCGGCCTCGTCCTCGCCCTCGGCGGCGTCGGCCTGGCCCTGCTCACCGGCGACAGCGTCTGGGACGGCATCGGCACCCTCTGCATCGGCGTCCTGCTGATCCTGATCGCCGTGGTCCTCGCGCTCGAGACGAAGTCGCTGCTGCTCGGCGAGGCCGCGGGCGCCGAGGAGACCCGGAAGATCGAGACCGCCCTCGTCGACGGCGACACCGTCACCCGCATCATCCACATGCGCACCCTCCACATCGGCCCCGAGGAACTCCTGGTCGCCGCGAAGATCGCCGTACACCACGACGACACGGCCACGAAGGTCGCCGCCGCCATCGACGCCGCCGAGTCCCGCATCCGCGAGGCCGTCCCGATCGCCCGCGTGATCTACCTGGAGCCCGACGTCTACCGCGAGACCGAGGCCGCCAAGGGCGCCGACGCCGCGGCCACCCCGGGCGGCCCGGTCCCGACGGAGCACTGAGCCCGCCCCCGCCGGCCGGTGGGGCCGGGCGGGGGCGGGCTCAGTGCTCCGTCGGGACCGGGCCGCCCGGGGTGGCCGCGGCGTCGGCGCCCTTGGCGGCCTCGGTCTCGCGGTAGACGTCGGGCTCCAGGTAGATCACGCGGGCGATCGGGACGGCCTCGCGGATGCGGGACTCGGCGGCGTC
>NZ_LIQT01000191.1 GCF_001418415.1 Streptomyces hirsutus
AGTAGTTTAATTACGGCTCCTCATC
Source organism: Streptomyces hirsutus (assembly GCF_001418415.1). Taxonomy (GTDB): domain Bacteria; phylum Actinomycetota; class Actinomycetes; order Streptomycetales; family Streptomycetaceae; genus Streptomyces; species Streptomyces hirsutus. The sequence goes on from NZ_LIQT01000191.1 coordinate 26, forward strand.
GCGCGTTCACGCTGCCGGGTGGGCTGGTGGCTGTTCTCTGCCCGGTTGTTCAGGCCCTTGTGTGAGCGGTGCTCGACCAAGGGCATGACCTCGCGGTGGGCCGCGCCGTAGGAGCGCAGCTTGTCGGTGACCACCACCCGCGGCACCGAGCAGGTCTTCTTGAGCAGCCTGCGGAAGAAGCGCCGGGCCGCGGCCTTGTCCCGGCGGTTCTGGACCAGGATGTCGAGCACGTTGCCGTCGGCGTCGACGGCCCGCCACAGGTACTTCCGCTCTCCGTTGATCTTGATGAAGACCTCGTCCAGGTGCCACGTGTCCCCGGGCCGCGGCCGACGGCGGCGCAGTCCGCTCCGTAGGCCTGGCCGAACTTCATACACCAGCGGCGGACCGTCTCATGGGAGACGATGACGCCGCGCTGCAGCATCAAGCTCCTCGACCTCACGGAATGACAACGGGAAGCGGTGGTACAGCCACACGCAGTGGGAGATGATCTCGACCGGGTACCGGTGCCCCTTGTACGACGGCGACGCGGACGACACGAACGACCCCCTCCCCGGCACGACCAACTCCAAGATCGCCCCAGGCCGGTCAGCCAACGTGACAACGCCTCGTAGCGGCTCAGCAGAAGCGTGCGGGATGCCGCGCGGGAGCCGGTGAGTACGCCGGTCACAGCCTTGGCGGTGACCGCACCTTGTACTTGAGCCACGACCCCACCGGCCGGTAGGACACGTCCAACCGCTCGAAGGCGAGCCCTTCCGGCCTGGCCTCCGTCCACGCCGGCCACTGGCTGGCGACTGCAGGGTCGGTGGTCGGCGGGCGCATCGACAACGGTTTCCTCAAGCCGTTGTCCATGGCGACAACCTCAGCTTCGAAGACCAGCTCCGGGACTGGTCCAAGGAACTCCGCCGCCACGGAGACCGCCGTACCCCGACGTGCCGCCTACCATGTGCCGCTCAGGTGAGGTGCTGGCCGCGCGGGGCGGGCAGCAGACTGGCAGCTGTGCAGGGCCTTATGAGGCCGGTTCGTAGATGACGGTGGTGTCGCCGCAGCCGGCGGCGAGTTCGGTGAGCCGGTCGTGTTCGCTCTGGTCGGTGGCGAGGTCCCAGCGGAGTTTGGTGGCGGTCCACTCGGAGACGTACCGGCACAGCGCGCTCGTGGCGGGCGGGAGCCACTGGGCCGGGTCCTGGTCGCTCTTGGACCTGTTGGAGCGTGCGGTGACGGCGACGAGGCTGGAGTCCTGGCCGAGGTCGTTGGCGTAGGCCTCGCGCCGCTCGGCAGTCCAGGCGAAGGCGCCGGAGTCCCAGGCCTCGGCAAGGGGAACCATATGATCGATGTCCAAGCCCGAGGCCGTGGTGACGGTGGCCTCGTCGTAGTAGGAGAACCAGGTACCGCCGGTCAGTGCGCAGCGGGCGCCGACGGCGGGAGCGGTGACGGCTTCGGCGATGAGGACCTCGCCGCGGGTGCTGCAGCCGTCAGTGGGGTTCGCGCCGGCATTCCAGTGCCGGAAGGCATCACGGCTGTAGCCGTCCCGGGCCTCGACGGCCAGGGGCAGAGCGGCGACCGCGTCGGTGAGCGGCAGGACGACCGGCTCGGCCGCGGCGGCGTGGGCCGCACCGGAGGCCGCGAGCGAGGTGAGAGCGAGGGAGAGCGCGGCCAGGCCGCGCGCGAGCTTGATGATCACGGGCCCTGTGATAGCGCCCGCCCCCATGCCGTCAGGCCGGTTCGGAGGCTGCGTCAGCCGCAGGAGTGAAGGCATTCACCCGAGCACCGCGCTCCACCCCGCCAGCTCCCCTCGTGTCGGGCCGGCTCGACGGCCCCGTGGGGGAGCACGTCGAAGGCACGACCGCCATGACGGTCGTGGTGCACCAGCCGTTCTGCACGGGCGGCCGGCGGGTCACCCCGCACTCCCGGGTCCGGGACGAGATCCTGGGCGCCGACGGCAGCAAGGAGCTGTTCGCACTCCAGGACGGCTACCGCGAGTCGGGCGAGTCCTGGGCGGACCTGCTGCGCGACTGCGCCCGCCGAGGGATGCGCGCCCCGGTCCTGGCGGTCGGCGACGGGGCTCTCGGGTTCTGGAAGGCCCTGGTCGAGGTCTTCTCCGCCTCCCGTCATCAAAGGTGCCGGGTGCACAAGACCGCCAATGTGCTCAACGCTCTGCCGAAGTCGGCCCAGCCCGGCGCCCGCAAGGCGCTTCAGGACATCACAGGCGCCGAGGAGCGCGACCTCGCGGTCAAGGCGATCAAGGCGTTCACCCAGCTCTACGGCGCGAAGTTCCCCAAGGCCGTCAAGAAGATCACCGACGACGAGGCCGAGCTGCCGGCATTCTACGACTTCCCCGCCAAGCACTGGATCCGCCTGCGGACGACCAACCCGATCGAGTCCACGTTCGCCACCGTCCGCCTGCGCACCAAGGTCACCCGCGGCGCCGGCTCCCGCACCGCCGCCCCGGCGATGGTCTTCCTCGTCGAGTCCGCCCAGGCCCGGTGGCGGGCCGTGAACGCACCCCACCTCGTCGCCCTCGTCCGTGCCGGAGCCCGCTTCGAACGCGGCCGACTGGTCGAGTGCCCCGCCATCGCTGCGGCATAGGGTCTGGTGCACCATGACCGACCACCACACCTACGGCACCAGCGCCCACACCGCCGGCGAGCTGGTCCGGCTCGTCAGTGACCGCCTCGGGCTGGTCTTCACCGAGCGCGACAGCGACCACCGGGGCGTCTACCACCTCGCCGGCATCCCCAACGGGCGGATCGAGATCCAGCCCAACCCGATCCCCGGCGACGACAATGAAGACGACCTCTACGCCCCGGAACACCCGGCGGCCCAGGTGCTGTTGCTCACCACCACACCGGCCCTGGATCCCGCCCTGCAGGTCCGCCTGGACTCCATCGAAGGGCTCACCCACCTGAACCACGAGACAGCGTGAACAGCTACTGATCCACAGCTTTTGACAATTGCTCCATCTGGGATCTGAGGCGGCCTCACCGCCGACGAACGAGACCAACTCGCCCGGGAACGAGCCACAGCCACCGACAGACCCAGCTGACACCCCGAGGCCCCCCTGCGTCAGCATGTCTCACGAGACACCCGTAACTCCCGGGGCAGTGGACTGGATTGTTTGCTCGTGCTCAGGACCTTGGCGCCAGCACTGCGGCGTCAGCTGCTCACCCGTGGGTCGCACGGGGTCGTGGTGAGTGTTGAGTCTGCAGTGCTCGATGTGCGGAAACAGCCTGCTTCATGAAGGAAGGGAGCCGATCATGGCTGTGGAAGTGCTGTTGAGACAGGTGGACGGTGAGTGCGTCCACAGAGTGAGGAGTCACGGTGCCGAACCTGATTGGCCGGCAGGAGATGGCCGTAGACGTCGACTATGGCGGCTGGGCACTGCAGGACTGGGATGATACGCAAGTGCCAGTGACCTTTCCTGGTGGCTTCGAGCGAGGCCCTTTTCTCTCTGCCCATGCTGGCCGCTTGGACTTCAGTAGTGGCGGACACACCCATACCGCCGATCTCGTCGTCGAGGTTTGGGATTCTGAGCCGGCCAGTCCTCCTGGTCAGTGGGAAGAGAGGGGCGAGGCGAACATCTACTGCTCATCGGGCAAGCTGCGCGCTCGCAGCGTCGCCGGTGGTCCCATGCCCGGGAGAATCGAGCTGTCGGACGGGCCAGGCACGTGGGGTGTCCGTGTAGTCAGTGCTGGGCGTCGTCAGGCCGCTGAACTCTCTACACATGGTGTGCCAGAGGGCGTGGAGCGATACATGGCGCAGTTCTGGCCCGAGACGTAGCCAACACGGTGCGGGCCGGATGAGCTCTCCCGTCCGGCCCGCAGCACGCGCTGGCGCGTCAGGTGATCTTTACAAGGAATCCGTCGTCAGGTCCATCGATCAGCCTATTTAGGTCGTAGAACTGGCCAAGGAGGATTCCGCCGGCCCCATTACTTTCCGCGTCTATGGGCAGCACGCTGAAGTTCCGGGCATCCTGAAGGGGATCATGTTCGGAAGCAGCAGCACCCTGGTATGTAGCTGCGAAGGGAAATTCATCGCACTCCTTGCCGTTCTGTGGGTAGTTCGGACGGAAATGCTTGACACAGTTCCAGAGGGCCCGGCTTCGGTTCTTATTCCGGCGCTCGCTGTCATGGTAGAGGCGGGTGAGGGGCTCATCTGTGTGCTGACCGGCCAGCCTCTTGGTTGCCAGCGGCGGCATGGTGAGGTGCGGTGTCGTGAAGGCCTTCTTGATATGAAGGGCCACTTCACGTTCCGGAGCGCTTGCCGCGGTGCTGTAGGTCAGGGTCGGGAGGATGCTGAACACAGCGGCGCCGCCGGCAGTGTGCGAGGGCAAGTAGCCAGCTTCGTCCCAGCGAGGCGGAAACATGAAGATGTCGCCCCCAGTGAACGGCTCTGCACCCCATCCAGGGGGAGCTATCAGCTTGATGTTGGGCTGGTAGATGGCTGAGATCATCCGCGTAGATCCCAAGGTGCCCGGTTGCCCTGACAGCGCGGTGATCGTGTGCTTGATGGTGAGCCCGCTGACCAGCTCAGCCCACTTCTTGGTCGAGGGCAGCGTTCCGCCCTTCAAAATCCCTGCCGTGGATGGCCAGCTCTTCGGGATTGAGGCACTCGTCGTGATCCCCATAGCCGGGGCTGCATTGGTGCCCGTCGCGGTGAAGTCCGTGTAGTGATACGTCGCAGTCATGTCACGGCTGTTCTTCGGAATGGTTCCGATGACCACGACGTTGAAGTGACTTTTTCCGACGACTCGCCCGTTGCTGTACCAGATCTGCCCGAACTGACGACCAGAGCAGACAGCGTACCGGGACTTGACGTAGAACTGCTTAGTCCCGAGTTGCCCGACGCACTCGGACAACGTCATGGTGTGCGGTGGCTCCGGCAATGAGATAGCCGCTGCATTGACACCGTCTGCCTCTGGCGCCGCTGGGGCAGGCATTGGCGGCTGGGCTGAGGTCTCCGTTGCGCGCGGCGCTGCTGATCTTGCTTCGCCGATGACCTCGTGAGGCAGCACTGCTGAGAGGGCCTCGTCAGTTTGCATGGCACGCAGGCGAGCGATCCCGTTGGCTCCTGCAACATCAGCGGCGGTCAGAGGATCCGCGTTGAGCGGCTGAACATAGCTCTCCATGGTAAGCGTGTCTGCTGCCTCGTCGGCGTTTGCAACGCTCATCGGCGCACACAACGAAAAGAGCAATGCCCCGATCGTCACCCTTTTGAGGCTTCTCTGTGTGCTCGCAAAAGTGCCCTGGAACAAGCCTTCCCCCTCAGTGGAGTTGATCTCTGCAAAGGGCACCAGGCTTAGAGGGTGTCTCACGTGGCGT
>NZ_LIQT01000192.1 GCF_001418415.1 Streptomyces hirsutus
GCGGGGGACCGGGGAACGTCCCGGGGAACGGATGGGGAATACGAGATTTTCTCGTCCGGTTAGGTTTCCGCGGAAGGGAGCTTGGGGAGGACGGGTTTTACATCCCGCGATCACGCTCTGCTTGCACCGCACCACCATGCGGTGCGCTTCGGTCCGTTTCCCGCAGGGCGGACCCGGATGTCCGAAGCCGTAGCCCCCCGGCCGAGCGGCGCCGGTCATCCACCGGAAGCGTGATCGTCCCTTTCCGAACCGGCACACCCCCGTGCCATCGACCCACGACCCAGGACGAGGGGGCGCAGCATGGACGCTTTCACCGCAGGACTTCTGCAGCGCATAAGGACGACCGAGTCCGATCTGTCCCGGGCTCGCGACGAGGGCGACGACTTCCTCGTCGAGGTGGAGCAGGGCGAGCTCGACGACCTGCGCCGGCTCGCCGCCGAGCACGGCGTGGAGGTCGGCGTGGCCCGCGTCTGATCAGCCCGATGCCATGAGCTCGACATGACCCGACAGGAGTGGGCCCCGGCGAATCCAGCGCCGGGGCCCGCTTCGTCGTTCTCCGGGAGCTCAGAGTTCTCGGAGATCTCCGTGGCCCTCGTCCCGGCCTTCCGTCAGTCGTGCCAGGCGCCGAAGTCCTCCAGCAGCCGCTGGAGGGGCTCGAAGACACCCGGGGTGGCCGCGACCGCGAGGTCCCACGAAGGACGCTCACCGGGCCGTCCACCGGTCAGCGCGCCCGCTTCCCGGGCGATCAGGTCCCCCGCGGCCAGGTCCCAGGGATGCAGCCCGCGCTCGTAGTAGCCGTCGAGCCGGCCGCAGGCCAGGTCGCAGAGGTCGACCGCGGCCGAGCCGCCGCGCCGGATGTCCCGCAGGAGCGGGATCAGCCGTTGCGCGACACCGGCCTGGTGGGTGCGGACCTCGGTGACGTAGTTGAAGCCGGTCGAGACCAGCGCCCGGTCCAGGGGCGGTGACGGGCGGCAGGTCAGCGTGCGCTCGCCCTCCCACGCGCCGGTGGCCCGGGCTCCGCCGCCGCGGACCGCGTGATACGTCTCACCCCGCATCGGGGCGGCGACCACCCCGACGACGGTCTCGCCGTCCTGCTCGGCGGCGATGGAGACGGCCCACGTGGGCAGCCCGTACAGGTAGTTGACCGTTCCGTCGAGCGGGTCGATCACCCAGCGGACGCCGCTGGTGCCCTCGGTCGAGCCGCCCTCCTCGCCGAGGACGCCGTCGTCGGGCCGGTGCTCGGCGATCAGCCCGGTGATCAGCTTCTCGGCCGCGATGTCCATCTCGGTGACGACGTCGATCGGGCTGGACTTGGTCGCGGCGACCTCGAGGTCGGCCGGGCGGCCGTCCCGCAGCAGCTCACCCGCGCGGCGTGCCGCTTCGAGGGCCAGCTGTAGCAGTTCCGCGTGCAGAGGGTCGGTCACGGCGCTCCTCAGGCGTAGGGGCTTTCCGGCGGATCAAGTCGGAGGTAACTGGCGGCATCTTTCCAGCTGGGGTGAGCGGGGTCTGGTGCGTGCAGCTGCAAGGCGGAGGAGAGAGTCGACGCGATGGGGGTCCCCCCGCTCGAGCGAAGTCGAGAGTGGGGGAGTCGGCGACCGACGACAACGCCGCAGATGGGCGTGCCAGACCCCGCGTCTCCGGCATGATCCGCCGGACAGCCCCTAAGGGCTGTCGGCGCCCGCGGCGGCGGGCCGCGGGGCACGGGCCGGACAGCAGCCCACCGGGCAGAGGTTGTGGCTCGCGCCGAGTCCGCCCAGGGCGCAGGGGGCGACGTCCTCGCCGCGTTCGGTGGCGGCGCGCTCCACGACCAGGTCGCGGATCGCGGCGGCGAACCTCGGGTCGGCGCCCACGGTCGCCGAGCGGCGCACCGGCAGCCCCAGTTCCCCGGCCTTGGCCGTGGCCTCGGTGTCGAGGTCGTAGAGGACCTCCATGTGGTCGGAGACGAAGCCGATGGGAGCCATGACCACGGCCGGGGCCCCGGCCGCGTGCCGCTCCTCGAGGTGGTCGCAGATGTCGGGCTCCAGCCAGGGGATGTGCGGGGCCCCGGAGCGGGACTGGTAGACCAGCTGCCAGGGGTGCTCCACTCCGGTGCGCTCCCGCACCGCGTCGGCGATCAGCCGGGCCACCTCCAGGTGCTGTGCCACGTACGCACCGCCGTCGCCGTGCTGCTCGACGGGTCCCGAGGTGTCGGCGGCGGCGATGGGGATCGAGTGGGTGCAGAAGGCGATGTGGGCGCCCTCGCGCACCTCCTCGGGCAGGTCGGCGAGCGAGCGGACGATCCCGTCGACCATGGGCTCCACGAAGCCGGGGTGGTTGAAGTAGTGCCGCAGCTTGTCGACCCGGGGCAGCTCCAGGCCCTCGGCCGCCAGCGTCGCCAGGGAGTCGGCGAGGTTCTCGCGGTACTGGCGGCAGCCGGAGTACGAGGCGTAGGCGCTGGTGGCCAGGACGACGATGCGGCGGCGGCCGTCGCGGATCATCTCGCGCAGGGTGTCGGTCAGGTAGGGCGCCCAGTTGCGGTTGCCCCAGTAGACCGGGAGGTTCAGGCCGTGGCCGGCGAAGTCCTTGCGCAGGGCGTCCAGCAGGGCGCGGTTCTGTTCGTTGATGGGGCTGACCCCGTCGAACAGGAAGTAGTGCTCCCCGACTTCTTTCAGGCGTTCCTTGGGGATGCCGCGCCCGCGCGTCACGTTCTCCAGGAACGGGACCACGTCGTCCGGGCCTTCGGGACCGCCGAAGGAGAGCAGGAGCAGGGCGTCGTAGGGGGTGGGATCGAGCTCGTCAGGCATGCCTCGATCCTGCCATCCGTCGCAGGCCGCCGGGCAACGGCGGGGGCCGACCGGGCCGCACCCCGACACCCAGGAGACATTAGGGTTACCTAACCCGTAAGCTGTATCGCCTGCGGTCGCGCCTTACTGAGAGCTTCGGAGACCTCGTGCCCAGCCCTTATCCCGCCCTGTTCGCCGCCCCCGGCAGCAAGGCCTTCTCCGCCGCGGGGTTCATCGGCCGGATGCCCCTGGCCATGATGGGCATCGGCGTGGTCACGATGGTGTCCCAGCTGACCGGACGGTACGGGCTCGCCGGCGCCCTGTCGGCCACCATCGCCCTGGCCGCCGCGGTCGCGGGCCCTCAGGTCTCCCGCCTGGTGGACCAGCACGGGCAGCGGCGGGTGCTGCGTCCGGCGACGCTGCTCGCGCTCGCCGCGGCGGCCCTGCTGCTGCTCGCCGCGCACTACGGCTGGCCGGACTGGGTGCTCTTCGTCGCCTGCGCCGGCATCGGCTGCGTCCCGAGCCTCGGCGCGATGATCCGGGCCCGCTGGGCCGCCCTGTACCGCGGCACCCCGCAGCTGCACACCGCGTACTCCTTCGAGTCCGTGGTGGACGAGATGTGCTTCATCCTCGGGCCGATCATCTCCATCGGGCTGTCCACGGCGTGGTTCCCCGAGGCCGGTCCGCTGCTCGCGGCCTGCTTCCTCGCGGTCGGCGTCTTCTGGCTGACGGCCCAGCGCGCCACCGAACCGGCCCCGCACCCGCGCGAGCGCACGGGCGACGGCGGCAGGGGCACGGGCGGCGGTACGGCGCTGAGCTCCCCGGGCCTGCAGGTCCTGGTGGTCACCTTCGCGGCGACGGGGGCGATCTTCGGCGGCGTGGACGTGGTCACCGTGGCCTTCGCGGAGGAGCGCGGGCACAAGGCCGCCGCCAGCGTGGTGCTCGCCGTGTACGCGCTGGGCTCCTGCGTGGCGGGCCTGACGTTCGGGCTGATGCGTTTCGCCGGGGCGCCCGAGCGCCGCTGGCTGCTGGGCATATGTGCCATGGCCGTGAGTATGATCCCCCTCCTACTGGTCGGAAACCTGCCGTTTCTGGCCGTGGCGCTGTTCGTTGCGGGTCTGTCCATCGCTCCCACGATGATCACGACGATGTCCCTCATCGAAGAGCACGTACCACGCGCACAGCTCACCGAAGGCATGACCTGGGTGAGCACCGGGCTCGCGGTCGGGGTCGCTCTCGGCTCCGCCGCGTCCGGCTGGGTGATCGACGCGGCCGGGGCGCGCGCCGGGTACGGGGTTCCGGCGGTGTCCGGGGCCGTCGCGGTCGCGGTCGGTTTCCTCGGGTACCGTCGGCTCAAGCGGCCGGCTCCGGGTCGGGGAGGCTCCGTTGGGCAGCACGGCGAGCACGAGGAACGGAACGTGGCGTAACTGGGGAGGCACCGTCCTCGCCCACCCCGCGCGGGAGGCCGCGCCGGCCTCCGTCGACGAACTGGCGGCGGTCGTGCGCCGGGCCGCCGAGGACGGTCTCCCGGTGAAGGCGGTGGGCACCGGGCACTCCTTCACCTCGATCGCGGCCACCGACGGCGTGCAGATCCGCCCTCATCTGCTGGCGGGGATCCGGGACGTCGACCGCGAGGCGGGCACCGTCACGGTCGGGGCCGGCACCCCGATCAAGCGGCTCAACGCGGCTCTCGCGCGGGAGGGGCTGTCGCTCACCAACATGGGCGACATCATGGAGCAGACCGTCTCCGGGGCCACCAGCACCGGCACCCACGGGACCGGCCGCGACTCGGCCTCCCTCGCCGCGCAGATCCGAGGGCTGGAGCTGGTCACCGCCGACGGTTCGGTGCTCACCTGCTCGGAGAAGGGGACCGACGAGGAGCGCGCGGTCTTCGCCGCGGCCCGGATCGGTCTCGGCGCCCTCGGCATCGTCTCCGCGATCACCTTCGCGGTCGAGCCGATCTTCCTGCTCACGGCCCGCGAGGAGCCGATGCCCCTGGACCGGGTGCTGGCCGAGTTCGACGAACTGCACGCCGAGAACGAGCACTTCGAGTTCTACTGGTTCCCGCACACCGGAAACACGAACACCAAGCGGAACAACCGCAGCGCCGGCCCGGAACGGCCGGTGCATCCCGTCCGGGGCTGGATCGACGACGAGTTCCTCTCCAACGGCGTCTTCCAGGCGGCGAACTGGGTCGGCCGCGCGGTGCCCGCGACCGTCCCCACCCTCGCGCGTGTCTCCAGCAGGGCCCTGTCCGCGCGGACCTACACCGACATCCCGTACAAGGTGTTCACGTCGCCGCGCCGGGTGCGCTTCGTGGAGATGGAGTACGCGGTGCCGCGTGAGGCCCTGGTGGACACACTGCGCGAACTGAAGGCCATGGTCGACCGCTCCCCCCTGCGGGTCAGCTTTCCCGTCGAGGTGCGCACGGCCCCGGCCGACGACATCCCCCTGTCCACGGCCTCCGGCCGCGACACCGCGTACATCGCGGTCCACATGTTCCGGGGCACCCCCTATCAGGGGTACTTCACGGCGGCGGAGCGCATCTTCACCGCCCATGAGGGCCGGCCCCACTGGGGGAAGATCAACACCCGGGACGCCGCGTACTTCTCCCGGGTGTATCCGCGTTTCGCCGAGTTCACGGCACTGCGGGACCGTCTTGATCCGGAACGCCTGTTCCGGAACGACTATCTGCGGAGGGTCCTGGGGACGTAGCGGACGCGTCCGGTTCCGGGCTCGCGGTGCCGTCGGAGTCCTGGTTCCCGGTGGTGCCCTCCGGGGTCCCCGTCGGCGCGTTCCCGCCGTCCGGTGTGTCGCCGCCGGAGCCGGTGGCCGCTCCCCCCTCCCCGGGCGTCGCGGAGGGCGTGGGGACCGGCCCGTCCCCGCCGGAGCCGCCGGACTCCTCCGGGGTACCGGAGTCGTCCGACGTCCCGGAGTCGCCGGAGGTACCGGGATCCTGCTCGTCCGAACCGCCGGGGCCGGACGAGTCACCGGAGCCGGACGTGCCCTCACCGGTGATCGCGTTGCCGACGGTGGTGTCCGGTGCGCCGCTGAGGCTCTGGCCCGAAGCGAGTTCGTAGACGGTTATTCCGGCCATCGTGACCCCGAACACCAGCGCGGCCGCGACCACGGCCCGTTTCAAGCCCCGCCGCACTTCCCTGGCCCGGCCGCGGTACACGGTGCCCTCGGTGAACTCGCCCGGCGCCCGCGAGGGCTGCCTCCCGGCCGGCACCGCGGACGCCCGGCCCGGCGCCGTGGCGGCCACACGGAGCTGCTCACCGGTGCGCTTGAAGAAGTGCTGGAAGATCGTTCCACCGCAGGTGGCGACGATGCTCATGACTCCGGCGCCGATGATCGTCCCGTAGACGCCGAAGGACGAGGCGAGCTGGGCGCCCAGCACCGCGGCCACCCCGCTGCCCGCGACCTGCGGCACGCTCAGCTCGATCCGCGCCTGCTTCCCCTCCTCCGCGTCACCGTTCCCACCCGCGACAACCGGCCTTTCACGCATTCCTGGACCTTGCCCGACTTCCCGTACGTTCCCGCACACGAACGATCAACTGCACGACAAAGGGACGTCCGACCGAAACCATTAGTTCCGTTTTCGGTGATTGCGTGAAGTTTCCCACGACCGGATTCGGTGGATCCGGGCCGGCGCGGCCAAGTAGCGCCCCTTGCGGGAAGTTGAGCGGCGCGCCGATCCACGTGCATGGCCCGAATGGAGTACTGTTGCGAGCCCTGGGTCCGGTCGCCCATCAGGGTGCTCGGGTTCCTTGAGGACCGCCGGGAGGGGGCTAGTTGCACAGGGTGACGCATTTGGTCACTTAGCGTTGCGAATAGATAACCGTGCCATAACGGCGAGCCCGGGCCCACGCCCGACACGCCGGGCAAATCGGCAAGGTTGTGGCAGGCTGCACCCGGGCAGGCCACACTCGACTAGCGGAAGCAGCGACGCACGTGACGTCGGCAGGCACCACCCGGGAGGTCCCCATGCCCGAACTGCGTGTCGTGGCCGTCTCGAATGACGGCACACGGCTGGTGCTGAAGGCTGCGGACAGCACGGAGTACACGCTTCCGATCGACGAACGCCTGCGCGCCGCGGTGCGCGGCGACCGTCCCCGCCTCGGCCAGATCGAGATCGAGGTGGAGAGCCATCTCCGCCCCCGCGACATCCAGGCGCGCATACGAGCCGGTGCGACCGCGGAAGAGGTCGCCCAGATGGCCGGCATCCCCGTGGACCGCGTCCGCCGCTTCGAGGGTCCCGTGCTCGCCGAGCGCGCCTTCATGGCGGAACGCGCCCGCAAGACCCCCGTCCGCCGGCCCGGTGAGAACTCCGGTCCGCCGCTGGGCGAGGCCGTGCAGGAACGGCTGACGCTGCGCGGCGCGGAGAAGGACACCGTGCAGTGGGACTCCTGGCGTCGCGACGACGGCACCTGGGAAGTGCTGCTGGTCTACCGGGTCGCGGGCGAGCCGCACTCGGCCAGCTGGACGTACGACCCGCCCCGGCGGCTCGTCCAGGCCGTCGACGACGAGGCGCGCTCACTGATCGGCGAGTCCGACGACCTCGCCGCGACGCCCGAGCCCAGCTTCCCGTTCGTACCGCGCATCGCCCGGCTGCCCCGCGACCGCCCGCTGGACCGTCCGGGTGACCGCGAGCGGCAGGGCCTGCCGCCGGGCCAGGACTCCGAACCCGACGAGGAGTTGGTGGCCACGGCCGGCGGTGAGCGGGACTCGCTCACCAGCCTGCTGGAGGCGGTGCCGAGCTTCCGGGGCGACCTGGTGGTTCCCGAGCGGGCCTCCGAGCCGGCCGCCGAGGAGCCGGACGGCGAACCCGAGGCCGAGGAGCCGCCGGCTCCCGCGGCCTCGGCCGGTGCCGCCTACGCCGACGTTCTGATGCCCCGTGCCGTCACCAGTCACCGGGACCGTCTCGTCGGCTCCACGGACCGTCAGGCGGAGGCGGACGGAGTCCGTCCGGGCCGTCGCGCGGCGGTGCCGAGCTGGGACGAGATCGTGTTCGGAACCCGGCGCAAGAAGCAGGAGTAACCCTGCGGGAGCGGCCACCGCACCGGACGAACCGGCCTGAGATGCCACGAAAGGGGCGCTCGTCATGCACGAGCGCCCCTTTCACTCTTCCGGTCTACTGCGGGTCCGGTCCCACCGCGACCGGCCGCTCCGGGTCCGACGACCACTCCGACCAGGAGCCGACGTACAGCTCCGCCGGGACGCCCGCCACCGCGAGCGCCAGCACTTCGTGCGCCCCCGAGACCCCCGAACCGCAGTACACACCGACCTGCTTGTCCGTGGACGCGCCCAACTCCAGGAATCGCGTGGCCAGTTCACCGGCGGGCAGGAAGCGCCCGTCCGGGCCGACGTTCTCGGTGGTGGGCGCCGAGACCGCGCCCGGGATGTGTCCGCCGACCGGGTCGATCGGCTCCACCTCGCCCCGGTAGCGCTCTCCCGCACGGGCGTCCAGCAACACCCCGGACCGGGCCAGCGCCGCCGCTCCGTCGGCGTCGAGCAGTCCGGCCGCTCCCCATGCGGGCACGAAGTCGCCCTCGGCCGGCTCCGGCTGCGCGGTCTCGAGCGGACCGTCCCAGGACGGCAACCCGCCGTCGAGGACCCGCACGTCCGGGTGACCCGTCCACCGCAGCAGCCACCACGCGCGGGCGGCCGCCCAGCCCATCCCGCCGTCGTACACGACCACCGGTGTGCCCGCCGACACGCCCGCCCGGCGCATCGCCGCGCCGAACTCCTCCGGATCGGGCAGCGGATGGCGCCCCCGACCGGCCGGTGCCGCGGCCAACTCCCTGTCCAGGTCGATGAATACGGCACCGGGAAGATGTCCGTCGCGGTACGCGGCCCGTCCGTCGAACGGCGGCTCACCGGCCGCCGCGGCCGTGCTCAACTGCCAGCGGACGTCGAGCAGTACCGGCGGGTCGCCGCCCGCCAGTTCGGCGGCGAGTTCGGATGCGGAGATGATGGCGTTCATGGTCACCATCCTGACGTACGGGGTGGCCGTCTCGTCCAGGTCCGGCTACTCTGCTCGGCCGGGCAGACCCGATCACGAGGCGTACGGGATCGGGCACATGCTGTACTACCGATCGACATCCTCCGGCAAGCGTGCCGAAAAGGACGGGGCCCCGCACATCGGGCATCCTCCGGAGACAGGAACCGCCGTACGGGGCGGCCCGGAGCACGCGACGCCGTGGCCGATGTCAGTGCCGGCACGGGGACGCATCCGCAGAGCGGACGCGACGCGACCCTCGCCCGGGTCGAGAAGAGCACGGCCACCGTGAGGGCGGCCGAGAAGAGAGTGACGATGACCGACGCACGGGGGTCCGCCCGCCGAGACGGTGAAGCGCCCGTCCGGCACGCACCCGGTACACCCTGCTGGGTGAGCCTCATGGTGCACGGACCGGACACGGCCCGGATGTTCTACGAAGCGCTGTTCGGCTGGGAGTTCCGGCCCGGCCCACAGCAACTCGGCCCCTACGCACGTGCCCTGCTCGACGGCTGCGAGGTGGCCGGCATCGGACTGCTGGCACCGGACCGGCATCTTCCCGTGGCCTGGACGCCCTACTTCGCCTCGGTGGACGTGGACCGCACCGCCGAGACGGTGCGGTCGTGCGGCGGCACCATCGGCGTCGGCCCGCTGGACGCCGCCGAAGCCGGACGCCTGGCGATCGGCTCCGACCCCTCGGGCGCCGTCTTCGGCATCTGGCAGGCGTCCGCGCACCTGGGCCGGGCGGTCACCGGGGTGCCCGGCGCGCCCGCCTGGAACGAGCTGACGACCTTCGAGTCGGAACGCGTGGCCAAGTTCTACGCGACGGTGTTCGGCCACACCGTACGACCCGAGGTCTCCGCCGACCTCGACTACGTGACCCTGAGCGTGGAGGGCCGGCCCGTGGCGGGCATCCACGGCGTGGGCAACGGCCTCATGAGGGACCGCGGACCGCACTGGACGACGTACTTCACCGTGGCCGACGTCGACGACACGGTGGACCACGTCCTGCACCTGGGCGGCCAGGTCCTCAAGCGGCCCCACGACAGCGCCCACGGCCAGGTCGCGGCGGTGGCGGACCCGGAGGGGGCGCGGTTCTCGCTGTTGCAGGGGCCGCAATGACCCACAGGCTTCCTGTCGAATCGAAGGCCGGTCCTGTTCGGCACCGTCCGAGCGCGGTTCGGAGCCACCCGGACGCGTGCCACGCTCAATGTTCCGGGCTCAAGTGAACTCCCCCGTAACCGTGACCCCGGTGAGCTGACCGCCCCTCAGACCGTCCCTGGGGCCGTCCTGGCTTCATCGCCCTCCCCAGCGCCGGGGTGCGTCAGGTGACATCGACCGTGAAGACGGCACGGACGGAGTCGGCGGACCGTGCTTCGGCCGGCGGCTCGGAGAGAACGAGGCAGAGGTGGTCCGCCTCGGACAGCAGAGCGTGGGCCGGCCTCCTGAAGCCGTGCCGCGCCTGCGCGGAGGCCGGTGTGGGACGTTGGGCCGGATGCGAGGGCCTCACGGAGGGCGAGGCCGCCTCGGTACCACAACTGACCTCGGTGACCACGGGGTTCTCGGGCTGCGGGTCCGCG
The DNA here is from genome assembly GCF_001418415.1 of Streptomyces hirsutus. Lineage (GTDB taxonomy): Bacteria > Actinomycetota > Actinomycetes > Streptomycetales > Streptomycetaceae > Streptomyces > Streptomyces hirsutus. Next base: position 10,341 of record NZ_LIQT01000192.1, read on the forward strand.
CGGGAGGGCCGCCGTCGGTTCGAGCCGCACGGCTTCGTGCGTCTTGCGGGCACGGTCCGCGGCGACAGCCGCTTCCAGGAGCTGCGGCAGGTCCTCGGCCGGCTCAGCCCCGGGCGAGGTGCCGGCCAGGGTGCCGGGCTCTTCGACGCGTTCTGCTGAAGCTGTTCGTCCTGCTCGCAGTTGGGGCGTACGCGGGCCGCGGCAACACCACGGAGATACGCCGATGTCACGAGCGCAGGCGGACGCGCCTCCCCACAGCACCGGGTACGCCCGCACCGTCCGGCCTGCCGTCCGAGGCGACCGCTCCGGCCGGCACCGACGCCCGGGCGTCATCCCCGAGGCGAGGCGGCACTGAAGGAGTGGGCCGACGGTGCCCGAGCCCTGGTCAGGGGCCCGGTCCGGCGCGGAGGTGCGCGGAATCGGGCCCCCGACGCGGGGCTCACTTGTTCAGGTGCGCCCAGAACTCGTCGAAGGACAGGACCTTGTCGCCGTCCAGGTCGCGGGACTTGATGACGGCCTCCGCCACCGAATCGGTGACGTTCCAGTCGCCGCCCTGGGCCAGGGCGGTCTTGAACTCGGCAGCGGTGATGAACCCGTCCCCGTCCGCGTCGATCCGCTCGAACTGCTTGCGCGCTTCCTCGATGTCCGCCACCGGTCCGCCCCTTTGTTCCTCGTACGCTGCCGGACTCCCTGAGAGTCCTGATGACGCAGGTCAGACTATCCGCCCACGCGAGCCCCCGGTGCGGCGATCCCCCACGCGGAATCCGGCGTCGGCACAGCATCTCGCGGCCGGCCGTTCCGGCCCGCCGGTTCACGTCACCGGCCACGGCCCGCTCCCCTCGACCACCGTCTCGCCGCCCACCGTGCGGGCGTTGTCCTTGGCGCGGAAGTCGCCCGACTGGGTCACCGGGCGGGCGCCCGCGCAGACGAAGCGGCACTGTGGGGTGCGGCCGTCGACGAACGCGTGGGGCGGTACCGCCGCCGGCGCCTGCCCCGGCAGGGGCCCCGGCGGCCGGAAAGACGTCACCACAGTGGTCCGCCGGGAGGATCCGTGCACGACAAGCCGCTCAGCAAGCTCGCCGGTCACCTGTTGCGTCGGCTGCCGGACGCCTCGCACCCCACACGGCACCGTGTCGGGCCGGACACGTTCGGCCTGGAGGAGGAGAAGGTCCTCCGTTTCGCCGAGGACAGACTGGACCCCGCGGAGGAGCCACGGCTCGCGGAGGAGGTCGCCGAGGTGCTCCCCCTGGGCTGGTCCCTGTCCCCCCGGGGCAAGGAGCGGCTTCACACGGTCACCGAACACCTCGGCGGCGAGCGTCAGCTGCTGGAGTGGCTGGACCGTCACCCCGGCCTTCCTCGCCTGACCGCACGGCTGGTCGCGCTGATGGGCGCCCTCGACCGGTACAGCGACGACGCCGAAGTCGTCGAGGCACTGCGCTCGTCCCGTGCCGAGGACCCGTTTCCCGCCGGGCTGGAGAACATCCTGCCGCCGGGGACCAGCGAGGAGACGCTCAGCGACATCTCCTACCGTATCGACGAACTCCTTTTCGAGCGGCACACGCAGGACGCGACACGGGTCGCCCTGGCGACGACGGACTGGCTGCGCAACGCTGCCCAGAGGTCCGCCTCCTCCTCCGCCGGGATCAGTGAGATGCGCGATCTGATGACCCATCTGCACAAGGACATCAGCGAGGCCGACGCGGCGGCCTAGCCGGTGCGCGGGCGGCTCGGCGGGCGCTCCGCCCGTTGCTCCGCCCCTGTCCGTTCCCTTCGGTCCCCTTCCGTGTCCGCCGCGGTGCGGGCAGCCCCGGAAGTCCCCCGGTGGTTCCGCCGCGCGGGCGCGTACCCGGAGGTGGTCACCGCCGGTGCGGGGCGGTGACCGGCCTTCACCCGTATGCCTCCGATGCGCTGGTGGCGCGAGCGAACCGGTGGTGCGGTGAAGAGCGGGGGGAGCCGCCCGGGGCACACACGCCGGGCGATCGTCCCGTCCTCAGGAGGCACTCGTGACCACCCCTCGCCCCACCGTCCGCTCGTCCCGTGCGGCCGTGGCCCGTGCGCGTGCGCCGCACCCGGTCGCCCGGCCGTTCGCCACGCCGCGCGCGGCAACCCTTCCGGTCCGTGTCCTGGCCACCGCCCTGACCACCGGGGCGTTGCTCCTCACAGCGGCCTGCTCCGACGGGGACGGCGGCTCGGCGGCCGAGTCGGAGACCGCTTCCACCCCCGCCACGCAGACCACCACCACGTCGCCGACCACCACCACACCGTCGGCCTCCCCCACCTCTGACCTCACCGAAGCCGGCGCACGCAACGCGCTGATCACCGAGGCGGACATCGAGGACTACTGGGACCAGGTCGAGAACCCGCAGAAATGGCGGGACTCCCTCCTGATCGGAGAGGTCGACGCGGCCGCGTTCCTCAGCGGGAAGAGCGAGGCCGCCGACTGCCAACGACTGATCGACTCGCTCTACGACGAGACCCTGCTGGGCCGCCCGTCCGGGGCGTCGGCGCTCACCGGCTTCGAGGAGGGCGACTCCCGACTGCTCTACCAGGTCGCCGCCTATCAGAAGGACGATCTCGACGATGCGATGAAGTGGCTGAAGTCGCTGCCCGAGACCTGCGACCAGTTCACCCTCACCGGCGGTGACGGCGGCAAGCGCACCGTCCAGGTCGTCGAGGCGTCACTGCCCGCGGAGGGCGACGCCCGGCAGGGACTGACCGTGACGGTGAAGGGCACCAGCAGCGGGGATCCCGTCACCCTCACCCTGGACGTCGCCGCCGTCCGGATCGGCACGGACGCGATCACGGTCACCAACGGCGGACTCGACGGCGCCAACCACGACACCACCGAGGCCGCCGTGGGGCAGGGCACGCCTCGGCTCGAGGAGGTCCTGGCCGGGCGTACGCCGCAGTCCACCCCCACCGGCGTCGAGTGAACCGTGGAGCCCCGGGCGCCCCTCCTCCTCTTCTTCGCGATCCGGTGGGAGGGGCGCCGGTCATGGGGACAAGCCCGGGGCAGCCCGCCCGGGGCCGGTGGGGCTCG
>NZ_LIQT01000193.1 GCF_001418415.1 Streptomyces hirsutus
GAAGGAGGGCGGGAGGGGGAACAAGCAACATCGGGTGTACGCCGGGAAGCAACGGTAGGACGGTCGGCAAGGGTCAGGACAGCAGGAAATCCGCCTCTCCCGCTTTGGCTCCTTCGATGAAGGCCGTCATCTCGGCCGAGGTGTAGATGAGCGCCGGTCCGTCCGGGTCGGTGGACTGCCGTACGGCGATCCGGCCGTCGTCGAGCTTCATCGCCTCCAGGCAGTTGCCGCCGTTGCCACCGCTCCACGGCTTGTGCCAGCCCTCGCTGCCCAGTTCGCGCGCGGGCATGCCGTTGTAGATCCGTCCGGCGCGGACCCGGGGCGGGTGCACCGGCAAGGGTGAGGTCAAGGACAGGGACAGGGGTTTGATGTGATTCATTCACAGCTCCTTGCGGAGATCCCTGAGGATCACCTTCGTGCGATGTGCTGTAGCGGCCTGCGCCGCCATGCGGTCCATGACCTCGAGGTGGGTCGCCACCTCGGCACGCGCGTCCAGGTAGACGGCGCCGGTCAGGTACTCGCTGTAGACCATGTCCGGCAGTTCGGGCATGGCGAATCGGAACAGCACGAACGGCCCGTACGTGCCGGGGTGCGGCCCACTGGCGAACGGGGCGACCTGGAGCGTCACGTTGGGCAGCTTCGTGGCCTCGAGAAGTCTGTCGATCTGGGCACGCATCACCTCCGGGCCGCCGACCGGGCGGCGCAGCGCCGTCTCGTCCATCACGACCCACAGCCGGGCTGCGTCGTCACGGGTGAGCAGATCCTGCCGTTGCATGCGCAGGGCGACGTGTCCCTCGATGTCCTCGGGCCGGGTCTGCCCGATGGCACCCGAGAGCAGCACGCCACGTGCGTAGTCCTCGGTCTGCAGCAGACCGGGGACGAAGTGGGGCTCGTAGCTGCGGATGAGCGTAGCCGCGCCCTCGAGACTGACGTACATCGAGAACCAGCCGGGCAGGATCTCGTGGAAGCGCTGCCACCAGCCGGGCCGGTTGGCGTCCTCCGCCAGCTGTACGAAGGCGTCGGCCTCGCTGTCGGAGACCCCGTACGCCTTCAGCAGAAGCTGGAGATACGGAATCTTGAGCGCGACCTCGGCCATCTCCATGCGCCGGACCGTGGCGGGGGCGACGCGCAGGACGCGTGCGGCCTCCTCACGCTTGAGGCCGGCGCTTTCCCGCAGATCCAGCAGTCGCCGGCCGAGGACGACCTGGCCGACCGTCGGCGCGGACCGCGGTTCGCTCACGCTCCACCTCCACGAAAAGGTTTCGGGACGTTCCCGAAGCCGGCAGCTCTGACAGCCCCGACAGCCCTGCGGCGCCAATCCGAGACCAATCGAATACTTCTTCGATGACCTCAACTGGCGCCGCGCGGGGTGCTGTTGCGAGCAGTGTGCCACGGCCGTCCAGACCGTCACACAGCACTCTGGATTTTTCAGAGTGACACTTGCCAAGTGTGCACGGCGGGGCGATAGTGGCAAGCGTGATTCCGTCCGTGCCCTTAGGAACAGACGCCGCTGCGCGCCCCTTCGGTCTCGGCCCCGCCTCGGGAGCCGCCGACCCCGCAGGGGCTGTTGTCCAGCGCCGGTTCCGCTTCGAACTGGCCGCCCATCCGGGTTCTCCCGCGCAGGCCAGACGCCTGACGAGGGCCCGGCTGACCGGTTGGTCGGTGTGCGAGGACACCTGCGACACAGCGGCTCTGGTCGTCTCCGAACTCGTCACCAACGCCATCGTGCACACGGCGAGCAGTCACATAGTCTGCGAGCTGCACGACGGCGACGACCTGGTGCGCATAGCCGTGCGGGACGAGGGCTGCGCCCCCGGCCGGCCCCGTGCGAACACCCGGCAGCAGCCGGAGGAGGAGCACGGCAGGGGACTGCTTCTCGTCGACGCCATGTGTCACGCCTGGGGCGCCCACGAACAGGGCCCCGGACTGCTGGTCTGGGCCGAGCTGCCCCGCAAGGCCGACACGCCGCTTCCGTCCGACGGGCCGCGGAACGACCTCGGCTGGGGCGAGCGCCCCAAGCCGGACCCGGCCGGCGGCCAGGACGAGGACGGGGAATCCGAGCAGCGGCACCGTCACGGAGCGGCCCCGACCGCCTCGCACACACCTCCCCGTCAGCACACGACCCCGCGCCAGTACCGCCGGGACGGGGGACGGGTGTGACGGGCACGCGGACCCTGAGCCTGAACACGCTGGTGCGCCTCCAGCGCGGGCTGCGGAATCCGGCCGCACCGCTCCTGCGCCTGCCCGTCCCCGAGGGGATGACGGCGCCGATGGGCTGCGACGCGGTGGCGGTGCCGGCCCGTTTCGGCCCGCTGGTCATGCCCCGGCTGCCACGGGTGGGGTGCGTTTACGCCGATGAGGCGCACTGGTGGTGGCTGGTTCCGTCCGATTCGGACTACGCCCTGGAGTGGCCCGCCCCCGCGCGGTACGACACGGGGGCCGTCGTGCCGGACGCTCCGGACCTCCCCTGCCTGATCCACCGCCCCGACGGCACCCTTCCGTACACTCCGCCGATACCGCTCTACCTGGCGGTGTGCCGCCTGACGGACACGACCCCGAGCTGGTCCCGCCCAGTCACCGCGTAGGGCTCCCGGGCCTCACGCGGCGCCGCCCACCGCCCTGCCGTGGCCCGTGCGGGCTCACGCGGCCGCGTCCGCGCTGCCGTCGCCACCGCGGACGATCACCAGGAACATGTCGGTCGCGAGGTCCATGACGACCTCGGCGGGCAGGCCCTCCATGCGCCGCGCCCGCGCGAACTCCTCCGCGGGCCAGGACCCCCGCGGCCCGCCCGCGGGAAAGCTTTCAAGCACCGTTCGCCCGTTCACCTGCTGCCTCTCCTTCGGCATCGCACTCGTAGAGTGAAACGCCGACGACGGGAGAACGCCTCGCCCAGTGACGCCACTGAGACGTGGTTGACACCCGTTCACCACCAGCAGGGGGGCGCACTCTCCGCTCTCTCGGACATGCGGTCACCATCCGTACGAGGTTCCGCACTCATCACACTCATCGCACTCGCCCCATTCGTCTTACCCGTCTTACCCGTCGTACTCGTCGTATTCGTCGTGATAGCGGATGCGTTCGCTGCCCGCCGGGGCCCCGAAAGCCGACGCGCGCCCCTCGGGTTTCTCCCACTCCTCCTGCCTGCCGAGCGCCGTGAGGTCCAGCAGGGTGGTGGTCGAGCCGAGTCCGTCGAGGCCGCGTTCGTAGGTCGAGTACGTGTGGAAGACGCGGTCCCCGTCCCGCAGGAAGCAGCTGAGGCCCGGCCGCTCGACCAGCTCCCCGTCGTGTTCGAGGGTGGCCTCGAAGTCCTCGTTGAAGTCGTCGGCGTAGGAGGAGTACCAGGGCAGCGTCCAGCCCATCCGCGCCTTGAACGGAAGGATCTTCGGGTACGGCGCCCGGGAGACGACCGCGAAGGTGGTGTCGCGGGCCTTCAGATGGGCGAGGTGCCCGATCTGGTCCAGGAACCCGGAGCAGCTGCGGCACCCGGCGTCCCACTCGGGCGCGAACATGAAGTGGTACACGACGAGCTGCCGGCGCCCCTCGAACAGGTGGAGCAGCGTGGCCTTGCCGTCACCGCCCTCGAACACGTACTCCCGGTCGATCTCGACCATGGGCAGCCGGCGCCGCTCGGCGTTGAGCGCGTCCTTCGCGCGGGTGACGACCTTTTCCTTGACCAGCAGTTCCGCACGCGCCGCGCGCCAGTCGGCGCGCGAGACGATCTCCGGAAGCGACATGGTTCCTCCTGTGCAACGGTCCCGTTGCAAGAGGTGACCGGCGCCGTCACCGGAACTCATCGGAACTCGCCCGCCCGGTCCCAAGATTTTCCGGACCGGCCGCTCACGTCCGCCGGGCGCTCGTCCGGCGCTCGTCCGGTGCTCGTCCGGTGCTCGTCCGGTGCTCGTCGGATGCCCAGGTGTCGTACTCCTGGCCATGCCGCCCGTCGACGACGGTGGTGCGGACGTCGCTCACCCGGCGACGGGCGACTCCGGCAGCCGGACCCCGACGCCCCCGTGGCGCCCCGCGAGCGCGTCCCGCAGTTCGGCGAGCCGCTCGGTGTGACGGGCGTCGAGCCGGCCCGTGTCGTCCAGGTGGACGGCGCAGGCGGTGGTGGTGTCGACGAGCTGTTCGAGCAGGGCGGCGACCTCGTCCGTGCCGTGGGAGTGCCGGGCGAGCGCGGGGAGCTCGGCGGAGGCCAGGGCGATGGCGCCGCGGGCCTCGGCGAGGGTGCGGTAGGCCTCGCGGCGCAGGGTCCAGCGGGCGGCGCGGTCGTCGGACGCGCCGAGCACATGGGTGAGGTACGCGTGCGCGGCGTCCTCCGCTTCCGCGAGCCGGGCGCGGAGGGCGCCGCCGCGCCGCACGGGCATCGGCAGGTGTCCGACGACGAGCACGATGGCGCAGGCCAGCAGTGTCTCGCCGATCCGTGCCACGGAGGCCTGCGGTTCACCGCCCACCATCACCAGGGCGAGCACGAGCACGGTGACGACGGTGGTCTGCGCGGCGAAGTGCCGGGCGGCGACCGGGATGAGCGCCCCACTGACCGCCACCAGCGCGATGAGCCCTTCCGGCCGGGGCAGCACGGCGGCGAACCCGGCGAAGAGGAGCGCCCCGAGCACGGTTCCGGCAGCACGGTTCAGCACCCGGGAGGCGAGCGGACCGAGGTCGGGCTTGACGAGGAAGACGGCGGTGACGGGCAGCCAGTACCAGTGGTCGTGCTGCCCGTACCAGCGGGCGTGGTACAGGGCCTGGGCGACGGCGACGCTCACACCGAAGCAGAGGGCGACCCGCAGGCCGTACTCCTGACCCCGGGTGCCGAGGACGGTACGGGTGAGAGCGGCGCGGGACCGGCGGCGCGTGTGCAGGTCACCGCCGTCGGCCCGGTCGAAGGCCACGGCGGCGCGCAGGAGGGCGTCGTCGAGGGCCCGCAGTGCGGGGACGGACCGGGAGGGCGCGGGCAGCGGCCCGGTGGAGGCGCCGCCGCGCACGGCGACGGCGAGCCGCCGGGGCCCTTCGGACGCGCGGGCCGGTACGGCCTCCCCGGCCCAGGCCAGCGCGGTCGCGGCCTCGGCCAGCGGCAGCGCGGCGGCGTACTGCGCGTGCAGTCGCCGTTCGGCCGCGGAACTGGCGTACCGCCGAAGCCGGGGTCCGGCCAGCGCGTCCTGCGCATGGTCGAGGGCGGCGGTGAGCGCGGCGCGCCGTGCGATGGCGGTGGGTGAGCCGGTGGCGTCGAGCAGCGCGGCGACGGCCTCGTACACACCGGCCACGGCGTGCCGTTCGCCGTCGAACCGGAAGTCCCCGGCGAGGGACCCCGGGGTGGGCAGCGCCAGCCGGAGCAGGAGCAGCCACGCGGCTCCGGCGAGGAGGGCGAGCGCCCGCTGCCATCCGGGTTCGGGCAGGGGCATTCCGGCGCCGACGGCGGCCCCGACGAGCAGCTGGATCCCGGCGGCGGAGCCGATCGGGCCCAGCGCGCTGACCGCGCCGGCGACCAGCCCGCACCCGGTCAGCAGCAGCGTCAGCAGCACGGCCGGGAGGTGGTCCCCCGCGTACGTCCCGACGAGCAGCCCGGCCGCCCCGGCCAGCGCGGGTACTCCGATCCGGCTGACGGAGACGCGTCGGCTGCCCGGCCGGTCGTTGATCCCGGCGAACATGGCACCGATGGCGGCGACCACGCCGAGGGTGGGATGCCCGGCGAGGACGGCGGCGACCAGCAGGGGCCCGCCGCCCAGCACTCCCCGCGTGACCGCGCTCCACGGGACCGGTCCGCGCTGGGCCCGCAGGGCGTGGGCGAGCCAGAGAGGTACGGCGGGCGTGGTGCGGGACACGGTGCTCCAGTCGTCT
>NZ_LIQT01000194.1 GCF_001418415.1 Streptomyces hirsutus
ACGAGGGTCAGGTCGCCGGCCTCGATCGCCGCGTCGGTGCCGGTGCCCATGGCCAGGCCCAGATCGGCGGTGGCGAGGGCGGCGGCGTCGTTGACGCCGTCACCGACCATGGCCACGGTCCGTCCCTCGTCCTGCAGTTGCCGCACGACGGCGGCCTTGTCCTCGGGCAGGACCTCGGCGATCACCCGGTCGATGCCGACGGCCCGGCCCACCGCCTCGGCGACGGTGCGGTGGTCGCCGGTGAGCAGGACGGGGGTGAGTCCGAGGGCGCGCAGGTCCCGGACGGCCTCCGCGCTGGTCTCCTTGACCGCGTCCGCGACGGCGAGGACCCCGCGCGCGGTTCCGTCCCAGCCGACCACGACGGCCGTGAGCCCGCCCTTCTCGGCCTCGTCGCGGGCCCGCTCCAGCTCCGGCGGCAGCCCGGGGCCCGCCTCGTCCGCCGGACCCCCGCCGAGCCGCCCCACGACCACCTCATGGCCGTCCACGCGCCCGCGAACGCCCCGCCCCGGGACGTTCTCGAAGCTCTCGGCCGAAGGCAGCTCCCCCGCCCGCTCCTCGGCGCCGGCGGCGATCGCGCGGGCGATCGGGTGCTCGGAGGCGTGCTCCAGGGCGCCGGCGAGCCGCAGCAGCTGCTTCTCGTCGGTGCCGTCGGCGGTGTGGACCCGCTGGAGGGTCATCCGGCCGGTGGTGACCGTGCCGGTCTTGTCGAGGACGACGGTGTCGACGCGGCGGGTGGACTCCAGGACCTCGGGGCCCTTGATGAGGATGCCGAGCTGCGCGCCGCGTCCGGTGCCCACCATGAGCGCGGTCGGGGTGGCCAGCCCGAGGGCGCACGGGCAGGCGATGATCAGCACCGCGACGGCCGCGGTGAAGGCGGCGGCGGTGTCGCCGGTGACGCCGAGCCACCCGCCGAAGGTGCCGGCGGCGATGAGGAGCACCACGGGGACGAAGACCCCGGAGATCCGGTCCGCCAGCCGCTGCACCTCGGCCTTGCCGTTCTGCGCGTCCTCCACGGCCCGTGCCATCCGCGCGAGCCGGGTGTCGGCACCGACCCGGGTGGCCTCCACGACGAGCCGGCCGCCCGCGTTGACCGTGGCACCGGTGACGGCGTCGCCGACGGTGACGTCCACCGGCACCGACTCGCCGGTCAGCATCGACGCGTCCACGGCGGAGGATCCCTCGACCACGGTCCCGTCGGTGGCGATCTTCTCCCCGGGGCGTACGACGAACCGGTCACCGGCCGCCAGCCGCTCCGCCGGGACGCGCACCTCGCGCACCCGGCCGCCCTCGTCACGGAGCACGGCGACGTCCTTGGCGCCCAGCTCCATCAGGGCGCGCAGGGCGGCGCCCGCGCGGCGCTTGGAGCGGGCCTCGAGGTAGCGGCCGAGGAGGATGAAGACGGTGACGCCGGCGGCGACCTCCAGGTAGATCGCGGAGGCGCCGTCGGTGCGGGCGACGGTCAGCTCGAAGGGGTGCCGCATCCCGGGCATGCCCGCGTCGCCGAGGAACAGCGCCCACAGGGACCAGCCGAACGCGGCGAGCGTGCCGACGGAGACCAGGGTGTCCATGGTGGCCGCGCCGTGCCGCAGGTTGGTCCAGGCGGCCCGGTGGAAGGGCAGCGCACCCCAGACGACGACGGGGGCGGCGAGGGTGAGCGAGAGCCACTGCCAGTGGTCGAACTGCAGGGGCGGGATCATCGCGAGCAGCACGACGGGAAGGGCGAGCACGGCGGAGACGGTCAGCCGGTCGCGCAGGGCGGTGAGCCCGGGGTCCGCCGACGCGGTGCCCGGCCCGTCCGGCCCGTCCGGTGCCGACTCCGGCGCGGAGGCGGGGGACGGCGGGGGCGCGGGTTCCTCGGCGGTGTAGCCGGTCTTCACCACGGTGGCGATGAGATCGGCGACCTCGGTGCCGGCGGGGTAGGCGATCCGGGCCTTCTCCGTCGCGTAGTTCACCGTGGCGGTCACGCCGTCCATGCGGTTGAGCTTCTTCTCGACGCGGGCCGCGCAGGAGGCGCAGGTCATCCCGCCGATGAGCAGCTCGACCTCGGAGGCGGGCGGGGCCTCCGAGGTCGTGGGGGCCGCCGGGGTACCCGGGCCCGCCGGGTCGGCGGGTATCGGTGCTCCGGTGGCGGTGGTGCTGTTCATGTCCGTACTCCAGGCAGGTCCGGGACTCCGGAGGGGTCGCGGTGTCCCCGGCGGGCTCGGGCGTGTCGTTCTGGCGCCAGGCCGAGCCGCCGTCGGTGTCAGGCGGGGCCGACGAGCTCGAAGCCGGCCTCGTCGACGGCGGCTCGGACGGCCTTCTCGTCGAGCGGGGCCGCGGAGACGACGGTGACCTCGCCGGTGGTGGCGACGGCCTTCACCGAGGCGACCCCGGGAAGCTCGGAGATCTCGCCGGAGACGGCGCCTTCGCAGTGGCCGCAGCTCATGCCGCTCACCTTGTAGACGGTGGTGACGGAGCCCTGGGTGTCGGTCCGGACGGTCATGTCGTTGCTCCTCGTCGAGGCGTATGGGGTCGAGGGGGCCACGGGGGCCGGGGCCTCCATGTCCAGACTATACCCCTAGGGGGTATGAATCCATGAGCGGCGGGTCGAGGTGGCGGAACAGGGCGTTCTTCGGTTCCTGGACATGGCCTCACGCTCGGCGTCCTCGTGGGCGAGGATCAGCTCCAGGCCGCCCTTGTGGATGCCCACGCGCATCCGGGACGTACGGGTGATCTCCTCGGTGCGGGCGTCGGGCGGGAACGGGGTGAACGGCGCCTCGACCCGGTCGATCAGGGCGGCGTGCAGGGCGGCGTGCAGGGCGGCGTGCAGGGCGGCGTGCTCCTGTGCCATGGCGCCGGGGGCGTCCGGACCGTTCCACGGTGCACCAGGGGACACCGCGGGATGACCGAAGTCAACGAGCCGCCACGCGTCGGAGGCTGGACCCGGTACGAAACCCAACCGGCCCGGACGACCGTGTGACCGGGCTGAGCGACGGGAGCGACGGGGCGACCGGCACGACTGGGCGACGGGAACGACCGGGCGACCGGAACGACCGAACGGCTGCGCCCCACCCGTGTGGTGGGGCGCAGCCGTTGTCCGTCGTGTGCGGGGCGGGGGTCAGGGGCGTGGGCGGTTGCCCGGCCGGGAGGCCACCCAGCGGCGTACCGTGTCCGCGTACCAGTACGGCTTACCGCTCTCCACATGGTCGGGCGGAGGCAGAAGGCCGTGCTTGCGGTACGAACGGACGGTGTCCGGCTGCACCTTGATGTGCGCCGCGATGTCCTTGTAGGACCACAGACTTCGGTCGGTCATGCGTCGTACCTCCCCGCGAGCACCACGGAGGCGGCCAGGGGTCGGCCGTCAGGGGGAGCCGGGTGCTGCGCTGGCGATCACCAGCGTTCTGCCCTGTGAACGACGCCCTACGGGGGCGGGGCGGCGTTGTGCGCCGGGCGTGACGGAAAGCCCGCGTACACGGGACATGTGTGACACGAGCGGGGTATTTGATACAGAAGTGAAGCAAAGGTGTGCGCCGGTTCATCGGCGGGTCGTGTTGACCCGCCCCGCCGGAACCGTCGATCCGCCCGGGTCGCCCCTCGGCCCGTGGGCCGTCCGGCGGTCGTAGGGGCACCGTCCGGCCGGGCGTCGGCCTGCCGCTCCTCCGGACGGTTCGCCTGTTCCGGGGACGTAAGGTCAAGATCTCGTCCTTATGTCTGGACAAAGCATTGACAGGGCTTCGCCGCACGGCTAGAACCGGGGGAGCCGTGTGGGACGACAACGACGAGGCGGTACTCGCCACGGGGGCCGTGACATGAACGAGGCCATGAGGAGCGGCAGGAGCGACGCCCTGTGCGACGTCCTCCACGACGACACGAACGGCGGCGCGAGTGACGCGACCGCCCTCTCTGCTCCGGGGCGCCGCTGAGGGCCCCGGTACCGATCGCCTCCGGCGCGGGCGGCCGCTTTGCTTTGGCAGGAGCGAAGTGCGTGCGACGACTCCCCGTCCGCTACGGCCCCGCGCCGGAGGTCTTCGTCCGTCACCGGTCACGGAAGAACGCCCCACGATGCCCTCGGCCGCCCCGCGTGCCGGACCGGAACGCCGGCACCCCCGCCCGACATGGGCGGTCCCGGGGCGTTCGCGGCGCGGTCGTGTACCACGGACGCGGTACACGGCGGCGGTCGCGTACGCCTGGAGGAGGTGGCGGGGTCGGTCCTCGGGCGGCATCGGGACCACAGATCGACCCCGTACCGTTGACGCATGGATCTTCGACTGCCCGGACTGCGACGGCCCACGTCATGGCGGCCCCGGCGGACCGTCGCCGCCGCGGCAGCCGCCGTCGTGCTCGCCGGGGCCGGCACCTGGACCGCCGTCGCCTCCGACGACCCGGCGCCCGCGGTGGACCGGGCCGACCGCGTCATGACGGTGGCCGACGGCGGTGACGGGAGCGACGAGGTGCGCATCGACACCTCGTACTTCACCGCCGGTCCGGCCGGCCGCCGCCCCGCCGTCCTGCTCGGGCACGGCTTCGGCGGCAGCAAGAACGACGTACGGCAGCAGGCCGAGGAACTCGCGCGCGAGGGGTACGCGGTGCTCACCTGGTCCGCGCGCAGCTTCGGCAAGTCCACCGGGAGGATCGGGCTGAACGACCCGGACGGCGAGGTCGCCGACGTCTCCCGGCTCATCGACTGGCTCGCCGAACAGCCCGAGGTCGAGCTGGACAAGGACGGCGACCCGCGCCTCGGCATGGCCGGCGCCTCCTACGGCGGCGCCATCGCGCTGCTCACCGCCGGGCACGACGACCGGGTGGACGCCATCGCCCCGGCCATCACCTACTTCGACCTCGCCGAAGCGCTGTTCCCGAACGGCGTGTTCAAGAAGCTGTGGGCGGGCATCTTCGTCAACTCCGGCGGCGGCTGCGAGAAGTTCGAGCCCGCGCTGTGCCGGATGTACGAGCGGGTCGCCGAGTCCGGCACCCCGGACGCCGAGGCCGTCGCGCTCCTGAAGGAGCGGTCCCCGTCCGCCGTCGCCGACCGCATCGACGTGCCGACCCTGCTGATGCAGGGCCAGTCCGACTCGCTGTTCCCGCTCGGCCACGCCGACGCGGCGGCGAAGGCGATCCGCGCGAACGGCGCCCCGGTCGACGTCGACTGGATCGCCGGCGGACACGACGGCGGGGAGCCGGAGGCGGACCGCGTCCGCGCCCGCACCCGGGCCTGGTTCGACCGGTACCTGAAGGGCGACAAGGGCGCCGACACCGGCCCCGCCTTCCGCGTCACCCGCACCGGAGGCGTCGACTCCACCGACGGGCGGGCCGTGCTGAGCGGCGCGAGCGCGGACCGCTACCCGGGCCTGACCGGCGGCGGGAAGGCCTTCCCGCTCACCGGACGCGAGCAGAGCTTCGCCAACCCGGCCGGCGCCAGTCCGCCCGCCGTCTCCGCGCTGCCCGGCCTCGGCGGTGCCGGCGGCCTCTCCCAACTGTCGTCCCTCGGCGTCGGCGTCTCCCTGGACTTCCCCGGCCAGTACGCCCGCTTCGAGTCCGCCCCGGTCACCGGCGACCTGCGGATCACCGGCTCGCCGACCGCCACCGTCCACGTGAAGTCGACCGGTGACGACGCCGTCCTCTTCGGCAAGGTGTACGACGTCGGCCCGGACGGACGACAGCAGGTACTGCCCTCCCAGCTGGTCGCGCCGATCCGGGTCGAGGACGCCAGGGCGGGCAAGGACGTCAACGTCACGTTCCCGGCCGTCGACCACGAGGTCCGGCAGGGCCACCGCCTGCGGCTCGTCCTCGCCTCCACCGACCTCGGCTACGCCTCCCCGGCCGCCCCGGCCACGTACACGGTCTCCCTGAAGAGCGACCTCACCGTGCCCACCGCGCCCGCGGTGGCCACCGCCGCGGCACCGCTGCCCTCCTGGGTGTGGTGGCTGCCGGCCGCCGGAGCGGTGATCGCCCTCGCCCTGGTGCTCACCGGCCGCCGCCGTACGGCGGCCACGCCCCCCGCCCCCGAACTCGCCGGCGTACCGCTGCAGATCACCGGCCTCAGCAAGCGCTACGCCCGGTCCGCCGACCGGTACGCCGTACGGGACCTGTCGTTCCGCGTCGAGAAGGGCCAGGTCCTCGGCCTGCTCGGGCCGAACGGCGCGGGCAAGACCACCACCCTGCGCATGCTGATGGGCCTGATCAAGCCCGACGGCGGCGAGATCCGCGTCTTCGGTCACGCCATCCGCCCCGGAGCGCCGGTGCTGTCCCGGGTCGGCGCCTTCGTCGAGGGCGCGGGCTTCCTCCCGCACCTGTCCGGCCGGGAGAACCTGGAACTGTACTGGCAGGCCACCGGCCGCCCGCCGGAGGACTCCCGCATGGAGGAGGCCCTGGAGATCGCGGGCCTCGGCGACGCCCTCGCCCGCGCGGTGCGCACCTACTCCCAGGGCATGCGCCAGCGCCTCGCCATCGCCCAGGCCATGCTCGGCCTGCCGGACCTGCTCATCCTGGACGAACCGACCAACGGCCTGGACCCGCCCCAGATCCGAGAGATGCGCGAGGTGATGATCCGGTACGCGGCCGCCGGACGCACGGTGATCGTCTCCAGCCATCTGCTCTCCGAGGTCGAGCAGTCCTGCACCCACCTCGTCGTCATGGACCGCGGACAACTGGTCCAGGCCGGGCCGGTGCACGAGATCGTCGGCTCCGGCGACACCCTGCTCGTCGGCACCGAGTCCCCCGTGGACGAGCCGCTCGCCGGGAAGGTCGCCGCCCTGCCGGGCGTCGCCTCGGCGGTCCCCACCGACGACGGGCTGCTGGTCCGCCTCGACGCCGACGGCACCGCCCCGCGCCTGGTCGCCGAACTGGTGCGGCTGGAAGTGCCGGTGGCGTCGGTCGGCCCGCACCGCCGCCTCGAAGACGCCTTCCTCACGATGATCGGAGGTCCCGCATGAGCGCGCTCGACGAACGGACCGAGCCCGCCGGGGCCACCGGCCCCGGACAGCCGGCGGGGCCGGCGGAGGTGGCCGACGGCTACCGCGCGGGCCGCACGCTGCCGCTGCGGGTCGAACTGGTCCGGCAGCTGAAGCGCCGCCGCACCCTCGTCATGGGCGCGATCCTCGCCGCCCTGCCCTTCGTGCTGGCCGTCGCCTTCGCCATCGGAGGCGAGCCGGAGGGCCGCGAGGGCCGGGTGACCCTGATGGACACGGCCACCGCGTCCGGCGCCAACTTCGCCGCCGTGAACCTGTTCGTCTCCGCCGGCTTCCTCCTCGTCATCCCCGTCGCCCTGTTCTGCGGGGACACGGTCGCCTCGGAGGCCGGCTGGTCCTCGCTGCGCTACCTCCTCGCCGCCCCGGTGCCGAGGATGCGGCTGCTGTGGTCCAAGCTCGTCGTCGGCCTGGGGCTCAGCCTCGCTGCGATGGTGCTGCTGCCGGTGGTCGCGCTCCTCGTCGGCACCGCCGCCTACGGCTGGGGCCCGCTGCAGATCCCCACCGGCGGCTCGCTCGACCCCGCGACGGCGGCCCAGCGGCTCGTGGTGGTCGTGGGCTACATCTTCGTGTCCCAGCTGGTCACCGCCGGACTCGCGTTCTGGCTGTCGACACGCACCGACGCCCCGCTGGGCGCGGTCGGCGGCGCGGTCGGCCTGACCATCGTCGGCAACGTCCTGGACGCGGTGACCGCCCTCGGCGACTGGCGTCACTTCCTGCCCGCGCACTGGCAGTTCGCCTGGGCCGACGCCGTCCAGCCGACCCCGCAGTGGTCCGGCATGATCCAGGGCACCGCGGTCTCGGTGACGTACGCCCTCGTGCTGTTCGCGCTGGCCTTCCGCGGCTTCGCCCGCAAGGACGTGGTGTCGTAACGAGAGGCCCCAGGTCCGGCTCAGGTCGACGGAGGGTCACCTACCGGTCTCGGCGGGCCCGTCCCGTGCCCGCTTCGAGACCCATCCGCAACGCCCCGTACCGCACGTTCCGCCCCGCTCCGGCGTCACAGTCGAGAAGTCGACGCCAACGGCAGCAGGGGGAACGGACGATGAAGCGGACGACGGACCGGACAGCGAACGGGACGAGGACGGCACGCGGGACGAGGACGACACGAAGGAAGGGCGCCCGGACGCGCCGGGGGACACGCCGTCTCCGCGCCGCCCTGGTCGCGCTCACGGCGGCGAGCGGACTGCTGCTCACCGCGTGCAACGGAGGCGGCCACGCCGGCAAGGCGTCTGACTCCTCGTACGAGGGCGGGGGCGGGCCCGGGGGAGGGACCGGAGGCGGCGGGAACAGCGATGCGGCCCCGCTCCCCGTGCCCGACGGCACCCGCGGCACCGACCGGCAGCGCGAGGGGGAGCAGGACGACCGGCGCGACGTCGCGCCCGACCCCGATTACCTCTCCACCTTCGCCCTCGACGTCGACACCGCCTCCTACGGCTACGCCCGCCGCACCCTCTCCGAGGGCCGGCTGCCCGACCCGTCGACGGTCCGGCCCGAGGAGTTCGTCAACAGCTTCCGGCAGGACTACGAACGCCCGGACGGCAACGGCTTCACGGTCACCGTCGACGGCGCCCGCACCGACGAGGACGACTGGTCCCTGGTCCGCGTGGGCCTCGCCACCCGGTCCGCCGGGCCGGACGAGGACCGTCCGCCCGCCGCCCTCACCTTCGTCGTCGACGTCTCCGGCTCCATGGACGAACCCGGCCGCCTCGACCTCGCCCGGGAATCCCTCGCCACCATGACGGACCGGCTGCGCGACGAGGACTCCGTGGCGATCGTCACCTTCAGCGACGAGGCCGAGACCGTCCTGCCGATGACCCGCCTCGACGGCAACCGGGACGAGATCCACGATGCCGTCGACGCCCTGGAGCCCGCGCAGTCCACCAACCTCGGCGCGGGCGTCGAGACCGGCTACGAGACCGCCGTCGAAGGACTGCGCGAGGGCGCCACCAACCGGGTCGTCCTGGTCTCCGACGCGCTCGCCAACACCGGCGACACCGACGCCGACACGATCCTCGAACGCATCGGGGAGTCCCGCCGCGAGCACGGCATCACCCTCTTCGGCGTCGGCGTCGGCAGCGACTACGGGGACGCCCTCATGGAACGCCTCGCCGACAAGGGCGACGGCCACACGGTGTACGTGTCCGACGAGGAGGAGGGCCGCGAGGTCTTCTGCGAGCAACTGCCCCGCAACATCGAACTGATGGCCAGGGACGCGAAGGCCCAGGTCGCCTTCGACCCCGCCACGGTCGCCGAGTTCCGCCTCGTCGGCTACGAGAACCGCCGGGTCGCCGACGAGGACTTCCGCGACGACGACGTCGACGGCGGCGAGGTCGGCCCCGGCCACACCGTCACCGCCCTGTACGTGGTGCGCACCCGGTCCGGCGCCCCCGACGGCCACCTCGCCACGGCCACCGTCCGCTGGCTCGACCCCGAGTCCCGCGCCCCGCGCGAGGAGAGCGGCGCCCTGGAGGCCGACGACCTCGGCGATTCCGTCTGGACCGGTGGCCGGGGCCTCGCCGTCACCGCGACCGCCGCCTACTTCGCCGACGCCCTGCGCCTGGACGGCCGCCGCCACCGTGCTCTGCCCGGCGCCCCCGGCCTCGGCGAACTCGCCGACCACGCGGCCGGCCTGGCGGACCGCACCGAGGACAGGGACCTCCACGACCTGGCCGAAGCGATCCGCACCGCCGACCGCCTGTCCTGAGGGGTCCGCTCGCCCTGAGGGGTCCGCTCGTCCTGAGGGGTCCGCTCGTCCTGAGGGTTCGCCCATTGACTCGTCATTACGCACGGGTAAGTTTACTTCTGAGTAAGTAAGCGGGGCAGCGCCAGTACGACCGCATCAGCCGCGACCGGGAGCCGTCATGGGTGTACGCAAGGATCTGAAACGCGCGAAACGACGTGCCGACCTGGCCGCCCGCACCAGAACCGGGACCACCAGGGACGAGCACGGCGTCGTACGCGAGGTCCGTACGGAACCCCTCGCCCCGCGGCCGGCCACCGGCAGCACCGCCGACATCCCGTTCACCAACGCGGCCGAGGCCCCGGACGAGGTCGTCCTGCGCCGCGAGCGGCACGGCAGCTGGCACCCGGTCACGGCGGCGGCCTTCGCCCAGGAGGTCACCGCCGTGGCCAAGGGCCTCGTCGCGGCCGGCCTCGAACCCGGCGACCGGGTCGCGGTGATGTCCCGCACCCGCTACGAATGGGCGGTGCTGGACTTCGCGATCTGGTCCGCCGGCGGCCGGAGCGTCCCGGTCTACCCCACCTCCTCCGCGGACCAGGTCGCATGGATCGTCCGCGACTCCGGCACCCGGTTCGTCGTCACGGAGACCCCGCAGAACACCGCCACCGTCACCACGGCCACCGCGGCTCTCCCCGAACCCCCGCGCACCTGGGAACTCGACGCGGACGCCCTCACGGCCCTCACCGCCCTCGGCCGGGACGTTTCCGACGAGGAGGTCACCGGACGCCGCACCGCCCTCACCCCCGACACCCCCGCGACGATCTGCTACACCTCCGGCACCACCGGGCGCCCCAAGGGCTGTGTCCTCACCCACGCCAACCTGCTCGCCGAGGCCGGCAACACCGTCGAACTCCTCCACCCCGTCTTCAAGGAGGTCACCGACCGGACCGCCTCGACGCTGCTGTTCCTCCCGCTCGCCCACATCCTCGGCCGCACCCTGCAGATCGCCTGCCTGATCGGCCGCATCGAGGTCGGCCACTGGCCGAGCATCAAACCCGCCGAACTGCGTCCCGCCCTCAAGCGGTTCCGCCCGACCTTCCTCGTCGGCGTCCCCTACCTCTTCGAGAAGATCCACGACACCGGCCGCGCCACCGCCGAGAAACTCGGACGCGGCGCGTCCTTCGAACGCGCCCACCGCGTCGCCGTCCGCTTCGGCGCGGCCCACCTCGACCGGTTCCTGGGCCGTGGCAAAGGGCCGGGCCCGCGCCTGTACGCCGCCTGGGCGCTGTACGACCTGCTGGTCTACCGCCGCGTCCGCAAGGAACTCGGCGGCCGGGTGCGCTACGCCATCAGCGGCGGCTCCCCGCTCGAGCGTGACCTCAACCTCTTCTTCTACGCGGCCGGAATCCTCGTCTACGAGGGCTACGGCCTCACCGAGACGACCGCCGCCGCCACTCTCGTCCCGCCGCTCGGCCCCCGCCCCGGCACGGTCGGCCCGCCGATTCCCGGCGCCGCCGTCCGTATCGCCGACGACGGCGAGGTCCTCGTCAAGGGCGGCATCGTCTTCGGGGCCTACCGCAACGACCCGGCCGCCACCGACGAGGCGCTCACCGACGGCTGGTTCGCCACCGGCGACCTCGGCTCCCTCGACGACGACGGCTATCTCACCATCACCGGCCGCAAGAAGGACGTCCTCGTCACCTCCGGCGGCAAGAACGTCTCCCCGGCCGTCCTGGAGGACCGCCTGCGCAGCCGCCCGCCCGTCGGCCAGTGCCTGGTCGTCGGCGACAACCGCCCCTACGTCGCCGCGCTCGTCACCCTCGACCCGGAGACGGTCGGCCACTGGCTCGCGGTGCGCGGGCTGCCCGCCGACACGCCCCTGTCCGAGGTGATCGCCGACCCCCGGATGCGCGCCGACGTCCAGAAGGCCGTCGACTACGCCAACGAGGCCGTCTCCCGCGCCGAGTCGATCCGCGCCTTCACCCTCGTCGAGGGCGAGTTCACCGAGGAGAACGGACTGCTCACCCCGTCCCTGAAGGTCAAACGCCGGGCGGCACAGACGGCGTACGCACAGGAGATCGAGAAGCTGTACTCCTGACGGGGCGGGCGGCCCGCGGAGGGGGCCAACCGGGTGAACCTGCGCAACCGTTTCCCGTACGTCGGGTTACTGAAGGAGTAGGGCACGCGACGCCACGAGAAAGGAACGCGCTGTGCTGCTCCGTCCGCGGTACACGGGTTTGTCCCGCAGGCCTTCCCGACTGTGAGTCGAGGGCGAACACGGGATCCGCTGCCGGCGCCGGGTCTGCCGCCGTCGGACCTCCGGGTGTTCTTCTCGACGCGTAGCACGCTGTGGCGTCCGACGCACCGGCCTCTCGGTTCCGCCATGGCCGACTTCGGACGTCGATCTCCGTGCCCGGGCCGGCTTTCCACCTCTTCAAGCAGGAAGACCACGACATTGCGACAGACTCTGAGCAGGGGAGCGTTCGCGGCGGCCGCCGCCACGGGCATTCTCTCGCTGTACGGCGCCCCCGCCCTCGCTGACACCTACGCGGAGGGAGCCGCCACGAACTCTCCCGGCGTGCTGTCCGGGAACAACGTCCAGGCGCCGATCGAGGTGCCGGTGAACGCGTGCGGCAACACCATCGGCGCGGCCTCCGCACTCAACCAGGCGTCCGGCAACACGTGCGTCAACGGCTCGCACCACGACGACATGTCCGAGCAGCGCGTGGCCACACCTTCGCACGGCGGCTCCGGCGGCGGTGGCGCGCACGCGGAGGGAGTCGCCAAGGACTCCCCCGGCGTGCTGTCCGGGAACAACGTCCAGGCACCGGTCCACGCGCCGGTGAACGCGTGCGGCAACACCGTCGACGTGGTCGGGGCGCTCAACGAGGCCTCCGGCAACACGTGCGTCAACGGCTCGCACCACGACGACAGGTCCGAGCAGAGCACCTCCAGCACCTCGCAGAGCCGCTCCGGCGGCGGGGGCGCGTACGCGGAGGGAGTCGCCGAAGGCTCTCCCGGCGTGCTGTCCGGGAACCTCATCCAGGTCCCGGTCCACACGCCGGTGAACGTGTGCGGCAACTCCATCGGTGTGCTCGGAGTGCTCAATTCCGCCTACGACAACGACTGCGGCAACGTCTACACGCCGGACGAGCCGCAGAAGCCCGGCTACGAGCCCGAGGAGGAGACCCCGTTGTCTCCGCCCGTCCGTACGCACACCCCGCCTCGCACGCCGGTGGACGTACACGCCGCCTCCGGCCACCGGCGTGCGAGGCGGGGT
>NZ_LIQT01000195.1 GCF_001418415.1 Streptomyces hirsutus
ACCGGGCGCCCCGTCCTCGTGTGCGGCGCTGTGCCGGTCAGTCCCCGAGCAGCCGCCGTACCCGCTCCTGGCCCACCGCGAGCAGCAGGGTGGGCAGACGCGGGCCGGTGTCCCGCCCGACCAGCAGGTGGTAGAGCAGGGCGAAGAACGACCGCTGCGCGGTCTTGATCTCCGCGGGCAGCTCCTTGGGCGTGGCGTCGGCGGGGAAGCCTGCCTGGACCTTGGGAACGCCGTAGACGTGGTGGGTCAGCCCGTCCAGGGACCAGTGGTCGGCCAGCCCGTCGAGGAGCAGCCGCAACGACCGGCGGCCCTGCTCGTCCAGGGACTTCAGCAGTTCCTCGTCCGGCTCCGTCCGCACGATGGTGCGCTGGTCGGCCGGGACGTGGAGGGAGATCCACGCCTCGGCCTTGTCGTAGCGCGGCCGGGCCTCGTCGAGCGAGGCGAGCGGGTGGGCGGGGTCGAAGTCGCTGAGGATGCGCAGCGCCTGGTCCGCGTGCCCGCCGGTGATGTCGGCGACGGAGGCGAGGGTGCGGTACGGCAGCGGCCGGGGCGTCCTGGGCAGGGCGCCGCCCGCCGTGCCCACCGCGCGGGAGTGCGCGGCGATGTCGGCGGGCAGGGCGCTGCCGTCGGCGACCTTGGCGTCGAGCCGGTCCCACTCGTCGTAGAGGCGCTGGATCTCCTGGTCGAAGGCGACCTTGAAGGACTGGTTGGGCCGGCGCCGCGCGTACAGCCAGCGCAGCAGCTGGGGTTCCATGATCTTCAGCGCGTCGGCGGGCGTGGGCACGCCGCCGCGTGAGGACGACATCTTGGCCATGCCGCTGATGCCGACGAAGGCGTACATGGGGCCGATGGGCTGCTCGCCGCCGAAGATGCCGACGATCCGCCCGCCGACCTGGAACGACGAGCCCGGCGACGAGTGGTCGACGCCGCTCGGCTCGAAGATCACGCCCTCGTACGCCCAGCGCATCGGCCAGTCGACCTTCCAGACCAGCTTGCCGCGGTTGAACTCGCTGAGCCGGACCGTCTCGGCGAAGCCGCAGGCGGTGCAGGAGTAGGTCAGTTCGGTGGTGTCGTCGTCGTAGGAGGTGACGGTGGTGAGGTCCTTCTCGCAGTTGCCGCAGTAGGGCTTGTACGGGAAGTAGCCGGCGGAGCCGGTGCTGCCGTCGTCCTCGGCGGCGGCGCCGGAGCCCTCCGCCGCCTCCAGCTCGGCCTCGTCGACCGCCTTCTGCTGCTGCTTCTTCGCCGGGGCCTTCTTGGTGCGGTACTGGTCGAGGATCGCGTCGATGTCGCCGCGGTGCTTCATGGCGTGCAGGATCTGCTCGCGGTAGACACCGGAGGTGTACTGCTCCGTCTGGCTGATCCCGTCGAACTCCACGCCCAGCTCGGCGAGCGACTCGACCATGGTGGCCTTGAAGTGCTCGGCCCAGCTCGGGTACGGGGAGCCCTTGGGGGCGGGGACCGAGGTGAGCGGCTTGCCGATGTGCTCGGCCCACGTCTCGTCGACGCCCTCGACCCCGGCGGGGACCTTGCGGTACCGGTCGTAGTCGTCCCAGGAGATCAGGTGGCGGACCCGGTGGCCGCGGCGGCGGATCTCGTCGGCGACCAGGTGCGGGGTCATGACCTCGCGGAGGTTGCCCAGGTGGATCGGGCCCGAGGGGGAGAGTCCGGACGCGACGACGACCGGTTTGCCCGGGGCCCGACGCTCCGACTCCTCGATGACCTCGTCCGCGAAACGGGAGACCCAGTCGGTGGTCTCGGTGCTCTGAGCCACGATCGGCACGTCCTTCTTTCTGCTCGGGCAGCCGGTACGGTCGCACGGCTGACCTTTCTATTCTCCCAGCCCGGACCGCATCCGCGAAAACCGCTTTTCACCGCGTGGGATACTCGGCTTCAGCAGTAGTCACCTGTAGTAGTCAACAGCTCCGGAACCCGAGCAGAACGGCAGCCACCCCATGGCCTCGGTCACGTCCCTCAGCGACTCCGTCCAGCAGCATCTCGCGTCCGCGCTCTCGGCCACCCGGCCGGAGGCCGCCGGCGCGGACCCGCTGCTGCGACGCAGCGACCGGGCGGACTACCAGGCCAACGGCATCCTGGCGCTGGCCAAGAAGGCGAAGGCGAACCCGCGGGAGCTGGCCGCCGAGGTCGTCTCGCACGTCGTCACCGGTGACGAGCTGATCAAGGACGTCGAGGTCTCCGGCCCCGGCTTCCTCAACATCACGATCGCCGACCGGGCGATCACCGCGAACCTCGCCGCGCGGTACGCGGACACCGAGCGCCTCGGCGTGCCGGTGACCGCGCACCCCGGCACCACGGTGATCGACTACGCCCAGCCGAACGTGGCGAAGGAGATGCACGTCGGCCATCTGCGGTCCGCCGTGATCGGCGACTCGGTGGTCCAGCTCCTGGAGTTCACCGGGGAGAACGTGGTGCGCCGCCACCACATCGGCGACTGGGGCACCCAGTTCGGCATGCTCATCCAGTACCTGGACGAGCACCCGCACGAGCTGGACCACAAGGAGGGCGAAGTCTCCGGCGAGGAGGCGATGTCGAACCTGGACCGCCTCTACAAGACCGCGCGCAAGCTGTTCGACTCCGACGAGGAGTTCAAGACGCGCTCCCGGCGCCGGGTGGTCGACCTCCAGGCGGGCGATCCCCGCACGCTCTCCATCTGGCAGAAGTTCGTCGACGAGTCGAAGATCTACTTCTTCTCCGTCTTCGAGAAGCTGGACATGGAGATCCAGGACGCGGACATCGTCGGCGAGTCCGGCTACAACGACATGCTCGCCGAGACCTGCCGCCTGCTGGAGGAGTCGGGTGTCGCGGTCCGCTCCGAGGGCGCGCTGTGCGTGTTCTTCGAGGACGTCCTGGGCCCGGACGGCAAGCAGGTCCCGCTGATCGTCCAGAAGTCGGACGGCGGCTACGGCTACGCGGCGACCGACCTGTCCGCGATCCGGGACCGCGTGTTCCGCCTGAAGGCGGACACCCTGCTGTACGTGGTGGACGCCCGGCAGGCGCTGCACTTCAAGATGGTCTTCGAGACCGCGCGCCGGGCCGGCTGGCTCGGTGACGACGTGAAGGCGATCCAGCTCGCGTTCGGCACGGTCCTCGGCAAGGACGGCAAGCCGTTCAAGACCCGTGAGGGCGAGACGGTGAAGCTGGTGGATCTGCTGGACGAGGCGATCGACCGCGCCTCCGCGGTGGTCCGGGAGAAGGCGCAGGACCTGTCCGAGGAGGAGATCGCCGAGCGGGGCACCCAGGTGGGCGTCGGCGCGGTGAAGTACGCGGACCTGTCGACGTCGGCGAACCGGGACTACAAGTTCGACCTCGACCAGATGGTCTCGCTGAACGGCGACACGTCGGTGTACCTCCAGTACGCCTACGCCCGTATCCAGTCGATCCTGCGCAAGGCTCCCGAAGGCGTACGTCCGTCCGCGCACCCGGAGCTGGCCCTGCACGAGGCCGAGCGGGCGCTGGGCCTGCACGTGGACGCGTTCGCGGAGACGGTGGCGGACGCGGCACGCGAGTACGCCCCGCACAAGCTGGCCGCGTACCTGTACCAGCTGGCGTCCCTGTACACGTCGTTCTACGACAAGTGCCCGGTGCTGAAGGCCGAGTCGCCGGACCAGGTGGCCAACCGCCTGTTCCTGTGCGACGTCACGGCCCGCACGCTGCACCGGGGCATGGCCCTGCTGGGCATCAGGACGCCCGAGCGTCTCTGAGTCCGGAAGCACGACGCGTGCCCGCGGCCCGTCCTCTCCCCCGCTGGGAGGACGGGCCGCGGCAGTCGGTGCCGGTGGTGCCTAGTACGTGTCGACGCACCAGTTGGCGAAGGTCTTGAACGCCGCCTGGGTGCCCGAGCCGGCGATTCCGTCGATCGCGCCGGTGTAGCCCCAGCCGTTGTTCTTCAGGAAGCGCTGCAGCGCCGAGACCGTGCCGCTGCCGACGGATCCGTCGATGGCTCCGGTGTAGCCGTGGTGCGCCTTGAGCATGCGCTGGAATGCCTTCCAGCTGTTGGGGCCGAGTTCGCCGTCGATCGAGTCGGTGTAGCTCCAGTGCGCCCGCAGCCAGCGCTGGACGCCCTTGGCCTGGGTGGCGTTCAGACCGAGGTTGACCACCGCGAGCGGAGCGACCGCCTCGGCACTCGCCACGGCCTTGGTGTCCTGCGTCGGGGCCGCGAAGCTGGTGCCCGCGGTGGCCAGGCCACCGGCGGCGATCCCCACGGCCGTAGTGACGCTGACGAGCGCCTTGGTCATGGCTCGCATGCTTGTCCCCCTTCGAATGGGCGGCGCCGACCGGAGCGGCCGGCTCGACGACGAGACTGCCGGGTCGGGGCCGGGTCCGGCCATGATTGCCGCCGAAGTGACGACGGCATGGGACGCCCTCCCCCGCGACCTGCGGGACCGCGTCCCGCCGGGACGGCGCAGCGGGACGGGGCGGGACGGGCGATGGCTGAATCGGTGCGGGTGCGAGAAGCGCGTCACCGGGCACACTGTGGATGCTGTTGCACAAGGCGACGGGGACGGAACCATGCACACGCGAGTGGGGGAACATGTCGCGTTGGAAGGGCCTGCCCACAGAACTCGACCCGAGCGTGCGGAACTTGGTGGTGCGATTACGGCGCCTGAAGGACCACAGCGGGCTGAGTCTGCGTCAGCTCGCGGCGAAGACCGGGTACAGCTCTTCGTCGTGGGAGCGCTACCTCGGCGGCAGGGCGCTGCCGCCCCGGGACGCCGTCGAGGCGCTGGCGTCGGTCACCGGCGAGGAGCCGACCCGGCTGCTGGCCGTGTGGGAGGTCGCGGCGGAGGCATGGAGCGGCCGCACGGCGACGGCGCCCGCGGGTCCGATCGCGGGTGCCGCTCCGGCCGGGGCTCGGGATCAGGCTCCGGAATCGGCGGCGGAACCCGGCAGGGCGGAACCCCTCGAACCCCTCGAACCCCTCGATCCGATCGGTCCCGTCGGCCCCGGGGCTGAACCGGCACGCGGGCGGGCCTTCCACGTGGCGGTCGCCGCCGGGGCGGTCGCCGTGGTGCTGGCCGTGTCGGCGGTGGTGGTGCTGGTCGACAGGGCGGGCGCGGACCTCGATCACGGTGCCGTCGCGCCACTCGCCCCGTCGGCCGCACCGGCGGCGTCACCGCGGTCCGTGCCCGCGTACACCTGCCGGGTGGAGCGGATCGACGGCCTCTGGCACGCGGGGCTGAGCACCACCCGGGACAAGATCCTGGCGAACGGCTACGCCGGTCCGGAGGTCGCCGAGGCGCAGTGTCTGCTGGACCGGGCGGGCTACTCGCCGGGGGACGTCGACGGCATCTTCGGCCCGATGACCGAGCGGGCCGTCAAACGCCTGCAGACGGACGCCGACCTGGTGGTGGACGGCATCGTCGGCCCGCACACCTGGGGGGCCTTGCGAAGATGAGGTCGCCGGAGCGCGCCCGGCTGACGGCCGCTCTGCGGAGCCTCAAGGAGCGCGCGGGCCTGAGCCTGACCGGGCTGGGGGAACGCACCCCGTTCAGCAAGTCCTCCTGGAGCCGCTACCTCAGGGGCGAGATCCTGCCACCCCGTGAGGCCGTGCGGGAGCTGTGCCGGCTGGCGGGCGAGCCGGAGGGCCGTTGCCTGGCCCTGTGGGAGCTCGCGGAGTCGGAGAGCAGCGGCCGGGCGACCCAGGCCCCGCCCCCAGCGCGTCCGGAGACCGCACCGGAACCGGAGCCGGAGCCGCAACCGGAGGAGGGGCCCGAAGCCGGGGGCCCCGCCCCTCCTGCAACCACCACGACTACCGCGACCACGCACCGTCGGTCCTGGCGGGCCACCGCCGTCATGGCGGCCGTCCTGGCCGTGACCGCCGGCGGCGTGACCGCGACCGCCCTTCTCCTGCCGGCGGACCGGACGCCCGACGACGCACGCAGACCGCCCGCGACCGGGACGGGAACCGGGACCGGCCCTCCCCCGCCCCGCTGCCAGGGCGACGCCTGCGAGGGCCGGGACCCGATGAACATGCTCTGCGGGATCGGCCTGGACACCCTCATCGAGCACCGCACCGCCTCCGGAGCCCACCTGCAGGTGCGCTACAGCCCCACGTGCGGGACGAGTTGGGGCCGCATCTGGGACACGCGGGTGGGCGACCGGATCGAGCTGACCGCGGCCGGCCCGACCCGCTCCGCCGAGATCACGGACGCCCTGGACGCGACGGCGTACCTCTACACCCCGATGACGAGAACGGCTCCAGGCACTCTCGTACGGGCCTGCTTCCAGCCCGCCGGTCAGACACGGCGGGAGGAGTGTTTCGAGGCGACCGTCCGCTGACCTGCGACGCCGGCCTGCCCTGCGCGCTCCTCCCTCCGCCCTACACGTCGAGCTTCCGGGCGAACTCGGTGGCCCAGTAGGTGAGGATGTTCTGCGCACCGGCCCGCTTGATGCCGGTCAGGGCCTCCAGGATCGCCCGATCGCGGTCGATCCAGCCCTTCTCGGCGGCGGCCTCGATCATCGAGTACTCACCGGAGATCTGGTACGCGGCCACCGGCACGTCCACGGCGTCGGCGACCTTGGCGAGGATGTCGAGGTAGGGCCCGGCCGGCTTGACCATCACCAGGTCGGCGCCCTCCGCCAGGTCGAGCGCCAACTCCCGCATCGATTCACGGACGTTGGCCGGGTCCTGCTGATACGTCTTGCGGTCGCCCCGAAGCGACGACCCGACGGCCTCGCGGAACGGCCCGTAGAAGGCGGAGGCGTACTTGGCGGTGTAGGCGAGGATCGCGACGTCCTCGCGGCCGATCTGGTCGAGGGCGTCACGGATGACGCCGATCTGCCCGTCCATCATCCCGCTGGGCCCGACGACATGGGCGCCCGCGTCGGCCTGCACCTGCGCCATCTCGGCGTACCGCTCGAGCGTCGCGTCGTTGTCCACGCGTCCCTGGTCGTCCAGCACTCCGCAGTGACCGTGATCCGTCGTCTCGTCGAGACAGAGGTCGGACATGACGAGCAGCTCGTCCCCGACCTCGGCCCGTACGTCCCGCAGGGCGACCTGGAGAATCCCGTCGGGGTCGGTGCCCGCCGTGCCCAGGGCGTCCTTCTTCGACTCCTCCGGAACGCCGAACAGCATGATCCCGGAGACCCCGGCCGCCACGGCCTCGGCCGCCGCCTTCTTCAGGGTGTCCCGGGTGTGCTGCACCACGCCCGGCATCGCCTCGATCGGCACCGGCTCGGTGACCCCCTCGCGGACGAAGGCCGGGAGGATGAGGTCGGCGGGATGCAGCCGCGTCTCGGCGACCATCCGACGCATGGCCGGGGTGGTCCGCAGACGCCGGGGCCGGGTACCGGGAAAAGATCCGTACGTCGTCATACCTCCCACGCTACGCCCGCCCGCCCCGTGCCTTTACCGACGCCGAGTCGGCCCGGGGCGGCCACCGGCGCCCCGGGCCATCGGTCCCCGTTCTAGGCCGCCCGTGCGTCGTCGTCCGTGGGCGGCTCGGTCACGAAGATCGTCTTGTACTGGATGTACGCCTCGATCGCCTCGCGCCCCAGCTCGAGGCCCAGACCGCTGTCCTTCCGCCCGCCCATGGGTGCGCCGATGTCGAAGTTGGCGTGGTTGACGCTGAAGGTTCCGGTGTCCACCGCGCGGGCCACCTGGCGCCCCAGCGCCTCGTCGGCCGTCCAGACGCTGCCGGCCAGGCCGTAGTCGGAGTCGTTGGCCATGGCGACGGCACCCTCGACGGAGCCGTCGTAGGCGGAGATGGTCACGACGGGGCCGAAGATCTCCTCCCGGGCGACGACCATCGCGGGCTCCACGTCGGCGAAGACCGTGGGCTCGATGTAGAAGCCCCGGTCGAGGCCGGCGGGACGGCCACCGCCGGTGGTGACGCGCGCCCCTTCCTCCCGGCCCTTGCGGAGGTAGCCCTCGATCCGGTCGCGGTGCGCGGCCCCGGCGACCGGGCCGATCACCGTGGACGGATCCAGCGGGTCACCGACCGTCCAGCCCGCGACCGTCGCGGTGACGGCGTCCACGATCTCGTCGTAGCGCGAACGGGGCACCAGCAGCCGGGTGTTGTTGGTGCAGGTCTGGCCGTTGTTGTTGAACGACAGCCCGAGCAGGTGGTCGAGGAAGAGGGGCAGCGGCGCGTCCTCCAGGAGGATCGCGGCGGACTTGCCGCCCAGTTCCAGGGTGACCGGGCGCAGCAGTTCGCCGCAGAGGGCGCCGAGGCGGCGTCCGGCCGCGGTGGAGCCGGTGAAGGCGACCTTGTCCACTCCGGGGTGGGTGACCAGGTACTCCCCCACCTCCCGCTCGGCGGGCAGGACGTTGATCACGCCCGGAGGGAATCCCGCCTCGTGGACCGCGTCGGCGACGAGGAACGAGTCGAGCCCGGTGGTGGGTGAGGGCTTGATCACGGCGGTGCAGCCCATGGCCAGCGCGGGCGCCAGTTTGAAGAACAGGGTGCTGAGCGGGTAGTTCCACGGCGCGATCATGGCGACCACGCCGACCGGCTCACGGCGGACCAGGCTGTGGCCCACCCCGGCGGGACGCAGCTCCTCCGCGTACATGACGTCGGCGAGCGGGGCGTAGAAGCGGAGCAGTCCGGCCGCGGCGCCGACGTTGGCTTCGATCGCCCGTGCCAGGGGCGTGCCGACCTCCTGGGCGATCACGGTGCCGAGGGCTTCGGTGCGGGACTCCAGGGCGAGGGCCAGGCGTTCCATCGCGGCGGCCCGCTCCTCGGCCGAACCCCACCCGCGGACGCCGCCCAGGGCGCGGCGTGCGGCGGCGACGGCGGCGTCGACGTCGGCGCGGTCGGCCTCGGGAAAGACGCCGAAGGGCTCCTCGGTGGCGGCGCTGACCGCGGTGAACATGCGGTCGGTGGCGGGGATGCGCCAGTCGCCGTCGATGTAGAGCGTGTCACGGTCGGTCCCGTGGGACATGGCGGGGTGCTCCTTCTGCTCCTTCAGGTGCAGCTCTTGCCGCTGATCCTGCTGTACTCGCATGGGGTGCTCTCGTTGCTCTCGTTGCTCTCGGGGCTCTTGGGGCTCCGGTTCACTGCGCGGGGCCGTGGGCGACGATGCCGCGCAGGTTGCGGCCGGACCGCAGGTCCTCGAAGCCCTGGTTGATCTCGTCGAGGCTGTAGGTGCGGCTGACCAGCTCGTCGAGCTTGATCAGGCCCTGGCGGTACAGGGACAGCACCCGGGGCACGTCCCGGATGGGGCTGCACGAGCCGAAGATGGTCCCCTGGAGGCGCTTCTCGGCGAAGACGAGCTGGGTTCCGGGGAGCTGGACGTTGATCGCGTGGACGTCCTCGGTCATTCCGGCGAGGACGATGGTGCCGCCCTTGCCGGTGGCCTCGAAGGCGGCGCGGACGATGTCGGCGGTGGTCTCGCCGGTGCAGACGAGGGTGGAGTCGGCGCCCCCCGCGCTGGGGTTGAGGTCCGCGGCGAGGGCCGCCGCCTCGTCGAGGGTGCGGCAGACGTGCGAGGCCCCGAGGTCGCGGGCGAGAGCGTGCTTGGCCTCGTTGGGGTCGACCAGGATGATGTTGCCGGCGCCGGAGAGCCGGGCGCCCTGTACGGCGTTGATGCCGACGCCGCCCGCGCCGACGACGATGACGGTGTCGCCGGGCTCGGGATCGGCGGCGTACACGGCGGCACCCCAGCCGGTGAGGACTCCGCAGCTCACCAGTGCGACCACCGAGAGCGGTATGTCGGGGTCGACGCGTACGAGGGAGTCCTGGGAGACGACGGAGTGCTCGGCGAAGGTGCCCAGCGAGCAGTTGGCGCCGATGGGGCCGTCGGGGCCGGTGAACCGGTAGGTGCCGTCGGGGAGTTTGCCCTCGGGGCCGAAGGCTGCGGCGTCGCACAGGTTGGAGCGGCCGGAGGCACACCAGCGGCAGTGTCCGCAGGACGGTTTGAAGGAGGCGGCCACGTGGTCGCCGGGGGCCAGCTTGGACACGCCCTCGCCGACGGCTTCGACGATCCCCGAGCCCTCGTGTCCGCCGATGATGGGCAGCGGCGCCATGTTGCCGGTGCGTACGTGCTCGTCGGAGAAGCAGAGTCCGGCGTGGGTGAAGCGGACCAGGACCTCGCCCGCCTGGGGCGGGGCGAGTTCGAGTTCGGTGATCTCCCAGTCCTTGCCGGGGGCGGTCATGACGGCGGCACGGGTCTTCATCGGGGGCCCTTCAGGGGGACGGCGGCGTAGGCACCTTGACAGTGGCGTACACACGAAAGAACGGTGGAGCAGACGGCAGAGGACGGTGGAACGGACGACAGGCGAACGCGGACGGGACGGGGCAGACCGGCGCGCGCCGGCCTGCCCCGTCGGATCAGACCGTGACCCGGTCCTTCTCCTCCACCGCCGCCGGAACAGCGGCGCGGTGCGGGAAGAGTTTGCTGAACGCGGTGTGCAGGGCGATGCCGCCGAGGAAGGCGACGGCCCAGCCGTAGTCGAACAGCGGCTTGAGGAAGGGGATGAGTCCGTCCGCCGGGAAGGGTCCGTTCCCGTTCTCGGAGTACGCGCCGGCGAGGGACAGGAACAGGACGATCGCGAGCGTGAGGAGGGAACGCCAGTTGAAGCCCTTGGCGTACTCGTACGGTCCGCCGCGCGTGTACAGCCCGACGAGGTCGAGCTGACGCTTGCGCAGCAGCCAGTACTCGGCGGTGAGAACGCCGGCGACGCTGCCGAGGACGGCGCCGCTCACACCGAGCCAGCTGAAGATGTACAGCTCGGGCGAGGAGAGCAGCCGCCAGGGCTGCATCAGGATGCCGATGACGCCGGCGATGATGCCGCCGGTGCGGAAGCTGATGAGGCGCGGCAGGGCGTTGGAGAAGTCGAAGGCGGGGCCCACGACGTTGGCCGCGACGTTGACGGCGACGGTGGCCACGATGACGCACAGCAGGGCGAAGACGACGACGACCGGGTTGGAGAAGCGGCTGACCAGCTCGACGGGGTCCCAGATCGCGTGTCCGTAGACGACGATGGTGGCCGAGGTGGTGAGGGCACCGATCATGGAGAACAGGGTGATCGTCGGGGGCAGACCCAGCGACTGGCCGATCATCTGTTCCCGCTGCCCCTTGGAGTAGCGGGTGAAGTCCGCGATGTTGACGGACATGGTGGCGAAGTACGCGATCATGCCCATCAGGGAGGGCGCGAACAGCAGCCAGAAGTCGGCGCCCCAGCCGAGCTTGGACGGCTCGGTGGCGAGCGGGCCGAAGCCGTCGGCCTGGATGACCATCCAGACCAGTAGGAACGCGGCAACGATCAGGATGAGCGGCGCGGACCAGTTCTCGAGGCGACGGATGGATTCGATGCCGCGGACGATGAGGGCGATCTGCAGCAGCCAGAAGACCGCGAAGGACAGCCAGAGGGTCTTGGGGTGGCCCCACACCTCGCCCGCGTTGAGCCACGCGTCACCGGCGAAGGCACCGGTGATGGTGTAGATGGCCTGGCCGCCGATCCACGTCTGGATGCCGAACCAGCCGCACGCGGACAGGGCGCGCATCAGGGCGGGCACGTTGGCGCCGAGGGTGCCGAAGGCGGCACGGGCGAAGACGGGGTAGGGGATGCCGTACTTGGTACCGGCGTGGCTGTTGAGCAGGATGGGACCCAGAACGATCAGGTTGCCCAGGGCGATCGTCATGACCGCCTGGTACCAGCTCATGCCGAGGCCGATGAGACCACTGGCGAGGTAGTACGTGGGGATGCCGTGGGCGATGCCCATCCACAGCGCCGCGTAGTTGTACGTGCCCCAGGTCCTGCGGGACAGGGGTACGGGCGCCAGGTCCTCGTTGTAGAGCGGGCTCCCCTTGATGCTACTCGGGTCGGAGAGCTCCACCTGTGCGCTGGTGCGCTCGATCGCTCGCATTGCCGTTCACCTTTTGGTCCATTCAGTGAACCATGGGTTCAGAGGGTGGGAGAAAGTCTGTGTGAGGGCCACCGACCTGTCAATAGATGCCGGTGTGTCCCCCTGCAAGGAGGAAGAGTGGGGTGTGCGACGCCCGTGTTGGGCGTGAACGGGCGTCCATGGTTCCCGGGGGTGCGCGGGAACGGGAGGGCGTCCGGGCGCCCCGAGGGTGAGGGCGCCCGGAACAGGCCCGGGAAAGGGGCCGGGGCCCCTGTGGTCAGGCGGTGTTACCGGTGAGGTCCGAGGAGTCCGGAGTGAAGTCGCCGGTGCGGTAGACGTCCGTGCGCCGGTCGCCGAGCGGCTGGTTGAAGGGGTTGCCCAGCCGTTCCTTGCGCGAGCCGATCAGGTCCACCTCGGCCAGGACGATGGCCTCCTCGTCGCCGCCGGCCGGTCCGGCCAGCGGCCAGCCGTCCGGGCCCACGATCAGCGACCGGCCGATGAAGCCCTGGTCGCGTTCGCTGCCGGTCCGGCTGACCCCGGCGACGAAGAACTGGTTGCTGTGCGCTGCGGTCATGCACATCAGGTTGGCCATCACCGGCGCGTCCTCGGGCTGCCCGGGTACGGGCACCCAGTTCGACGGAAGGGCCAGCAGATCGGCACCGCCGAGCGCCGCGCTGCGGAAGGTCTCCGGGAACCACGCGTCGTAGCAGATGCCGATCCCGATGTTGCCGAGCGGGGTGCGGAAGACGGGAAAGCCGTCCTCCTGACGGTCGTAGAGCTCCTTCTCGAAGTTCCACAGGTGCGCCTTGCGGAACGTCCCGACATGCCCCTCGGGGCCCATCAGGACCGCCGCGTTGTACACCTTCTCGCCCGCCAGCTCGGTGACCCCGGCGACGATCCACAGGTCCAGTTCGGCGGCGAGCGCGGCCCAGGCCGAGCAGACCGGACCGTCGGGGACGGGCTCGGCGTTCCTGCGGGCGTCCGCGCGGTCGGTGAACATGTATCCGGCCGAGGCCGCTTCGGGCAGGACGACCAGCCGGGCCCCGGCGGCCGCCGCCTCGCGGATCAGCCGCGAGGACGTCTCGATGTTCGCCGCGGGATCGCCGAAGGCGGGTTCGAACTGGATGCCCGCCAGGATGAAGCCCGTCATCGGTCCGCCTTGATCGCCAGGTACTTGATGCTCAGGTATTCGTCGATGCCCACCGCACCGCCCTCGCGGCCGAGCCCGGACTGCTTGACTCCGCCGAAGGGTGCGGCGGGGTTGGAGATGATCCCCTGGTTGAGTCCGACCATGCCGCACTCCAGCCGCTCGCTCACCCGCAGGCCACGGCTGAGGCTCTCGGTGAAGAGATAGCCGGCGAGGCCGTACTCGGAGTCGTTCGCCAGGGCCACCGCCGTGTCCTCGTCGTCGAAGGCGACGATCGGCGCGACCGGTCCGAAGATCTCCTCGGTGAGCGTGCGCACTCCGAGCGGTACGCCGCTGAGCACGGTCGGCGCGAAGAAGTGGCCGTCCGAGGCGACTTCCGTACCCCCGGTGAGGACGGTGGCCCCGGCGGCGGCAGCCTCGGAGACCAGGTCGGTGACGTTCTTCACCGCGTTCGCGTCGATCAGCGGGCCGACCTGGCTGTCCGGGTCGAGACCGTGGCCGACCGTCAGCGCGGCCAGCCGTTCGGCCAGGCGGCGGCCGAACTCGTCGGCGACCGAGGAGTGGACGTAGAACCGGTTGGCGGCCGTGCACGCCTCACCGATGTTGCGCATCTTCGCCTGGAACGCGCCCTCCACCGCCGCGTCGAGGTCGGCGTCGGCGAAGACCAGGAAGGGGGCGTTGCCGCCGAGTTCCATGGACGTGCGCAGCACGTTCCGCGACGACGCGGCGAGCAGCGCGCGGCCGACCTCGGTGGACCCGGTGAAGGACAGCTTGCGCAGCCGGGGGTCGTTCAGCAGATGGTCGGTGACCTCGCCCGAGCGGTTGGTGGTGAAGACGTTCACCACGCCGGCGGGTGCCCCGGCCTCCCGCAGGATGTCCACCAGGGCCAGCATGGACAGCGGGGTCTGCTTGGCCGGTTTGACGACGACGGTGCAGCCCGCCGCGAGCGCCGGACCGATCTTGCGAGTGCCCATCGCCATGGGGAAGTTCCACGGGGTGACCAGCAGACAGGGACCCACGGGCTGACGCATCGTCACCACCCGGGAGCCGCCGCCCGGGGCGGTCATGTATCCGCCGTCGATCCGCACGGCCTCCTCGGAGAACCAGCGCAGGAACTCGGCGGCGTAGGCCACCTCGGCCTGGGACTCGGCGAAGGGCTTGCCCATCTCCAGGGTCATCAGCAGGGCCAGGTCGTCCTTGCGCGCCATGATCGTCTCGAAGGCCCGGCGCAGCACCTCGCCGCGCTCGCGGGGAGGCGTCGCCGCCCAGGAGGCCTGCGCCCGTACGGCGGCGTCGAGGGCGTCCACGGCATCCGCCGGGCCGGCGTCGGCGACCTCGGCGATCACCGTACCGGTGCCCGGGTCCTCGACGGAGACCGTCGCACCGCTGCGGGACGGGCGCCATTCACCGTCGACGTGCAGGCCCTTGGGTATCCGGTCCACGACCGCTCGGGCGGCGTGGAGCCGCTCCTGAAGTGCCGCCATTCGCTTCCTCCTGATCGGGCCACCGCGCTGGGCGGTGGTTGCTCTCGGTGGTGCCCTAGTGCTCGGTGAATCCCGTGGGCAGTTCGATGCCGGTGACGCTCAGCAGCTCGCTGAGCTGACGGGCCGCCTTCATCACGGACTCGGCGACCTCGTCGATGCGCGTGCGGGTCAGCCGATAGGTGGGTCCACCGATCCACACGGCATAGGTGGTGGCGTCGCCGACACGGACCGGGGCGGCGACGGAGGCCGCACCCACCTCCAGTTCGTCGTAGGCGAGGGCGTAGCCGCGGGCCCGCACCTCGGCCATGGAGTCGATGAACGCGTCGAGCCCGCCGAGTTGTTCGGGGGCACTGGCCTCGAACTCCTCGCCGAACTCGGCGCGGACTTGGGCCGGGTCGAGCGCGCTGAGCAGGACCTTGCCGGTGGAGGTGGCCCAGACCGGCTGGGTCCTCGGTACGGGTTTGAGGGTCTGCCCGATCAGGGACGGGCCCGGCACCTGGGCGACAACCATGACGTTGGGGGCGAGCAGGACGTCGAAGCCGGCGGTCTCCTTGGTCTCCTTCGCCAGATCCCGCAGCACGTCCCGCATGTGCCCGTAGGCGCCGCCACCGTCCAGCAGTCCGCCGACGATGGACAGCAGGCCCAGCGAGACGCGGTAACGGCGGGTGACCGGGTCCAGGTTCAGCCAGCTCTCGCGTTCGAGGACGGTGAGGACCCGGTAGCAGGTGGCCTTGGGGATGCCGGACTCCCGCGCGATCTCGCTGAGACCGACCCCGTCCGGGTGCGCCGCGACCGTACGTAGCAGCCAGATCGTCCTTCGGACGAGACCTGCTTCACTGGATGCCATTGTTCCTCCGTATGTCACGTCGAGATCACTGCGGGCGGTACGACCATCCTGGCAGGGAAGCCCGACCCTGCCGCCGTGTGCCGCGGAACCCGGCGTGCGGCGGGGCATCTCTTATTTGCCACCCGGGGTGACGGTGACCGTTTCCGGCTTGTAGGACTCACCGGTGATGTCGAATCCCTCGGCCTTCAGCTCCTTGAGCGCCCGCTCGGTCAGATCGGTGCGGTACGCCCCGTCCGTGGGCGGTGCCTTGAGGACGCCGGCCTCCACCGCGATGTCGATGGTCTGGTCCCAGGCGGCCTTGTCCATCGCCCCGATGCCGTTCTCGGAGGGCCAGACGAGCTTGTTGACCTCGTTGAGCATCCAGGTCTGGTGGCCCTCGCCGAGCGCGCTGCCGTTCTTGAGCACGACGTCGACACAGCCCTTGGGTTCGTCCCGGCAGTAACCCCAGCCCTCGTAGGTGGCCTTGAGGAACCTGACCGCGGTCTCCTGGTTCTCCTTCTTCGTCAGCCAGTCCTCCTTGGCGTAGACGCCGTCCTCCAGCGTCTGGTACCCGGCGTCCTGGATGTTGATCGCGACGAAGTCCGACGGCTGGTAGAGCTTCCCCGTCTTGGGGTTCGTGGTCTCCAGGAGCTGTGCGTACTCGTTGTAGGTCTTGGCCTGGGCCGCGTCGACCTCCCGCTTGAGCAGCAGGGACATGTCGAACGGCTGCTGGATGATCTCGGCGCCCTTCTTCGGGTCGACGCCGGAACCCCGCATCGCCGCGAAGAGGGTCAGTTCGTTGCCGTAACCCCAGCTTCCGACCCGCTTGCCCTTGAGGTCGGCGAGGGTCTTGATGCCGGAGTCGGCCCAGGCGACCTGGAGGTAGGCGCCGCGCTGGAACGCCTGGCCGATGTTGACCAGATCGGCGCCCTGCTCGCGGGTGACCATGGTCTTGGTGACGTGGGAGACGGCGAACTCGGCGTTGCCCGCCGACAGGACCTGCTGGGGCACGATGTTCACCCCGCCTTCCTGAATCGTCACGTCGAGGCACGCCTTGTCGTAGTAGCCCTTCTCCTTCGCCGCGTAGTACCCGGCGAACTGGGCCTGGGCGACCCACTGGAGCACGACGCGGACCTTCGTCCGGCTCTCGCAGTCCTTGCCGGCCCCGGAGGCGGCCTCGCCGGCCGAGTCGGACATGCCTCCGCAGGCGGAGAGCAGCAGCATCGCGGAGGAGAGACCCGCGGCCGCCCGGACGCGACGGCGGGTTCTGGAAAATGGTGCTCGGTTTCTGGACACGTTACCTCCGCAGGGGAAGGAAAAGAGGGTGGACGGAAAGAACCGAAAAGGAGAATGCGGGAATGCCGCTGCCGCGGTCAGGACTCTTCTTCGTGCAGGGATTCGTGCCAGGGCATGAGGAATCGCTCCAGGAGAGTCACGACTCCGAACATGGCGAGTCCGAGCGCACCGGACACCAGAATTCCGGCCCAGGCGTAATCAAAACGGGGAAGGGCCGCCTGATAGGCGATGTACACACCGAGCGCCTCGGTGCTGCCACCGAAGTATTCGCTGACGATCACGCCGATGACGGCGAGCGTGGTGCCGAGCTTCAGTGCGTTGAAGATGAACGGGAGGGCATTGGGCAGGCGCAGCAGGAGGGCCACCTGGCGCGGGCGGGCCGCGAGGGACTCCATGATCTCCACGTGCAGGGGCGCGATCTGGAGGAGCCCCCGGGTGGTGTTGACGAACACCGGGAAGAACACCATGACGGCTGCCACCCCGGCCTTGGAGAGCATGCTGGTCACGCCGAACCAGTTGTTGAAGATCGGGGCCAGGGCCACGATGGGCGCGCAGTTGACCAGCACGGCGGTGTTGAGGACCGGACCCGACATCCGGGGGAAGCGGCTGACGACGAGCGCCACGGCGACACCCCCGAGGGAGCCCAGGACGAGTCCGAGCAGGACGGACTCGACGGTGGACCGGGATGCGGACATGATCGTCCCGAAGTCCTGCTGGAACGCTTCGGCGATCATGACCGGGCTCGGCATGATGAACACGGGCACGTCGAACAGCACGACGACCGATTGCCACAGGCCGAGCAGGAGTACGGCGGTCACCGCGACCGGCGTGAGCCGCAGGGCTCGTGACATGAGCGCGGGGCGGCCGGGGCGGGAGAGCGGGACGGTGCTCATGCCGCCGCCTGCTCGCTCGGAGCCCCGTGGAGGGCCTGGCGGACTTCCTTCACCTTCTCGAAGAACTCCGGCGTGGTGCGGGTCTCGGCGGTCCTGGGGTGGGGCAGGTCCACGTCGATGCAGGCCGCGACCCGGCCGGGCCGCGCGGACATCACCACCACCCGCGAGGAGAGGAAAACGGCCTCGGAGATGCTGTGCGTGACGAACACGACGGTCGTGCGGGTGTCGCCCCAGATACGCAGCAGTTCTCCCTGAAGTCGTTCGCGGTTCATCTCGTCGAGGGCCCCGAGCGGTTCGTCCATGAAGAGGATCTCGGGGTCCGCGGAGAGGGCGCGGGCGATCGCGACGCGCTGCTGCATACCGCCGGAGAGCTGCCAGGGGTAGTGGCCGGCGAAATCGCTGAGGCGGACCAGTTCCAGCATCTCCAGGGCCTTGGCCCGGTGGACCTCCTTCTTCACCCCTGCCACCTGGAGCGGCAGTTCGACGTTGCGCAGCACATTGCGCCACTCGAAGAGTCCGGCCTGCTGGAAAACCATGCCGTAGTCGCGGTCGGCGCGGGCCGCGCCCGGCGTCTTGCCGTTGACGGTGACAGTGCCGCTCGTGGGTCCGGTGAGGTCCGCCATCACCCGCAGCAGAGTGGACTTGCCGCAGCCGCTGGGCCCCAGCAGGGAGATGAACTCGCCCCGCCCTATGGTCAGGTCGATGTCCTGCAGAGCGGTGACCGCGCGGTCGGAACCGCTGTTGAAGACTTTGTCGACTCCGCGGACGGAGATGATTGCGTGCTCGGCCATCAGAGGCTCCAGAGGTTGTGGATGCTCGGCTAGCGGGCGTGCCGGTTGCGGAGCGCGAACCGCTCCAGCAGGGAGAGGACCTGCACGAAGAGGATTCCGGCGATCGCGGCGACGA
This sequence comes from Streptomyces hirsutus, assembly GCF_001418415.1. GTDB lineage: Bacteria > Actinomycetota > Actinomycetes > Streptomycetales > Streptomycetaceae > Streptomyces > Streptomyces hirsutus. Next base: position 18,360 of record NZ_LIQT01000195.1, read on the forward strand.
GGACGGCGGCGTACAGCTTCTCCGGGCCGTTCGAGTAGTAGTAGGCGGAGGTGAGGATGGCGCGGCCGATACCGCGGCCGGTGCCGGCCGACAGCTCGCCCACGATGGCGCCCACCACGCTCGCGGTGGCGGCGAGCCGCAGCCCGGCGAAGACGTACGGAAGGGCCGCCGGGAACCGGAGCGACCACAGCACCCGGGCGCGCCCGGCGCCCACACTGCGCATGAACTCGAGCTGCACCTTCGGCGGGGACTTCAGTCCGCGCAGGGAGTTGATGGTGACGGGGAAGAACGCGAGGTACGCGGCGATGCCGGTGACCGCGACCCACGGCTGCAGACCGGCCTTGCCGCCCCAGATCACGATCATCGGGGCGATGGCGACCAGCGGAACCGTCTGGGAGGCGACCAGCCAGGGCATCAGGCCCCTGCTCACCGGTGCCAGATGAAGGAAGAGCACCGCGAGCGCGAGACCGAGGAGCGATCCGGCCGTCAGGCCGTAGAGGGCTTCGCGGAGCGTCACGGTGGTCTCGCCGATGAGGTACACCGCGAGCGAGGTCGGGTCGCCCGCGCGGGCCGGCGCGGTGAGCGAGCCGAAGATCGTCCACAGGTGCGGCATCGACAGGTCGTCGGTGGCGACCGGCAGGCCGATCCCGAGGATCCGGTCGTCGACGGCCCGGCCGAGCGCCTTGTACCCCTCCCACAGTCCGGCGAGGACGACCACGACAAGGAGCGCGCCGAGTGGATCGACGAGTCGACGCGCGAGGGCGCCGCCGCGCCCCCGCCCACGCAGTGTCGCCGGATCCGCCTGCTCCTCACGAGCCGCGGGTGGTCTGGGCGATGCAGAGATGTTGGTCGCAGTCATGCTCAGGCACTCTCCGAATCCTTCGGATGTGTCGTCCAGGGAGGGGATCCACGTCGCCCTGCCAACCTGTCGGGGCACTCAGTCACTGGATCACTGAGTGAACTGGTGGTTCACGCTAGAGCCAGGTCTGGTTTCCGTCAACGGTTTGGCCGAAATGCGCGACCGGTTTCTGCAAGGAACTGAATCCCGCGTTCCCGGAGCTTCGGAACACGGTCGAATCACGGCACGGCCATACGTGTCGGCCACTGTTCCAGGGGCAATGGGCAGGACGATGCACAGAGAATCCGCGGGGCGTCGCCGAAGGGAATCCACCGGGATACCCGGGCGAATCCACGGGGGTTGTCCGATTTCCTTGGCGCCCGGTGGAGCACGGCCGTCCCGGCAGTTGAGCGGGACGGCCGTCCGCTAGGAATTCAGCAGGGTCAGCGGTGGCTTCGACGGCCGCCACACTCCGTCGTGCGTGCGGGCCACCGCCTCCCGCTCCGCGCTGACGGTGCCATAGGTGGTCGTCCTCATCCGGGCCGGGCGGCCGGCGTCGTGGGCCAGCGCCTCCAGGTCGGTGATGCTCTTGTGACTGCCCTGCTCCGAGCCCGCCATCCGGCTGATGGTCTCCTCCATCAGCGTTCCGCCGATGTCGTTGACACCGCCCCGCAGGACGTCGAGAACGCTGTGGCGCGCCAGCTTCACCCAGCTCGTCTGGATGTTGCGGATCCTGCCGTGCAGCAGGATCCGCGCCAGGGCGTGCACGGCCCGGTTCTCCAGGACGGTCGGCCCGGACCGGGCGATTCCGGCCAGATAGACCGGGGAGTTGGTATGCACGAACGGCAGCAGGACGAACTCGGTGAAGCCTCCCGTCTCCTCCTGCAACCGTCCGATCAGCTTGATGTGGTCCACCCAGTGGCGCGGGGTGTCCACATGGCCGTACATCATCGTCGCCGTCGTCGGCATGCCCAGCGTGTGGGCGGTGGTGACCACGTCGATCCACTGGGCCGCGGGCAGCTTCCCCTTGGTGAGCACCCAGCGGACCTCGTCGTCGAGGATCTCGGCGGCCGTGCCGGGCAGCGAGTCGACACCGGCCTCCCGGGCCGCCTGGAGCCACTCCCGTACCGACAGGTCCATCCTGGTCGCGCCGTTGACGACCTCCATGGGCGAGAAGGCGTGCACGTGCATCTCGGGGGTACGCCGTTTGACCTCGGCGGCGATGTCGAAGTACGCGCTGCCCGGCAGGTCCGGGTGGATCCCGCCCTGGAGGCAGACCTCGCTCGCCCCGACCGCCCACGCCTCCTCGGCCCGCACGCCGATCTGCTCCAGGGAGAGGGTGTAGGCGTCGGCGTCGGTGCGGCGCTGGGCGAAGGCACAGAAGCGGCAACCGGTGTAACAGACGTTGGTGAAGTTGATGTTCCGGGTGACCACATAGGTGATCTCGTTCCCGGCCGCCTCGGCCCGCAGTGAGTCCGCGAGCGCGGCCAGCGCCTCGATCTCCGCTCCCGGCGCGGCACCGAGCAGGGTCAGGGCGGACGCGGAGGCGAGCCCCGCGGGATCGGCCTCCGCCGCCCGCAGCGCCGCCGCGAACTCCGGACGCAGCCGCTCCGGCCGGCCGGCCGGGGACGGCACGGACCCGTCCTCGCCGCCCGGCCGCCCGGAGGCCCGCGCGGCCTCGGGCACCGCCTGGGCGATCGCCGCCCAGTCCCCGTACACCTCGTCGAAGTCCGCCCGCCGGTCGGTGGTGCGGCCCTCGGTGTCGATGGCGGCGAACAGGTCGGTGCGGCCGGCGGCGACGAGCGGTGTCTCCGGTTCCTGCCAGGGCAGGCCGCGGGGCCGCACCCCCTCGGCCGCCAGGCCGGTCACGGGATCGGCGAGCGCCGCCACATGGGGAGCCAGCCGGGGGTCGAGCCAGGGCTCACCGCGCCGCAGGTGCTCGGGGTGGACCGTCAGCCGCTCGCGGAGGGTGAAGCCCTCGGCCTCGGTGTGTGCGGCCAGTTCCTCGATCACCGGCCAGGGCCGCTCGGGGTTGACGTGGTCGTCGGTCACCGGGGACACCCCGCCCCAGTCGTCGATGCCGGCCCGCAGCATCAGGGCGAACTCCTCGCCCACCAGGTTCGGCGGTGCCTGGATGCGGGCGGAAGGGCCGAGCAGCAGGCGCGCCACCGCGACGGCGGCGGCCAGTTCGGACGGGTCGGCGTCGGGCGCGTCGCGCATCGCCGTGTCCGGCTTGGCCCGGAAGTTCTGCACGATCACCTCCTGGATCCCGCCGTACGTCCGGGAGATCCGGCGGATCTCCCGGAGCGCGTCGATCCGTTCGGCGGGGGTCTCCCCGATGCCGATGAGGATGCCGGTGGTGAACGGCACGTTGCTGCGGCCCGCGTCCTCGAGCACCCGCAGCCGCACGGCGGGCTCCTTGTCGGGTGAGCCGTAGTGCGGGCCTCCGGGCTCGGACCACAGCCGGGTCGCCGTGGTCTCCAGCATCATGCCCATGCTGGGCGCGACCGGCTTCAGCCGCTGGAGGTCGGTCCAGGACAGCACCCCGGGGTTGAGGTGCGGCAGCAGGCCGGTCTCCTCCAGCACCCGGATCGCCATGGCCCGTACGTAGCTGAGCGTGTCGTCGTAGCCGTGCGCGTCCAGCCAGGCGCGGGCCGCGGGCCAGCGTTCCTCGGGCCGGTCGCCCAGGGTGAACAGCGCTTCCTTGCACCCCGCCGCCGCTCCCGCGCGGGCGATGTCCAGCACCTCGTCGGGGCTGAGGTAGGGCGCGGCCAGCCGCCCCGGGACGGTGGCGAAGGTGCAGTAGTGGCAGCGGTCCCGGCACAGCCGGGTGAGCGGGATGAACACCTTGCGGGAGTAGGTGATCACGCCAGGCCGGCCCGCGGCCTCGAGGCCGGCGTCGCGTACCCGGCTCGCCGCGGCGCAGAGCCGGTCGAGGTCGGCGCCGCGGGCGTGCAGCAGGACCTCGGCCTCGGCGGCGTCGAGCGTCACGGCGTCGGTGGCCCGGCGCAGTGCCCGGTTCATGGCCGAGCGGGTGGGACTGGGAAGGCCGTTCACAGTGCTCCGACCTTTCGTTCGTGCGCGGTCGTGCGCGGCTGGGGTCCGTCGGGCCGGAAGGCGGTGAGCCATTCCCGGGTGGCGGGACCGAGCGTGTGCGGGGGCAGCGCCAGCAGGTGGTCGACGGTGTCGACGTCCCGGCGCAGCGGGGACGCGGGTCCCACGCCGAGGTGGTGGTATCCGGCGGCGTGGAACCGGGCGAGGGAGCCGGGGCCGAGGAACGGCCGGAAGTCCGCCGCCTCGCGCAGGGTGAGCAGGGTCGTCCCGGTGCCGTCGGCGTCCCCGACGACCGCCCGCCGGTGGCGGGCGGCCAGGGTGAGGGCCCTCGTGTGGTCGGCGGTACCCGCCCCCGCGAGGTCGCCCATGATCAGGGCGAGTGCGGCAGCGGGGGCGGTACCGCCGATCAGCTCGAGGGCTTCCCCGGCCTCGCCGTTGAGTCCGGGGAAGCGTCCCGAGCCGGTGACGGCGGCCCCCTCGGCGAGGGCCAGGCCCGTCACCTCGGGGTCCGTCGTCACCACGACGACCGAGCGGACGGCGGGCACCGCACGCAGCCGCCGCACCGTATCGGTCAGCATGGCCCTGGCCAGCAGGCGCCGGGCGTCGGGGGTGAGCCCGACACACCGGCTCTTGGCCCGGGTGAAGGCCTTGGCCGGTACGAGGGCGATCCACTCGGTGGTCATGGCGCGGTCCGCGGCACGGTCATGACGTCGCCGGGCCCATGCCGGTCAGCCGGCCGTACAGTTCCGGGCGGCGGTCGCGCAGGAACGGGCGGCTGCGCCGGGTGGCCGCCACGCGCTCCAGGTCGACCTCGGCGACGGCGATGTCGTCGCGGTCGTCGGCGGCCTGGGCGAGGACGTCACCGTCGGGGCCGTAGACGGCACTGAGCCCGAAGTACTCCTTGACACCCTCCGTGCCGACGCGGTTGGAGCAGATGACGAACATCCCGTTGAAGACGGCGTGGGCGCGCAGTTCGAGCTGGAACACCTCGCGCATCGGCGCGCTCGCCGAGGCCACCGGCACGCAGAGCACGGAGCCGCCGCGCAGGGCGACGATCCGGCTCAGCTCGGGGAAGTGCCGTTCGTAGCAGATGATCGTGCCGACGCCGGTCTCGCCGGTGTCCACGACCTCGGGCTCGGTCCCACCGGGCCGGAAGTAGAACTTCTCGGGAAAGCCGTTGGAGAACGGCAGGTGGGACTTGCGGTAGACCGACTTCAGTTCGCCGCGTACGTAGGTGCAGGCGGTGTTGTAGTAGACGCCGGGCACCTCGCCCTCCTCGAAGATGGAGGAGACGACGGTGATACCGGCCCTGCGGGAACGTTCCGCCGCCATGGTGTTGGACGGTCCGTCGATGCTCTCGGCGAGCCGGAAGTACTCCGGGTCGGGGTCGGGCTGGACGAACGGGACGGCGAACAGCTCGGGCAGCAGAACGATCCCGGCGCCCTGGTCGACGGCGGCGTCCACCAGGTCGCCGGCGCGTTCGACGGTCTCGGCCCGGTCGTCGGTGGCCCGAAGCTGGACTGCGGCGAGTTTCATGCCACTTCCTCCTTGGCGGCGGCGGGGGCCAGGCCGGTGAGGGCGACACCGGACCTGGTCTTGTAGCGCTTGTTGACGGAGATCAGCACCGCGGTGAGCGGTTCGAGCTGGGCGGCCAGCCGCAGCCGGCCCGCGTCCACCGCCCGGCCCCCGGTGACGTCGGCGGCCAGGGCCAGCACCCGGGCCTTCGCGTCGGCGTCGTCCCCGCAGACCAGGACGTCCTCATGGCGCAGATCGGCCTCGGGGTCGAGCAGCAGCGGGGCGGCCAGGTGGTGGAAGGCGCCGACGAGGGTGGCGGACGGGACGATCCCGGCGGCCTCCTCGGCGGCGCTTCCGGCCGCGACGGGCAGACCGTAGGGGCCGCCCTTGTCGAAGCCCAACGGGTTGACGCAGGAGATGACCACCTTGCCGGCGAGGCCGTCGGCCAGCGAGGTCACCAGTTCGGCGTGGCCCTGGTAAGGGACGGCCAGCAGGACGGTTCCGGCCTGCCGGACGGCGTCCTCGTTGCCGGTCCCCTCGATCGGCGCGGCCACACCCGGCAGGGCGCGCAACGCCTCGGCCGCCTCGGCGGCCCGGCCCGCGTCGCGCGAACCGAGCACCACCGGGTGGCCGGCGCGGGCGAGCCGGTAGGCCAGGCCCTTGCCCTGGGGGCCGGTGCCCCCGACCACGGCGATCACGGCGGAGGAGAAGTCGCTCATCGTCCTCAGCCCTTCGCAGCCTGGGCGATACGGGTCAGGGTCTGCTCCTTGTCGCCCAGGGTGGAGACGACCGGGCAGCGGACCCCGGCCTCGTGGTACTCCATGAGCTTCGCGAACACCTCGTCCGTGGTGCCGCAGGCGGTGACGTTCTGCACCAGGCTGTTGGGGACCAGCGGCATGGCCTTCTTGATCGCCTCGGGGGTGGCGGGCCAGCCGGCCCGCTCCTGGATGCGGTCCACCAGTTCGCGTTCCACACCGCAGTGCTCGGCGATGTGCGGCTGCTGGGCGAGGTAGAGGGTGAGGAACGCCTTGCAGGCGTCGATCGCCTCCTGCGGGTCGTCGTCGTTGACGCTGCAGGCGACGATCTGCGTGAGGTCGATCGAGTCCTTGCCGTCGGTCCGCTTGGCAATGCCCTTGTCGATCGCCTCCTTCGCGCCCACCAGGTACGAGGGCGGCAGCAGGAAGTCCATGTGCACGCCGTCGCTGATCTCACCGGCCAGCTCCAGCATGCGCGGGCCGACGGCTCCGATATAGATGGGGATGTCGACCGGCTTGTTCTCCCGGTACATGCTGTCGAAGCGCACGTCCTGCATCTGCACGAACTCGCCGTCGAAGGAGACGACTTCGTTGCGGAAGAAGGTCTGCAGCACGGTGATGTACTCGCGCATCGAGGCGACGGGCTTGCGCAGCGGCTGGCCGACCTTGGTGGCCAGCGGCTCCCACCAGGCGCCGATGCCGAGGATGGCACGGCCGGGGGCCAGCTCGTCGAGGGTCTTGAAGGTGACCGCCATCAGGGAGGCGTTCCGGCTCTTGTTGTTGACGACGCCGGTGCCGATCTTGACATTGCGGGTCTTGCTGGCGATGACGGCGGCGGGGACGATGCCGTCGCGCGCCAGCCGTCCCTCCGCGACCCACACGGATTCGAACCCGTTCTGGTCGGCCAGCTCGGCCTGCCAGTACGTCTGCTCCAGGCTCAGCCGTTCGCCGACGTGGATGCCCAGGGGGAGTTTCATCGAGCCACCGTTCCGTTCGTGTTGCGTGACGCGCGCCCGGGGTGCGGAACCCGCCTGCCGGGGGTTCCGCACCATGGACACGTGTCAGTTGGCGTACGCGTCAAGAGTGTGGGGGTGTTCTCAGTGCAGCTGGGGCTTGCCCCGGGTGAGGAAGCGTCCTCGGCCCGCGGCCCCGTCGAAGGACCCGTCGGGGCCGACGAGCTGCTCGCCCCGGGAGAAGACGCGGACCGGGCGGCCGGTCACGCGCATCCCCTCGTAGAGGTTGTAGTCGGTGCGCATGTGGCTCCCGGCCGCGGTGATCACATGGTCGGCGGCCGGGTCCCACACGAGCAGGTCGGCGTCGGCGCCCACGGCGACGGCGCCCTTGTGCGGGAACATCCCGAACAGTTTGGCCGGGCGGGTGGAGACCAGGTCCACGAACCGGCAGGCGTCGAACCGGCCGCTCGCGACCCCGGTCTGCCAGAGCACCATGAGCCGGTCCTCGATCCCGGGGACCCCGTTGGGGACCTTCGGGAAGTACCCGGGGCTGCGCAGCTTCTGCGGCGGCAGGTCCTCGGGCTGGTGGAGGCAGAAGCCGGCGTGGTCGGTGGCCACCGTCGACATCGCCCCGGTGACCAGGGACCGCCACAGTCCCTCCTGGTTGCCGCGCTCCCGGATCGGGGGCGAGCAGAGGTAGGCGGCGGCCTTCTCGCCGAGTTCGGCGTAGTCCTCGTAGGCGACGGCCAGGTACTGGGGGCAGGTCTCGCCCCACACCCGGGCCCCGGCTGCCCTGGCCCGGCTGATCTCGTCGGCCGCGGCGGCGCTGGAGACGTGCACGACGTAGAGCGGGGCGCCGACGGACTCGGCGAGCACCACCGCGCGGTGCACGGCCTCCGCCTCGGCGTCGTGGCCGTGGGCGGTGGCGTGGAAGATCTCGGCGGTGCGGCCGTCGGCCAGCAGCCGCTGGGTCTCCCGGGCGATCATGTGGCCGTTCTCGGCGTGCACCATCGGCAGCACGCCGTGCTCCAGGGCGAGTTCGAAACCCTCCAGCAGCTCCCCGTCGTCCACCATCTGGGTGCCGGGGTAGGCCATGAAGAACTTCCAGCTCGTGGCGCCCTCCCCGGCGAGCTTCCGCAGGTCGTCGAGGACGTCGGGCTGCTGCTCGCGCGGCGGGACGATCGCGTGCAGCCCGAAGTCGACCACCGCCTTGGCCGCGGCGACGTCGCGCCGGGACCGGTAGGTGTCCAGCAGGCTCCGCTCCGGTTCCTTCTTCACGAAGTCCAGGACCGTGGTCGTCCCGCCGTGGGCGGCGGCCACCGTCCCGCTGTGGAAGTCGTCCGCGGTGCGGGTGGTGAAGCCGTCGATGGGATATTCGAGGTGGGTGTGCGCGTCGATGCCACCGGGCATCACGAGCATCCCCTCCGCGTCGATCACCCGGTCGGCGCTCCAGTCGTCCGTGCCCGTGCCGAGCGCGGCGACGACCCCGTCGCGAATCAGTACGTCGGCCCGGACGGCGGCGTCGGCGTTGACGACCGTACCGCCCTTGATCAGCGTGGACCCCATGCTGCCCTCCCCTTCCCAGAGCGCTTCTGCGTGCTCCTGACCACTACGCCTCACCCTACGTAGTGCTCGTCGGCGAGGCTCAGGACGTCGTCCAGCACACCGAGCGCGACATCGATCTCGGAATCCGTGATGACGAGCGGAGGGGTCAGCCGGAGCACGTTGAAGTTGGCCGTGAGGTAGAGGCCGCGGGCCATGGCCTCCTTCACGATCCGGCCGACCGGGGCGGCGGCCGGGCCCTTCGCGTTGAACGGCACCAGCGGTTCGCGGGTCTCCCGGTTCTTCACCAGTTCGACGCCGTAGAACAGGCCGCGCCCGCGGATCTCGCCGATGCTCGGGTGCTTCTCGGCGAGCTTGGCCAGTCCGGCACCGAGGTGCTCGCCGCGCGCCCGCGCGTTCTCCACGATGTTCTCCTCCTGCATGATGCGCAGGGAGGCGACGCCGGAGGCGCAGGCCAGCGGATGTCCGGCGTAGGTGAGTCCGCCCCAGAACATGTTGTCCCTGAGCCACTCGGAGACGCGGGCCGAGACGGTCATCGCACCGAGCGGGACGTATCCCGAGTTCAGGCCCTTGGCGGTGGTGAGGATGTCGGGGGTGACGTCCCAGTGGTTGCAGGCGAACCACTCACCGGTGCGGCCGAAGCCGGCCATGACCTCGTCGAAGATGAGCAGGATGCCGTACCGGTCGCAGACCTCGCGCAGCGAGCGCAGATAGCCGTCCGGCGGGTAGAGCAGTCCGTTGGTCCCGGTGACCGGCTCGACGATCACGGCGGCGACGGTGTTCGGGTTCTCGTACTGGAGGATCTCCTCCAGGTGCGGCCCCCCGGAGCAGACCGGGCAGGGGTCCGGGTGTCCGGCCGGGCAGCGGTAGGTGTACGGGTCGAGCATCCGCACCACGCCGGGCATCCCGCCCGGTTCGGCGGACCAGCGGCGGGGGTCGCCGGTCAGCGACATCGCCCCGGCGGTGGCACCGTGGTAGGAGCGGTAGCGGGCGATCACCTTGTGGCGTCCGGTCACATGGCGGGCGAGCCGGATCGCGTTCTCGTTGGCCGCGGCGCCGCCAGTGGTGAAGAAACTCATCTTCAGGTCACCGGGGGTGAGCCCGGCCAGCATCTCGGCCAGTTCGGCGCGGGAGCGTTCGGCGAAGCCGGGACCGATGTAGCAGAGCTTGTCGGCCTGCTCGCGGATGGCCTCGACCAACTTCGGGTGCTGGTGGCCCAGGTTGAGGTTGACGAGCTGGGACTGGAAGTCGAGGTATCGGTTCCCCTCGTAGTCCCAGAACCAGGACCCGGAACCGCCGGCCACCGGGATGGGGTTGAGCGCGCCCTGGACGGACCAGGAGTGGATGACGTATTCGGTGTCGGCTTCCTTGACGCGCTGCCCGGTCCACGTATCGGTCTCGGTGATGGTCAACGAACTGCCCTCCTCGTCGTTCGTCGGCTGCTGCTGCGTACCGGGTCGGCTACTGGTTCTTCGTCTCGGCGCCGAAGGCGGCGAGACGGGCCAGAGGGCGGCCGGCGTTCGCGGCGGCGCAGACGACGAAGATCTCGCGCGGCCGGGGGACATCGGCGACCTGGAGCGTCACCGTCTGGTGGTGGGAGCGCGTCTTGGCGTCCTTCTTGTGCTTGAGCGGGATGTCGATCGGGCTGCCCGGGAGACCGACCTTCTCGGCGGCCGGCAACAGCTCGGTGCCGTCGGCGGCGGTGCGGAAGACGTTGCCGAAGCGCAGGTTGTGGATGAGCGCCGAGCCGTGCTCGACCTCTCCGTCGATGCCGACGAGTGCGGCCTTGCCGAAGGCCTCGACCGGGCCGCCCAGCAGCTCCACACAGGCGGGGCCGACCAGCTTGCCGATCTCCTCGCCCAGCTCGTCGGCGAGGGTGACGAGGTCCTGGACGTACTCGCTGGGGTACGGGTTCTCGATGACGGCCCCGACGAACGCGACCCGGTGCACCGGGTC
>NZ_LIQT01000196.1 GCF_001418415.1 Streptomyces hirsutus
ACCAGTAGCGGGCTACCTGGTGGCCACCGCCGGGTCCCTGCTGCTCTCCGGCGACCGCGGCCTGCGGGCCCTCGGTGTTCTGGCCGGTGCGGGCGCGTTCGTCTGCTGGGCCCTGTGGCGGCTGGAGTTCGTCTCGACCTGGTGCGCGTTCGCCGCCGTGTGCTCGCTGGTCCTGTTCGGGTGGGTGCGGGGGCGTGGGCGGCGGGCGGGTGACGGCCCCGGCCGGCAGGAGGATGTGATGCGCATCATGTCACCTCGATTGAGTCGGGCACCAGGACAATGTCCGTACCCTCACGTGACGCTCGAGATCCGGATGCGAGGATGAGGCCACCATGACCAGTGGGTGGTGTTCTCGCACGGTACGGGCCGCGGTGTTCGCGGCTGTCTGTGTGCTGCTCGCCGCCCTCGGCCACGTCCTGATGTCGGAGACCGCGGTGCCCGGGTGGGCCCTGGCGGCAGGGGCGGCGACGACCGGCGTCACCGCCTGGCTCCTGGCCGGCCGGGAGCGCGGGCCGTGGCTGGTCGGCTCCGTCGCGGTGGCCGCCCAGGCCGCCCTGCACACCTTGTTCGCCCTCGCCCAGGCACTCGTCCACCCGGACCCCGCGGGTGGAGGTTCGTTGCTCGAGCGCGGGCTGGGCAACCTGCTGATGCGTCAGCACGCCGCGCCCCACCACTTCCCGGGTGACGGCACGGGGCACGGCATGGGCGGCGGGACGGCGGACAGCCCGCATTCCGCGTACGCCGCCCATGCCGACCACGCCGTGCACTCCACGGCCGCGGACGGCATGTCGTCGACCGGGATGCTCGCCGCCCACCTGCTGGCCGCGCTGGTGTGCGCCCTCTGGCTCGCGCGGGGCGAACGTGCCGTGTTCCGCGTCCTGCGGGCCTTCGCCGGCGGGCTGTTCGCGCCGCTGCGTGGACTGCTGCTGCGGTTGCCCGCACCGCCGGACCGCCCACGCGTCCGCGCGCGCCGCGCCGGCCGGGACCGGGTGCCGCGCCGGCTCCTCCTCACCCACACGATCACCACTCGGGGTCCGCCAGCCGGGGTCGCTGTCGTCTGACGACAGCCGGTTCCCCGAGGCCTCCCGGAACCCGACGCGCCGACGGATCGACACCACGGTCGAGCCGTCGGCCGCCGGTGTTCCCGCCTCGGGCACCGGCCGCGCACTTCCGTGCCCGGCCGCCACCCAACCCCTCACCGGCACCGTCGTGCCGCACGCGTCGGGCCGTCGGGCCCGCCGAGCCGGTCGCGCCCGCGGTGTCCCACGGACACGGCCGCGCCGTACCGCTGCCCGCGTACGCCGACGGCGCGACGCGCCGACGCGGATTCGGCCGCCGGTGCCGGAACTCCCGGAAGGACAGTCGCAGGTGAGCACTGTTGCCCTGCTCCCCCCACGGAAACAGCCGAAAGAGGAGTCGATCACCGCCTGGGCGCTCGCCGCCCGCGGCGGAGACGCCGAGGCCGTGGAGCATTTCGTACGTGCTCTGCACCCGGACGTCCGCCGCTACGTGACGTTCCTCGGCGCCGACCCGCAGAGCGCCGACGACCTGGCTCAGGACACGTTCCTGCGGGCCCTGAGCAGCCTGCACCGGTTCGAGGGCCGCTCGTCGGCCCGTACCTGGCTGCTGACGATCGCCCGCCGAGCCGTGATCGACGGCATCCGTCACAGCTCCGTCCGTCCCCGCCTGTCGGACGCGGCGGACTGGGAGGCGGTCGTCGAACGCAACCAGCCGCGTGATCTGCCGGGCTTCGACGACGGCGTCGTCCTCGCGGAACTGCTGGACGCGCTCCCCGACGACCGGCGGGAGGCGTTCGTCCTCACGCAAATGCTCGGTCTCCCTTACGCGGAGGCCGCCCTCGTCACCGGCTGCCCGATCGGCACGGTGCGCTCGCGGGTCGCCCGCGCCCGCGTCTCACTGGTGCAGTGGCTGGGTGAGGCCGACGACGGGTGACGGCCGGAGCCGGGCACCGTACCGCCGCCCGGCCGGGTGAAGGCCGGGCGGCGGTCTGGACTGTTGGTCCAGCAGTTGGACGTATAATCTAAGAGGGCTGAGTCGGCCGAGGAGGAACCACCCATGCCCGCTGCCCGGATCACGCACGGCGACCGTGCCCTGGAGGCCGAACGGGACGCGATCCTGGCGGCCTTGGCGCCCGTGACCGAAGGGATCGCGGCGACCTTCGGGCCCGTGTGCGAGGTGGTGCTGCACGACTACCGGCACCCGGAGGGGTCGGTGGCCGCCGTGGCCGGATCGGTGACCGGGCGGACGGTGGGCGGGGCGATGAGCGAGATCGGCATGCGGATGCTCGCCCGGGGCGACCGGGCGGCCGACGAGCTCAACTACCTCACCCGGACCGGCGACGGGACCATGGTGAAGTCCTCCACCATGGTCCTGCGGGACTCCACGGGCGCGGTCTTCGGAGCCCTGTGCGTCAACGTCGACGTCACCGCGGTCGGTCAGGCGCACACCCTGCTCGGAGCGCTCGCCGGGATCGGCGCCGCCCCGGCCCAACCGCCGACGACCACCTTCGGCGACGACATCGATTCCGTGGTCGAGGCCATCGTCGACGCCCACCGGCTGCGGCAGCACCGCAGTTGGGTGGAGCTCGACCGGGCGGAGCGCGTACGGCTGTTTCGCGACCTCGATGCCCGCGGCGTCTTCGCCGTGCGCCGCGCGGTGGAACAGGTCGCTTCCCGGCTCGGCATCTCCCGGGCCTCCGCCTACCACTACCTCTCCCGGGCCAGAGCAACGGCCGACGCACCGGCCGACGCCCCCACCGATCCCACGGACGCAGCCGACACGACCACGACTCCCCCCGGAGGCACCGCGTGACGACCACCACCCCGCCGGTCACCCTCGACGACGTCCGTGCCGCCGCCGAACGGCTCGCCGGCGTCGCCCATCGCACCCCCGTGCTGCGCTCCCGCACTCTGGACGCGCTGGTCGGCGCCGAGGTCCACCTGAAGTGCGAGAACTTCCAGCGCGTGGGCGCCTTCAAGTTCCGGGGCGCCTACAACGCGGCCTCCCGGCTCACCCCCGAGCAGTTGTCCCTGGGCATCGCCGCCTACTCCTCCGGCAACCACGCCCAGGCCGTCGCCCTGGCCGCGCGGGAACTCGGCACCACGGCCGTCATCGTCATGCCCGACGACGCCCCGCCGTCGAAGCGGGCGGCCACCGAGGCGTACGGCGCGGAGATCGTCACGTACGACCGGTACACCGGCGACCGGGTCGCCGTCGCGGAAGCCCTGGCCGCAGAGCGCGGCCTGGCGCTCATCCCGCCCTACGAGCATCCGCACGTCATCGCGGGACAGGGCACGGCGGCTCTCGAACTCATCGAAGAAGCCGGAGAGTTGGATGCGCTCATCGCACCGGTCGGCGGCGGCGGGCTGATCGCCGGAAGCGCCACCGCGGTCAAGGGCCTGCACCCCGGGACGCGGGTGACCGGGGTCGAGCCCGAGGCGGGCGACGACACCAAGCGGTCCCTGGAGGCGGGACACCGCGTGAGCGTCCCGGTCCCGCGCACCATCGCCGACGGCCAGGCACTGCCCACCCCGGGCGAACTGACGTTCTCCGTCAACCAGCGGCTCCTGGACGGGATCGTCCTGGTCGGCGACGACGAGATCAGGGACGCCATGCGGTTCGCCTTCGAGCGGCTGAAGATCGTCCTCGAGCCGAGCGGCGCCACTCCCTTGGCAGCGCTCCTCACCGGACGCGCCGGCCGTCTCCCGAACAAGGTCGGACTGATCCTCTCCGGCGGCAACATCGACGCGGCGCGCTTCGCCCTCCTCTGCGGCCCCCGTGCCTAGGAGGACTCCATCAACTCCTTGAGCCGTGCCAGGTCGGCGGCGACCGTGCGGGCGTCACGCTCGAATGCGGCGTCGCTCGTCCCCGGCTGCCGGCGGAGGGTGAACACCACCTCGCTCCCCGAACCGTCGACGAGCACCCGGACCGGGTTGTGGACGGTCTCCCCCGAAGGCAGCGTGACGTCGTGGTCGAGTACACCCCATTCATTGCGTGGTGCGAAGGCGACCACCACCCGGCCCATGGGGGAGGACTTCGCGACCCATTGGTCATCGATTCTTTCGAGGGAGCCTCCCAGGCCATGGGCCCATGCGGGCAGGTTGGCCGGTTGTGAAGCATAGGCGTAGACATCGGCGACGGTGCGGTCGATGCGGATGCTGAGGTGGCGCGATTCCCTGCCGGTGCTCTTCATCGCAGCGACGGTAGCGGGACACCGTCCCTCTTCTCTTGAACGAATCGGACACGTGTGACCCGCCGGGCGGCCCCGGGACGTACCGGTACTGGCCCCGTCACTCGAATGGCGTACCCGTCTTGACGGACTGACGATGGAATGGTGGGCCGAGACCCCCGCCGGCGCCGCGCGGACGGACGGAGACCGGCCCCGGCCGCGCAGAGCGACGGCCGGAAGGAGCAGGGACATGCTGGAGATCAAGACACTGGACAAGCCGGACGAGCGGCGGGACTTTCCCGGGGGCCACCTCGAGGCCGTCCACATGACCGGGCTGGACTTCGCCGTGGCCGTCTTCGAGCCCGGATGGCGCTGGTCCGAGTCCGTCGGACCGATCGCCGGAACACCGAGCTGCCGGATCCACCACAACGGTTACGTCCTCCAGGGCCGCTTGCGCATCCGCATGGACGACGGCGCCGAGAGCGAGGTCGGCCCCGGCGACGTCTTCGTCTGCACACCCGGCCACGACGCCTGGGTCGTCGGCGAGCAACAGGTCGTGGTGTACGACTTCGCGGGCGCCATGGCGCAGAGCTACGCGAAGGCCGCCGACCGGCCCTCCGACGGCTAGAGCGCGCCGGGCAGGGCATGCGGTGAGGAGGGCGGCACGGCGAAGGTGATCGAGGGGACCGAGGCCGATCGGGCGTTGAAGGCCAAGCACCGGGCGATGTGGGCCCGGGGTGCTTACCCCTCCGTGGCCGCCGAGCTCATCCCGGAGCTGGGCAGGGAACTGGTCGAGGCGGCCGGCGTGGGGTCCGGGAACCGGGTGCTCGATGTGGCGGCGGGAACCGGAAACGCGGCGATTCCGGCGGCACCGGCCTGGCCGGACTCGCCCGCCGTCACGACCGGGGGATCGGGGAGGGCACCTGGTCATGGACTGGCAATACCTGTTGTACACCGCGCACCGCTCGCCCGCCTGAACCCGAGGTGTGCGGCCGCGGACGTCATACCGGCAGCAGCCGTCCGATCAGGTCGCTCAACTGGCGTACGGTACGGCACTCGTGCATGCCGACCAGCCCGGCGTACTCGAGGGCCGCCGAGTCGCCGGTGCCCCAACGGGAGCGCGGCTCGGGGTTCAACCAGTGGACGCGGCGGGCACGCCGGCCCAGCTCGCCGAGGGCCGGGAGGTTCGGGTCGCCCATGTTGGTGCGGGCGTCGCCGAGGACGAACACGGTGGTCCGTGAGCCCACGGCCCCGGCATACCGTTCGGTGAACTCGCCCAGGGCGGCGCCGTAGTCGCTGCTGCCGTGCCAGCCGGTGACCGCGGCCTCCCCGCGGATGCGGGCGCCGAGGCCGTCCGGGTCGGCGGCGCCGTGCACCAGCAGCCCGGTCACCTCGTCGATCCGGTTGACGAAGGCGAACACCCGCACCTTGCCGAACTGGTCGTGCAGCGCCTGCACCAGCAGCATCGTGAAGTCGGAGAACCCGGAAACCGACCCCGACACATCGCACAGCAGCACCAGTTCGGGCCGCGCGGGCCGACGCCGACGCAGCACGGGACGCATCGGCACCCCGCCCGTCGACAGGGAACCGCGCAGGGTGCGCCGCAGGTCGATGCTGCCGCGGGCGGCCCTGCGGCGGCGGGCGGCCAGCCGGGTCGCCAGCTTGCGGGCCAGTGGCTGCACCGTCCGGCGCAGCTCGGCCAGCCGGTCCTTCCCGGCGAACAGGAAGTCGACGCGGTCGGCCGTCGGGGCCACCGCACGCCGGGCGATCTCGTCCCGGTCCCGCCGTTCGGCGACCCGGCGCCGCGCCTCCGCGGCCACCATCCGGCGGAACTCCTCGATGCGGCGCCGGATCTCGTCCTCCAGCAGCCGGTCGCCGAACCCCGCCGCGCCGTCCCGGGCCCGTACCTCGTCCCGGACCCGCGCGAGCAGCGTCTGCGGGCGCAGCCGGTCCAATGTCTGGTACGACGACCAGCCGTCCGACGCCGGTGAACTCCCGTATCCGCCGAAGCCGTCGACCGCCTCCATCGCCAACCGGGCCATCAGCGCCGTGTCATCGGCGGCGAGCGCCGCCGCCAGCCGCTCGCGCAGAGCCGCACGGTCCGCGGGGTCCGTGCGGCCTTCGGGCGCGCCGACCCGGCGGGGGAAGTACAGGTCGAAGACCGCGTCGAACACCGGGCGTTGACCCGTGGTGTGCAGCAGGGTCGCGGCCAGGCCCTCACGGAGCGACTCCCGGTCCGCGAGCCCCAGTTCCCGGGTCGCCCGGGCCGCGTCCACGGTCTCACCGGTGCCGATGCGCACACCGTGCGCGCGGAGCGCGTCGACGAGGCCGGTCAGCCGGGCGGTGAGGTCCGCGGTGGCGTTCACACGGCGTCCAGGTCGAGTTTGGCCTCGGCCTTCAGGATGTCGTCCTGGTGCTTGAGGATCACGCCCAGGCTGTCCCGTACGACCGCCTCGTCCAGCGTGCCGGCGCCGAGCGCCAGCAAGGTGCGGGCCCAGTCGACGGTCTCGGCCACCGACGGCGCCTTGCGCAGGTCCATCGCGCGCAGCGCCCCGACCACCCGCACCACCGACTCGGCCAGCGCCGCGTCGATCCCCGGCACCTTCAGCCGGACGATCCGCCGTTCCAGCTCCGCGTCGGGGAAGCCGATGTGCAGGAACAGGCAGCGGCGGCGCAGCGCCTCGGACAGTTCACGCGTCGCGTTCGAGGTGAGGACGACGAAGGGGCGGCGGCTCGCGGTGACCGTGCCGAGTTCGGGAACGGTCACCTGGAAGTCGCTGAGCACCTCCAGCAGCAGCCCCTCGACCTCGACGTCCGCCTTGTCGGTCTCGTCGATCAGCAGCACCTTGGGATCGTTCCCGCGGATGGCCGTCAGCAGCGGACGCGGCAGCAGGAACTCCTCGCTGAAAATGTCCGTACGCGCCTCGTCCCACGTCTCGTCCCGGCCGGCGCTGATGCGCAGCAGCTGTTTGGCGTGGTTCCACTCGTACAGGGCCCGGGACTCGTCGACGCCCTCGTAGCACTGCAGACGCACCAGCCGGGCCCCGGCGACCTGGGCCACCGCCTTGGCCAGCTCCGTCTTGCCGACCCCGGCGGGGCCCTCCACCAGCAGCGGCTTCCCGAGCCGGTCGGCGAGGAAGACGGTCGTGGCCACCGCGGGCGACGCCAGATAGCCCGCCTCGGCGAGTCGCGCCAAGACGTCGTCGACGGAAGTGAACACCTGGGCCTCCAGCTCGGGGCGGCATGGACCGAGTACGGACTGAGCACTGGCTGACGCAGCTATCTAAGCGCTTGTTCACCTCCCCTGTCATCATCACGAGGAACCCCCACGGAGCCCGCGAACAGTGCCGCGCAGGCCAGAAACCGCCGTGCCCCGGGACGCCGCGTGCCGGCCCGGCCGACCCGCCGCAGGGCCAGGAACGCGGCGCCCGCCGACGAGAGCAGCGTGACGGCCACCCCGCCGAGGACGGCGCGACGCGTCCCGGAGGAACCGGAGAGGAGCGGAGTCAGTCGACCAGGACGACCTCCATGACGCGCGGGCCGTGGACGCCCTCCACCCGGTCGAGTTCGATGTCGCTCGTCGCCGAGGGACCGGAGATCCAGGTGAGGGGACGCGCCGGGTCGAGGCGTTCGAGGGCGTACGGGACGGAGGGGACGACCTGCGCGGCGCGGACGACACAGATGTGGTGGTCCGGGACGAGGGTGATCCGGCGGCGGCCCTGGTCGGGGGAGCCGTCGAGGACGATCGTGCCGGTCTCGGCGACGGCGACCGCGCAGGCGGTGACCACGCTGTCGACCCGGTCCAGTTCGTGCGGGGTGTTCTCCGCCCGGTCCGCGATCCGTCTCACGTCGCTCCCCGCGAGCCAGCTCTCGTCCAGCCCCGGCGGGACGAGGACCGACGAGGAGCCGCGCGAGACCAGGAGCCCGGCGACGACCTCGACCAGGTGGCCGGCGTCGGTGCGGTGGACGACCGCCCGGTAGTCGGCGAGGTTCCCGGCGAGGAGGTCCAGCGTCTGCGCGGGGGTGCGGTCACCGTGCTCACGCAGGTAGTCGCGGGTGACCGCCCGCTCGTAGGGGGGGTACCTCCCGGGCCGTTCAGGCGCGGGGGGAGTCTCGTCGCCGCGCGGGACGTCGGCGAGGGCGCGCCGCACCCGGCCCAGGATCCGTTCCCTGCTGCTCACCGGTCACCACCCTTGTCCTCGGCTTTGTCCGCGGCACTGTCCTTCGCCGGCGTCCCGGCACCGGGCGTCGTCCTCGGCAGGGCGGGGCCGCCCTTGCCGTGTGTGCGCTGCCACCAGTCGCGGAAGGGCTCCGCGGGCACCGCCGGAAGGTCCCGGGTGCCGCTCCACGCCCGGCCGGGGCCCGGCAGGGTGCGCGGATGGAGGCGCCGGGTGCGGGAGGCGAGGCGCTGGCCGGTGCGCAGCGCGCCCGGGTGGGAGAACGCCCAGCGGGCCGCGCGCATCGCGGCGCGCTCGGCGGCGTGCCCCTTCGCGGGCTGGAGCACGACCTTGTTGCCGCCCCGGACGACCTGGCCGCCCTCCACGATCCGTTCCCGCAGATGCACCAGCACCTCGGGGATGTCGATGGCCACCGGGCACACCTCGTAGCAGGCCCCGCACAGCGACGAGGCGTACGGCAGGGAGGCGTCGATCTCGCTTGCCGTACCCCGTAGTTGAGGGCTGAGGATGGCGCCGATCGGGCCCGGGTAGACGGAGCCGTAGGCGTGGCCGCCGGCCCGCTCGTAGACCGGGCAGACGTTCAGGCACGCCGAGCAGCGGATGCAGCGCAGCGCCTGGCGGCCGACCTCGTCGGCGAGCGTGTCGGTGCGGCCGTTGTCCAGCAGGACGAGGTGGAAGGCGCGCGGGCCGTCCTCGTCGGCGGTGCCGGTCCAGGTGGACGTGTACGGGTTCATGCGCTCGGCGGTCGAGGAACGCGGGAGGGTCTGCAGGAACACCTCCAGGTCCTGCCAGGTCGGGATGATCTTCTCGATGCCGACGACCGAGATCAGCGTCTCCGGCAGGGTCAGGCACATCCGCCCGTTGCCCTCGGACTCCACCACCACCAGCGTGCCGGTCTCGGCGACCATGAAGTTGGCCCCGGAGATGCCGACCTTGGCGCGCAGGAACTTCTCCCGCAGGTGCAACCGCGCGGCTTCGGCGAGTTCGGCGGGCGTGTCGGTGAGGCCCTCGGGCGCCGGGCGGCCCCAGCCGCTCATCTCACGGGCGAAGATGTCCCGGATCTCCCCGCGGTTGCGGTGGATCGCGGGGACGAGGATGTGCGAGGGCCGGTCCTTGCCCAACTGCACGATCAGCTCGGCCAGATCGGTCTCGTAGGCGCGGATGCCCGCCGCCTCGAGGGCCTCGTTGAGCTCGATCTCCTGCGTGGCCATCGACTTGACCTTGACGACCTCCGACTCGCCCGTCTCCTTGACGAGTCCGGTCACGATCCGGTTGGCCTCGGCGGCGTCGGCGGCCCAGTGGACCGTGCCGCCCGCGGCCGTCACCGACTCCTCCAACTGCACGAGGTAGTGGTCCAGGTGACGGAGCGTGTGGTCCTTGATCTGCTTGCCGGCCTCCCGCAGCTGTGCCCAGTCCGACACCTCGGCGACGGCCTTCGCCCGTTTGGCCCGGATGGTGTGCGTGGCGTGCCGGAGGTTGCCGCGCAGGGTGGCGTCGCGCACCGCCTCCCGCGCGGCCCGGGGAAAGGCCGGCATTCCGACGAACGTTCCGCTCATACGGCCGCCGCCTCCTCTTCCGTGCGCGCCAGGATCTCCGCGAGGTGCACCGGCCGCATGCCGGTCCGCAGCCTGGTCATCGTCCCCCCGATGTGCATCAGGCACGAGTTGTCCGCCGCGCACAGCACCTCGGCGCCCGTCGACTCGGCGTTGCGCACCTTGTCGGCGCCCATCGCCGCGGAGACGTCGGGGTTCTTCAGTGCGAACGTGCCGCCGAAGCCGCAGCACTCGTCGGCCCCCGGCAGTTCGACCAGCTCCAGCCCCTTCACCGCCTCGAGGAGACGCCGGGGCCGGTCGCCGAGTCCCAGGGAACGCAGCCCGTGGCAGGTCGGGTGGTAGGTCACCGTGTGCGGGTAGTACGCGCCGACGTCCGTCACCCCCAGGATGTCCACCAGGAACTCGGTGAGTTCGTACGTCTTCGGCACCACCGGCGCCAGCGTGGCCGCGAGGCCGCCCCCGCGTCCCTCCGCACGGGCCCGCTCGCCCATCCGCGGATACAGCTCCCGCACCATCGCCCCGCACGACCCGGAGGGCGTCACGATCGCCTCGTAGTCCCCGAAGACCTCGGAGAAACGCCGGGCCATCGGCTCGGCCTCGTGCCGGTACCCGGTGTTGTAGTGCGCCTGCCCGCAGCAGGTCTGCGCCATCGGGAAGTCGACCTCGACGCCGAGCCTGGTCAGCAGCTTCACCACCGCGCGCCCGGTGTCGGGATAGAGCGTGTCGTTGACGCAGGTCAGGAACAGGGCGACACGCATCGCGGCTCCTTGTGGATCGAACATCGGGTGAGTGCAGGGTAGTGCGCGGTCGCTCGCGCGGGGAGACCCCCGAGGGGGCCGTGGCCCGTCCGGCGGATCCGGGGGGGTCCGCTCGGGGCAGGCCCTACGTGAGCCGGGCCTGTGCGGCCTCCCACCGCCGCGTGCCGCCGCGCGGTTCGTACCGGGTCAGCGGCTGGGTACGGGTGAGCAGGCGCCGCATCCCGGCCAGGTCGCCGGCCGGCCCGTGCGCACGGGCCTGCACGAGGACGTTGCCCAGCGCGGCCGCCTCGGTCGGGCCGGCCACCACCGGCAGCCCGCAGGCGTCCGCGGTCAGCTGGCACAGCAGGGCGTTGCGGGTGCCGCCGCCCACGATGTGCACGACGTCGACCGCCCGCCCGGCGAGCCGCTGGGCGTCCCCGACGGCCCTGCGGTGCGCGAGCGCGAGCGAGTCGAGGATGCAGCGGGTGATCTCGGCGGGGGAACCGGGCACCGGCTGCCCCGAGGTCCGGCAGGCCTCGGCGATCCGCTCCGGCATCCGCCCCGGCGCCAGGAACGCCGCGTCCCCGGCGTCCACCACCGACCGCAGCGCGGGCACCTTCGCCGCCTCCAGCAGCAGCGCCCCCAGGGCGTCCGGTCCGCCCCAGGCCCGTACGCACTCCTGGAGCAGCCACAGGCCCATGATGTTGCGCAGGTACCGGACCGTTCCGTCCAGCCCCAGCTCGTTGGTGAAGTTGGCGGCGCGGCTCTCCTCGGTCAGGACCGGAGCGTCCAGTTCGAGGCCGGCCAGGGACCAGGTGCCGGTGCAGATGTAGGCGAACCGCTCGCCGGTGGCGGGGACGGCGGCCACCGCGGACGCCGTGTCGTGCGAGCCGACCGCCGTCACCGCGACGGGCCCGGCCAGACCGGTCTCCTCCAGCACCTCGGGCCGCAGCTCCCCGGCCGGGTCCCCGGGGTGCCGCAGCGGTGCGAAGAGGGAGAGGTCGATGCCGAGGCGCTCGGCGACGCCGTGGGACCAGTCGCGGGTGCGCGGGTCGATCAACTGCGTGGTCGAGGCGTTGGTCAGCTCCGTGCCCTGCTCACCGGTGAGCCAGTACGTCAGCAGGTCCGGGATCAGCAGCAGCCGTCTGGCCTGCGCCAGTTGGGCTGTGCCACGGGCCGCCGTCAACTGGTACAGCGTGTTGAACGGCGCGTACTGCAGACCGGTCGCCGCGTACAGCTCCCCGGCGGGGACGCTCGCCCACACCTTCTCCGCGACCCCCTCCGTACGGCGGTCACGGTAGTGCACCGGGTTGCCCAGCAGTGCCCCGTCCGCGTCCAGCAGACCGTAGTCCACGGCCCAGCCGTCGACACCGACGGACACGAGCCCGTCGCCCGCCTCCCGCAGCCCCTCCAGCACTCCGGCGTACAGTCCGAGCACGTCCCAGCGCAGCCCCTCGGGCACCCGCACCGGCCGGTTCGCGAAGCGGTGGACCTCGGTCAGCTCCAGACTGTCGGGGCCCACGCGGCCGACCATGACGCGCCCGCTGGACGCGCCGAGGTCGACCGCCGCGTACGGCCGCGCACCGGCGTTCATCGTAGGAACGCGGCGGCGACGCCGGCGTCGACCGGGACGTGCAGGCCGGTGGTGTGGGTGAGGTCACCGCCGGTCAGCGCGAAGACGGCGGCCGCGACATGGTCGGGCAGCACCTCCCGCTTCAGCAGCGTGCGCTGCGCGTAGAACTCGCCCAGCTTCTCCTCCGGCACCCCGTACACCGCCGCCCGCTGCGCACCCCACCCGCCGGCGAAGATGCCCGAGCCGCGCACCACACCGTCCGGGTTGACGCCGTTGACCCGGATGCCGTGCTCACCCAACTCGGCTGCGAGAAGCCGTACCTGATGGGCCTGGTCGGCCTTGGCGGCCGAGTAGGCGATGTTGTTCGGACCGGCGAACACCGCGTTCTTGGACGCGATGTAGACGAGGTCGCCGCCCAGTCGCTGCGCGATCATCACGCGGGCCGCCTCGCGGGAGACGAGGAAGGAACCGCGGGCCATGATGTCGTGCTGGAGGTCCCAGTCCTTCGCGGACGTCTCCAGGAGCGGCTTGGAGATCGAGATCCCGGCGTTGTTCACCACCAGGTCGACCCCGCCGAACGCGAGCACCGCCGCCCGGAACGCCTCCTCGATCTGCTCCTCCGACGTCACGTCCGCTCTCACCGCGACGGCCTTGTCCGGACCGCCCAGTTCCTCGGCGACCGCGGCCGCGTTGTCCCCGTTCAGGTCCGCCACGACGACACAGGCGCCCTCGGCCGCCAGCCGCCGCGCGATCGCCTTCCCGATCCCGCTTCCGGCCCCGGTGACCAGCGCCACCCGGGTGGCGAGCGGCTTCGGCTCCGGCATCCGCCGGAGCTTCGCCTCCTCCAGGGCCCAGTACTCGATGCGGAACTTCTCCGACTCCTCGATCGGCGCGTACGTCGAGACCGCCTCGGCACCGCGCATCACGTTGATCGCGTTGACGTAGAACTCGCCGGCCACGCGCGCGGTCTGCTTGTCCTTGCCGAAGCTGAACATGCCCACGCCCGGCACCAGCACGATCGCCGGGTCGGCGCCGCGCATGGCGGGGGAGTCGGGCGTGGCGTGGGCCGCGTAGTAGGCGGCGTACTCCTCGCGGTAGGCGGCGTGCAGCTCCTCCAGCCGGGCCACGGCCTCGTCCGTCGGGACCGACGGCGGCAGGTCGAGGACGAGCGGCCGGACCTTGGTGCGCAGGAAGTGGTCCGGGCAGGAGGTGCCGAGCGCGGCCAGCCGGGGGTGCTCGGCGCGGGCCAGGAAGTCCAGTACGGCCTCGGAGTCGTCGAAGTGCCCGACCTGCGGCCGGTCCTGCGAGGCGACGGCCCGCACGTACGGTGCGAGAGCCGCCGCCCGCTCCCGGCGCTCGGCCTCGGGCAGCGGCTCGTACCCGTCGAGCACCGGCCCGAACGGCTCCGGCCGGCCCCGCTCGGCGAGGAACCGCTCGGCGGTGCGGATGATGTGCAGCGAGTTGCGCTCGCACTCCTCGGACGTGTCGCCCCACGCCGTGATCCCGTGCCCGCCCAGGACGCACCCGACGGCCCGCGGGTTGGCCTCCTTCACGGCGGCGATGTCCAGACCGAGCTGGAAACCGGGCCGTCGCCACGGCACCCATACGACGGTGTCACCGAAACACTCGGCGGTCAGCTTCTCCCCGTCGGCCGCACAGGCGAGCGCGATGCCGGAGTCGGGGTGCAGATGGTCCACGTGCGGGGCTTCGACCAGCCCGTGCATCGCCGTGTCGATCGAGGGCGCCGCACCGCCCTTGCCGTGCAGGCAGTAGTCGAACGCGGCGACCATCTCGTCCTCGCGGTCGACCCCGGGATAGACGTCGGTCAGCGCCCGCAGCCGGTCCAGCCGCAGCACGGCGAGCCCCGCCCCGGTCAGTGTCCCGAGATCCCCACCGGACCCCTTGACCCACATCAGCTCCACATCACCCCCGGTGACGGGGTCGGTCGCGGTGCCCTTGGCGGAGGTGTTCCCGCCGGCGTAGTTGGTGTTGCGGGGGTCGGCACCGAGGCGGTGGGAACGGGCGAGGAGGGCGTCGGCTGCGGGGTGGGTAGACATGAACCTCAGTCCTTATCCAAGAGACGTAGGGGAAAGCGCGCCCCTTCAGGGGCGCGGGGAAGTGCCCATGTGCGGCTACCGCCGCGTGGGCGCGGCCGGCCACATCCGGCCCGCGGTCCGCGACGAACAGAAAACGAGCAGCCGCCTACGCCCCCCATCCCGCCTGCTCCCCGCCCACCCGCTCCGCGACGATCCTCTCGGCCCACCCGGACCGCCGGTACGCCCCGACGGGGTCGGGGTCCAGCCCCATCTCCTCGCGGACCTCCCGCAGCAACGGCCGCACATCCGTGTTGTACGCGTCCATCAGCACGGCGTTGGCACCCAGCACATCGCCGGAGGCCTGCGCAGCGGCCAGCGCCTCCGCATCGACGAGCAGCGCCTTCGCCGTGGCCTCCTGCACGTTCATCACCGACCGGATGATCGCCGGGATCTTCGCCTCGATGTTGTGACACTGGTCGAGCATGAACGCGGCCCCGGACGTGAACCCGCCCCCGCGCACCACCTCGTGCATGATCCGGAACAGCTGGAACGGGTCGGCGGAACCCACCATCAGGTCGTCGTCGGCGTAGAAGCGCGAGTTGAAGTCGAACCCGCCGAGCCGTTCCTCGCGCAGCAGTGTCGCGACGATGAACTCGATGTTGGTGCCCGGCGCGTGGTGACCCGTGTCGACGACGACCCGGGCACGCGGCCCGAGCTTCAGGCAGTGCGCGTACGCGGTGCCCCAGTCCGGGACGTCCGTCGTGTAGAACGCCGGCTCGAACAACTTGTACTCCAGCAGCATCCGCTGCCCCTCACCGAGCCGCTCGTACACCTCCGCGAGAGCTTCGGCGAGCCGGTCCTGCCGGGCACGGATGTCGTCCTGGCCGGGATAGTTCGTACCGTCGGCGAACCACAGCTTCAGGTCCGTCGAACCGGTCGTGTCCATGATGTCGACGCACTCCAGGAGATGGTCCACGGCCTTGCGGCGGACCGCCGCGTCCGGGTGGCAGACACTGCCGAGCCGGTAGGCGTCGTCCTGGAAGGTGTTGGAGTTGATCGTGCCGAGCCGCACACCGCGGTCCTCGGCGTGCTCGGCCAGCGCGGTGTAGTCGTCGACCTTGTCCCACGGAATGTGCAGCGCCACCGAGGGCGCCACTCCCGTGAACTCGTGCACCTTGGCCGCGTCGTCCAGCTTCTCCTGCGGGGTGCGGGGCACACCCTGCTGTGCGAACACCTTGAAACGGGTCCCCGAATTGGCGTACGCCCACGACGGCGTCTCGACGGCCTGTGTCTTGAGAGCGGCCTTCGCCGCGGCGAGCTCGGTCACGTCAGGGCTCCTGTGACATCGGGTCCTATCGACCACGGAGTGAAACGATTCAGGACGGGAAACTATGGTGCCCCCGAAGGGGTGTCAACCCCTCCGGCCAAGACCGCCCTTCGTGACCAGGGCGTGATCCGAAGCTGTCGAAACTTTTTCGACCGGGACCCATTGACGTGACATGCGCCGCGCGCCTAACGTCCCGGCAACCCAGTTGAAACCTTTCACGACGCCGCGAGGGCCGCCCCGCCGGACGTCGTCGAGGAGCCCTCATGACCCACCCGTCCGACACGGGTCCGGCCGCCCCGGTTCTCGCACTGAGGGACATCTCCAAGTCCTTCGGCGCGGTCCGCGCCCTGCGGGACGTCTCCCTGGACCTGTTCCCCGGCGAGGTGCACGCCCTCGCCGGCGAGAACGGAGCCGGCAAGTCGACCCTCATCAAGACGCTCGCCGGAGTGCACCGGCCGGACGCCGGCCAGGTGCTGCTCGACGGCGCGCCCGTCCTCTTCCACGGGCCCGGCGACGCCCGCGACGCCGGCATCGCCGTGATCTACCAGGAGCCCACGCTCTTCCCCGACCTGTCGATCGCCGAGAACATCTACATGGGCCGGCAGCCCAGGCGTGCTCTCGGCCGGATCGACCACAAGGCCACCCGCACCGCGACCGCCGCCCTGATGCGGCGGCTCGGCGTCGCACTCGACCCCGACCGCCCGGCCCGCGGCCTGTCCATCGCCGACCAGCAGATCGTCGAGATCGCCAAGGCGCTCTCCTTCGACGCCCGCGTCCTGATCATGGACGAGCCGACCGCCGCCCTCACCGGCAGCGAGGTCGCCCGCCTCTTCGGCGTCGTGCGCACCCTGCGCGAACAGGGCGCGGCGGTCCTGTTCATCTCCCACCGCCTGGAGGAGATCTTCGAGATCTGCGGGCGGGTCACCACCCTGCGCGACGGCGCCCGGATCGCCAGTGAACCGCTGGACGGCATGACCGAGGACGACCTGGTGCGCCGCATGGTCGGCCGCGACCTCGAGGAGCTCTACCCCAAGCAGGAGGTGCGCCCCGGCGAGATCGCCCTGAGCGTGCGCCGGCTGACCCGCGAGGGCGTCTTCACCGACGTCTCCTTCGACGTGCGCCGCGGCGAGATCGTCGGCCTCGCCGGGCTCGTGGGCGCCGGGCGCACCGAGGTGGCCCGCGCCGTGTTCGGCATCGACCGCTGGGACGCCGGCGAGGTCGAGATCGACGGACGCGCGCTCACCAACGGCGCTCCCTCCACCGCCATGGCCGCCGGCCTCGCCCTGGTCCCCGAGGACCGGCGCGCCCAGGGGCTGGTGATGGACATGTCCATCGAGCGCAACATCGGCCTGACCGGACTGCGGACGACCGTCCGCGCCGGCCTGATGGACCGGGGCGCCGAACGCAGCCGCTCCCTGGACTGGGCGGTCAGACTGCACGTCAAGTACGCCCGGATCGCCGACACCGTCAACACGCTCTCGGGCGGCAACCAGCAGAAGGTCGTCCTCGCCAAGTGGCTCGCCACCGGACCCAAGGTGCTGATCGTGGACGAGCCGACCCGCGGCATCGACGTCGGCACCAAGGCCGAGGTGCACCGGCTGCTCTCCCAGCTCGCCGCCGACGGTGTCGCCGTGCTGATGATCTCCTCCGACCTGCCCGAGATCCTCGGCATGGCCGACCGCGTGCTGGTGATGCACGAGGGCCGTCTCACCGCCGAGATCCCCCGCACCGACGCCACCGAGGAAACCGTGATGGCCGCAGCCACGGGGAGGGCCGCATGACGGTCGTCAGCCCCGACCCCACCCCCGTCGTCGAGGTGCCGAAGTCCAGCGGCACCCGGCTGGTCGACCGCGTGTTCAAGGTGCGCGAACTCGCCATCCTGCTGGTCTTCCTGGTGATGATCGCCGTCACCCAGGCCGGCAACAGCGAGTTCCTGTCCGAGCAGGGCATCAAGGACCTGCTGCTGAACGCGACCATCCTGGTCCTGGTCGCCACCGGCCAGGCCCTGGTGGTCATCACCCGCAACGTCGACCTGTCCGTCGGCTCCACGCTCGGCATCTCCGCCTTCGCCGCCGGCGTGTATCTCCAGGACGGCGGGAACCCGGTCGTCGCCGTCGCGCTGGCGGTACTGCTCGGCATCGGCTTCGGACTGCTCAACGGACTGCTCGTCAGCCTCGGCCAGGTGCCCGCGCTCGTCGTCACCCTCGGCACCCTCTACATCATCCGCGGCATCGACTCCATCTGGGTCGGCTCCCGCCAGATCACCGCCGCCGACCTCCCCGCCGGATTCGTCGACTTCGGCTCCGGCGGCATCTCGGCCGTGCCCTACCTGGCCCTGATCGCCCTCGCCGTCCTCGTGGCCACCGCCTACTACCTCAAGCACTTCGGCAGCGGACGCGAGCTGTACGCACTCGGCTCCAACCCCGAGGCCGCCCGGCTCGCCGGTATCCCCGTCCGCAAGCGGATCCTCGCCGCCTACACCTTCTGCGGCGCCCTCGCGGGCCTCGCGGGCGCGCTGTACCTGGCCCGGTTCGGCAACGTCGACTCCGGCACCGGCACCGGCTACGAACTCACCGTCGTCAGCGCCGTCGTGGTCGGCGGCGTGGTCTTCACCGGCGGCTCCGGCAGCGTCTACGGCGCCGCTCTCGGCGCCCTGCTGCTGACCTCCGTCAACAGCGTCCTGCCCGCCCTCGGCGTCAGCTCCGTATGGGTGCTCGCCATCAACGGCACCCTGCTCATCCTCGCCATCGCGGTCGACCGGATCGTCGCCCTGCGCGTGGCCGCCGCCCTGAAGAAGAGGAACGCCCGCCATGGCTGACTCCGCTCTCGCGCGCGCCGTCCGCCGGTCCCCCTCCGTGCGGTGGGACACGGTCGTGGGCGCCCTGCTCGTCGTGGTCCTGCTGCTGTCCTTCACCACCGTCGACGGCTTCGGCAACGCGCTCAACCTGTCCTTCCTGATCGGCAACACCCTGCCGATCGCGCTGATCGCCCTGCCCATGACGCTGCTCGTGGTCTCCGGCGAGATCGACCTCTCCGTGGCCTCCACCGCCGGCCTGTCCGGCGCGGTCATGGGCGCCCTGTGGAACCAGGGCATGACCATCGAGGCGATCATTCCCGTCTGCCTGCTCATCGGCGTCGTCTGCGGTCTGGTCAACGGCCTGCTCGTCACCCGGCTGGGACTGCCCTCCCTCGCCGTCACCATCGGCACCCTCGCCGCCTACCGGGGCATCGCGCAGATCGTGCTCGGCTCCGACGCGGTGACCGACTTCCCCGCGCAGTACCTGGACTTCGCCGCCGGACGCATCGGTGACACCTTCGTCCCGTACGCGCTCCTGCCGTTCCTGGCGCTGCTCGCGATCGCCGTCGTCGCGCTGCACGCCACCCCGTTCGGGCGGTCGCTGTTCGCCATCGGCGCCAGCGAGGAGGCGGCCCGGTTCGCCGGCATCCGCGTCAAGCGGCAGAAGCTGATCCTGTTCACGCTGACCGGCCTGATGGCCTCCCTCACCGGAGTCTTCTGGGCCCTGCACTACGCCAGCGCCCGCTACGACAACGCCACCGGCCTCGAACTCTCCGTCGTCGCCGCCGTACTGCTCGGCGGCATCGACTTCGACGGCGGCAAGGGCACCCTCGGCGGCGCGATCGCGGGCGTCTTCCTGCTCGGCGCGCTGCAGAACGTCATGAGCCTCGTCAACGTCTCCGCCCAGTCGCAGATCGTCGTCACCGGCGTCCTGCTCGTCGTCTCCGTGCTCGGCCCGCGCGTCGCACGGCAGGTCTCCGCCGCACGTGCCGGACGCCGGGCCGCCTCGCCACCGGCGTCCGCCTCTCCACCACCGGTGTCCAAGGCGTCCACCCCGGCCCCGTGAATCCTCCTCGCCCGTCTCACCCGTAAGGAATCCACCATGCGCCAGTCCTCCCTCCGCCGGACCTGTGCGGCCCTCGCCGCCGTCACCTCCCTCGCCCTGGCCGCCACCGCCTGCGGCGGCACCACCAAGGACGACGTCAAGAACGAGGGCGGCGGCTCGGCGGCCACGGCCGGCAAGGCCGACCCCGACGCGCCCACCAAGAAGGGCCTGACCGTCGGCTTCCTGCCCAAGCAGGTCAACAACCCTTACTTCACCAGCGCCGACAAGGGCGGCGAGAAGGCCCTGAAGGAGCTGGGCTCCAGCTACAAGGAGGTCGGCCCCTCCAGCGCCACCGACACCGCCGGCCAGGTCTCCTACGTCAACACGCTCACCCAGCAGCAGGTCGACGCCATGGCCGTCTCCGCGCAGGACCCCGGCGCGCTGTGCACCGCGCTCAAGCAGGCCATGAAGAACGGCATCAAGGTCGTCACCTACGACTCCGACACCACCGCCGACTGCCGCAACGCCTTCGTCTCGCAGGCCAGCGGCGAGGACCTGGGCCGTACCGAGGTCCAACTGCTCGCCGAACAGATCGACCACAAGGGCGAGATCGCGATCCTCTCCGCCGCGCAGACCGCGACGAACCAGAACGCCTGGATCGAGTTCATGAAGGACGAGCTCGAGGACCCCAAGTACAAGGACATCAAGCTGGTCAAGGTCGCCTACGGCAACGACGACGCCCAGCAGTCCTTCCAGCAGACCCAGGGCCTGCTCCAGGAGTACCCGAACCTGAAGGGGATCATCTCCCCGACCACCGTCGGCATCAAGGCCGCCGCCCAGTACCTGTCCGGCTCCAAGTACAAGGGCAAGGTCAAGCTGACCGGCCTCGGCACCCCCAACGACATGCGCAAGTACGTCAAGAACGGCACCGTCGAGGCGTTCGAGCTGTGGGACCCGGCGAAGCTCGGCGAACTCGCCGCGCGCACCGCCGTCGCCCTGTCCTCCGGTCAGATCACCGGCAAGGAGGGCGAGACCTTCGAGGCCGGCGCGATGGGCGAGTACACCATCGGCAAGGACGGTGTGATCAACCTCGGCAAGCCCACCGTCTTCAACGCGAAGAACATCGACGACTTCGACTTCTGAGTCGGGCCCGTCGGTCCGACCGCCCCTGTCCGACCGCCCCCTGCACGACCGGATCCGAGCTTCCGTCAGCATTCACCGAAGAAACGCCGAAGGAGCGGTACTTCATGCAGCGCGTCTGCTTCCTGCTCAAGGTCCGCCGGGACCGGATCGCCGAGTACCGCGAACGTCACGCCGCCGTGTGGCCCGAGATGCGCGAGGCGCTCTCGGCCACCGGCTGGCACAACTACTCCCTCTTCCTGCGCGACGACGGCCTCCTCGTCGGCTACCTCGAGACCCCGGACTTCGAGGCCGCCCGCTCCGCAATGGAGGCCACCGACGTCAACGCCCGCTGGCAGGCGGAGATGGCCCCCCTCTTCGAGACCCTCGACGGCGCCCGCCCGGACGAGGCGATGAAACCGCTCACCGAAGTCTTCCACCTCGCCTGACCACGGACCCCACCCGAGGAGCCCCGAGATGAGACGACGCACCCTGCTGGCCGGAGCCGTACTCGGCACCGTGGCCGGACCCGCCCTCGGCGGGTCCGCCGCCCGCGCCGCCGCCCCCGGCCCGTCGGTCACCCCGGCCGGCCGCACCACCCTCGACGACCGGGCCGTCTACTTCGTGTCCTACGACGGCCTGGTCAACAACAACTCCTTCCAGAAGAACGGCCTGCTGACCCACAAGGGCCACCAGTACGCCGTCTGGTACACCGCCGACCGCAGCGCCGTCGTCGGCCGCCGCGCCCTCGGTGCAAGCACCTGGCAGACCGTCAGGGCCGGCCACACACTCCGCTACGACGACTCCCACAACGTCATCTCCATGGGCGTCTCCAGGACCGACGGCCGCCTGCACCTCCACATGGACTCCCACAGCGACGGCTTCACCTACGTCAAGTCCACCGCCGGACTCATGGACGACCCCTCCGGGCTCAGCTGGACCGCGAGCCGTTTCGGCGCCCCGCAGTCCACGCTCGACGGCCTCGCCCTCACCTCGCAGTTCACCTACCCCCAGTTCGTCTCCACCCCCGAGGGCCGGCTCCAGCTCAGCTACCGCGCCGGCGTCTCGGGCAACGGGCGCAACGCGCTGGCCGAGTACGACGGCACCCGCTGGACGGCGCTGGGGGAGTGGACCGCCTCCACCGGCACCTATCGCAGCGAGCACGGCTCCTCCACCGCCCGCAACATGTACCTGCACGGCATCGACTACGACCGAAGAGGCCGCCTGCACGCCTTCTTCACCTGGCGGGAGCAGAACAGCGCCGTCATGTGCAGCCCCGGCGGCATCACCAACCACGACACCGGCTACGCCTACTCCGACGACCGCGGCCGCACCTGGCGCAACGACGCGGGCACCGCCGTCGCCACCACCGGCACCGCCGACCGGGTCTCCGTCACCGACCCCGGCCTGGTCGTCGACCCGCTGAACCCGGACCACTCCCTGATGAACCAGGAGAGCCAGTCCACCGACTCCGCCGGCCGGCCGCACGCGATCATCAGCTACGTCCCCGGCCGCTTCGGCCAGTGCACCACCGACTACGTCGCCGACCGCACCGCGAACGGCCGCGCCTTCCACGTCCGCCGCACCGCCTCCGGCACCTGGCGCAAGACCGAGATCCCCGTCCCCCTCCACTCCAGCCAGCGCACCCGGCTGCTCCTCGACCGGTACGACAACGCCTACGCGATCCTCCCCTACGGCCGGATCGCCGGCGCCTCCGCGGCCTCGGACCACACCGACTGGACCCTGCTGTACGACGGCGCCGGTCTGAACGCCTTCGGCGAGGTCCTGATCGACGAGACCCGGCCGGCGCAGGACGGCGTGCTGTCGGTCATGTACCAGGAGCGGTCCACCGGCACCACCCCGTCGGCGCTGCACGTCGCCGACTTCCGGCTGCCCGCCTGACCCCGCCCTCCCGATCTCCGCCCGGTTTCCGTCCGCACCGCCGACCGGTCCCGCCCGACCCGACCACCGCCGATCGCGGGGCGGCCGGGCCGGTAATGTGAACGACCACCGGCCGCCCCTCGCCTTCCGCCCCTCGTCTCCTCGGAGGTCCCTGCCCGATGGCCCAGTCGGTGGGTATCAAGGACGTCGCCCGCGTCGCCGGAGTCTCCGTCGGCACGGTCTCCAACGTGATCAACCGCCCGGACACGGTCGCCGCCGAGACCCGGGCCCGAGTGCTGTCCGCCATCGACCGGCTCGGCTACGTCCGCAGCGAGTCCGCGCGGCAGCTGCGCGCGGGCCGCAGCCGGATCATGGGCCTGCTCGTCCTCGACATGGGCAACCCGTTCTTCGTCGACGTGGCGCGCGGTGCCGAACGCGCGGCGCGAGCGGCCGGCCTCGGCGTGATGGTCTGCAACAGCGCACAGAACGCGAGCGAGGAGGCCGACTACCTCTCCCTCTTCGCCGAGCAGCGGGTACGGGGCGTGCTGCTCACCCCGGCCGACGCCACCGGACGCAACATCGAGGCCTTCCGCCGGCACGGCATCCCCTTCGTCCTGGTCGACCGGGTCGCGGAGGGCACCACCGAGTGCTCGGTCTCCGTGGACGACGTCGCCGGCGGCGCGCTGGCCGTGCGGCACCTGGTCGACGCGGGGCACCGGTCCCTCGCCTACGTCAGCGGGCCGCCCGGTCTGAACCAGGTCAGGGACCGGCGCACCGGCGCGCTGAACGCCCTCGCCGAAGCCGGACTCGGCCCACAAGCCCTGCGCGAACTGCCCACCGAGCGGCTCGACGTCGCCGCCGGACGGGACGCGGGCGCGCGGCTGCTCGGGCTCGCCGACCGCCCCACCGCCGTCTTCTGCGCCAACGACCTGCTCGCCCTCGGCGTGCTCCAGGCGATGTACGCGGCCGGGGTGGGCGTCCCGGACGACTTGGCGATCGTGGGCTACGACGACATCGAGTTCGCCGCCGCCGCGGCCGTCCCCCTCACCTCCGTACGCCAGCCCGCCGTCACGATGGGCGCACTGGCGGCGGAACTGCTGCTCGAGGAGACGGAGACCGGGACCGCGCCCCACGAACACCGCAGGGTCGTGCTGCGACCGGAACTCGTCGTCCGGCGCTCCAGCCTGTCGGCCCGCTGACCAGCGGGTCCCGTACGCACGTGGTGATCCCGGGTCCGAGGGCCGGACGGTCATGTGCTGAACTGGGCCGCGGTCCGACCGTCCGTTCGTCCCGGGAGCCCCGTTGACCGTCAGCTACCGCCAGCCCGGCGTCGTCCTCACCGACCGCCGCTTCACCGTCCCCCTCGACCACGACGTGCCCTCGGGGGAGACGATCGAGCTGTACGCACGGGAGGTCGTCGCCGGCGACCGGGCGGGCCAGGAGCTGCCGTGGCTGCTGTACCTCCAGGGCGGCCCCGGATTCGGGGCGAACCGATTCGTCGGGAAGCCGTCCTGGCTCGGCCGGGCCCTGAAGGAGTACCGCGTCCTGCTGCTCGACCAGCGCGGCACCGGCAGCTCCACCCCCGCCAACCGGCAGACGCTCCCGCTGCGCGGCGGCCCCGCCGAGCAGGCCGACTACCTCGCCCGCTTCCGCGCCGACTCGATCGTCCGCGACTGCGAGGCGATCCGCCCGCAGGTCACCGGCGGCGCCCCCTGGACCGTCCTCGGCCAGAGCTTCGGCGGATTCTGCACCGTCGCCTACCTCTCCACCGCGCCCGAGGGCCTCGACACCGCCGTGATCACGGGCGGCCTGCCCTCCCTGGACGCCCACGCCGACGACGTCTACCGGGCCGCCTACCCGCGCATCGAGCGCAAGGTCGCCGCCCACTACGCCCGCTACCCGCAGGACGTCGAACGCGCCCGCCGCATCGCCGAGCACCTCCTCGAGCGCGAGGTCGTCCTCCCGAACGGCTACCGGCTCACCGTCGAGGCGTTCCAGTCCCTCGGCCTGATGCTCGGCAGCGGCGACGGCAGCCACCGGCTGCACCACCTCCTGGAGGACGCCTTCGTCCCCACCCCGGCGGGCCCGGCGCTCTCCGACGCGTTCCAGGAGCAGGCCCAGGGCCTGCTCTCGTACGCGGGCCATCCCCTGTACGCCCTCGTCCACGAGCCGATCTACGGCCAGGACGCCCGGCCCACCGCCTGGTCGGCCGAACGGGTCCGGGCCGAGTTCCCGCGGTTCGACGCGGCGAAGGCCCTCGCGGGCGACGGGCCCCTGCTGTTCACCGGCGAGTCCGTGCACCCCTGGATGTTCGACTGCGACCCCGCGCTGCGCCCGCTGCGCGAGACCGCCGAACTGCTCGCCGCCCGCACCGACTGGACGCCCCTGTACGACCCGGCCCGCCTCGCCGCCAACGAGGTCCCGGCCGTGGCGGCCGTCTACCACGACGACATGTACGTCGACACGGCCCACTCGCTGCGCACCGCGCGGGCGATCCGCGGCCTGCGCACCTGGGTCACCGACGAGTTCGAGCACGACGGCATCCGCGCGGGCGGCCCCCGCGTACTGGACCGGCTGCTGGCGATGGCCCGCGACGAGGTGTGAGTCCTTGAGCGCCGCGGGTGCCGTGTGCGGCGCGTGTGCCGTGCGTGCTGTATCGCGTCCCGGGGCGTTGTCGGTGGTGAAGGTTAGTCTGCGGGCATGACCGAGGTGACACCCACTCAACTCGCCCCCATGCCCGACGACTGGCAGCGCGCGCTGGCCGTGGTCGCCCATCCCGACGACCTGGAGTACGGCTGCTCGGCGGCGATCGCGTCCTGGACCGACGCGGGCCGCGAGGTCACCTATGTGCTGGCGACCCGCGGCGAGGCGGGCATCGACACCCTGGCCCCCGCCGAGTGCGGCCCGGTCCGGGAGCGGGAGCAACGGGCGAGCGCGGCCGTGGTCGGCGTGTCGACGGTGGAGTTCCTGGACCACCGGGACGGCGTCATCGAGTACGGCACCGCCCTGCGCCGGGACATCGCCGCCGCGGTCCGCCGCCACCGCCCCGAGCTGGTGATCACCCTGAACCACCGCGACACCTGGGACGGCACCTTCTGGAACACCCCGGACCACGTGGCCGTCGGACGCGCGGTGCTCGACGCGGCCGGTGACGCCGGCAACCGGTGGATCTTCCCGGAACTGACCGAGCAGGGCCTCGAACCCTGGAACGGGGTCCGCTGGGTCGCGGTGACGGGCTCCAGCACCCCCACCCACGCCGTGGACGCGACGGACGGCCTGGACAGGGCGGTGCGCTCGCTGCTGGAACACCGCGCCTACATCGAGGCACTGACCGACCAGGATCCCGAGGAGTACGTGCGCGGCTTCCTGACGGAAAGCGCCCGGGAGACGGGCAAGCGGTTCGGCGACCGGCCCGCGGTCTCCTTCGAGCTGTTCTCCCGGTGACGGGCGACGGCATGGACGGGACAGGAGGGGACGGCGGAGTGGAAGCGGCGCAGGCGGACGCGGACGCGGGCGGCCGGGACGCGCTGGCCCGGCGCTTCGAGGCGCACCGCGGGCGCCTCACGGCGGTCGCCTACCGCATGCTCGGCTCGCGGGCCGAGGCGGACGACGCCGTTCAGGAGGCCTGGCTGAAACTGGGCCGGACGGACCCCGGCACCATCGCCAACCTCGGCGGCTGGCTCACCACCGTGACCGGCCGGATCTGTCTGGACCTGCTGCGGTCGCGCACCGCGCGCCGGGAGCAGCCGATCGACGAGACCTTCGTCCCGGACCCGGTGATCGGACCCCTCGCACCGGCCGACCCGGAACAGGAGGCCCTCCGGACCGACTCGGTCGGCGTGGCCCTGCTGGTGGTCCTGGAGAACCTGGAGCCGGACGAGCGCCTGGCGTTCGTGCTGCACGACATGTTCGCCGTGCCGTTCGACGACATCGCCCCGGTGGTGGAGCGCAGCCCGGCCGCCACCCGGCAGCTCGCCAGCCGCGCCCGTCGTCGGGTCCGGGACGCCACCCCGTCGTCCGATCCCGACCTCGGCCGGCAGAAGCAGGTGCTCGACGCCTTCATGGCCGCCGCCCGCGGCGGTGACTTCGACGCACTGCTCGCCGTCCTCCACCCGGACGTGACCCTCAGGGCGGACGCGGGCACTCTGGTCCGCGGCGCCGCCGTGTCCAAGGCGCTCCGGGGCGCGAGGGCGGTCGCCGAGTCGGCGCTCCTGTTCGCCCGGTATACCGCGGCCGCGCAGCAGGTCGTGGTCAACGACTCCCTGGGCCTCATCAGCGTGGTCGAGGGCCGGCTCAACTCGGTCATGGCCGTCACCGTCACCGACGGCCGTATCACCGGCATGTACATTCTCGCCGACCCCGAGCGGCTCGGCCGTCTGGAGGTGCCCGGCCTTACGGGATGAGCCCGGCCGACGGGGGCATGGTCCGGCACCCGTCCCTCGTTCCGTATGCTGAACGCCATGTCGGAACCGAAGACCGGCCGCCCCGGACTGCGCGGTGACTGCGCCCAGTGCTTCGGGCTGTGCTGCGTCGCCCTGCCGTTCACCGCCTCCGCCGCCTTCGCGGTGGACAAGGAGGCAGGCCGGCCCTGCCGGAACCTGCGCGAGGACCACCGCTGCGGTATCCACGCACGGCTGAGGCAGGAGGGATTCAGCGGCTGCACGGTGTACGACTGCTTCGGCGCCGGGCAGAAGGTCTCGCAGGTCACCTTCGGCGGAGAGGACTGGCGCACCCTGCCACCGGAGCGGGCCCGCCGCATGTTCGACGTCTTCCCGGTCGTCCGGCAGCTGCACGAGCTGCTGTGGTACCTGACCGAGGCGCTCACCCTGCCCGCGGCCCGCCCCGTGCACACGGACCTGCGTCGTGCGCTGGAGACGACGGAGCGGCTCACCCGGGGGACCCCGCAGGACCTGGGGGAGCTGGACGTGGATGCGCACCGGCGGG
Organism: Streptomyces hirsutus; assembly: GCF_001418415.1. Taxonomy (GTDB): domain Bacteria; phylum Actinomycetota; class Actinomycetes; order Streptomycetales; family Streptomycetaceae; genus Streptomyces; species Streptomyces hirsutus. The sequence continues at coordinate 27,380 of NZ_LIQT01000196.1, forward strand.
ACGTCAACGTGCTGCTGCTGAAGGCCAGCGAACTGGCCCGGTCCGGAGTGCGCGGGCGCCGGAAGGACCGCCGGGGCGCCGATCTCATGGGCGCCCGCCTCAAGGGGGCCGACCTGCGCGGAGTGAGTCTGCGCGGCGCCTACCTCATCGCGGCCGACCTCACCGGCGCCGACCTGCGGGGCGCGGACCTGATCGGCGCCGACCTGCGCGACACCGACCTCACGGACGCCGATCTCACCGGGGCGTTCTTCCTCACCCAGCCCCAGCTGAACGCGACCCGGGGAAGCGCCGGCACCACCCTGCCGGGGACACTCACCCGTCCCGCCCACTGGACGGCGGGAGCCTGACACCGCGCCGACGGGCCCGGGTGAACCCGGGTGCGTCGGCTGCCCCGGCCGGGCCGGGACACCGCGTCGCCGGGCCGGGGCCTCCCGTCCGTCCTGGGCGCCGCCGGGCAGAGCGCTTGTCGTCGCCGGACGGGCCACATCCCGCGGGCGGTGAAGGTGGCGGCACGGCCGCCGGCGGGGAGCCGGGACCGGACGAGAGCCCCTCGCACGTCGAGCGAGCCCGCTGACGACTGCCTCACCCCCAGGCCACGCCTGTGAGGGGCCGTCGGGCCCCCGGACGCCCCCGGGTTGACCGGGGGACACCAGCCCGCCCCCAGCCGACCGGCCCCAGGTTCTAGTCCGCCGAGGGCCCGGCCGGCGCCGGCGCCGTCCGCCGCTTCGGGCGGAGCCGCAGCCCTTCCGGCATCAGCGTCAGCCGCTCGGTCACGCGCAGCCGGTAGCCGGGCTCGGGCCGCAACTCGTAGCGGCGCAGCAGGAGCCCGAGCACCAGCGTCGCCTCGTGCAGCGCGAACTGCCGCCCGATGCAGGCCCGCGCCCCCGTGCCGAACGGCTTGAAGGTGTGCGGGGGGCGGGACCGTACGGCCGGCGCGTCGAAGCGGTCCGGGTCGAACCGCTCGGGGTCCGGGCCCCACACCGCGGGGTCCCGGTGCAGCATCGGCGTCAGCACCATCGTCCACGCTCCCCGCCGCATCGGATGCTCCCCGGCCAGCACCGTGTCCGCACGGGCCTCCCGGGCGAAGGCGGGCGCGGTAGGCCACAGCCGCAGCGACTCGTCGAGCACCCGGCGCACGTACCGCAACTTGGCCACCTGCTCGTAGCCCGGCGCGGCCGAACCGCCCCAGACACGGTCCACTTCGGCGCGGGCGCGGTCCGCGACGTCAGGGTGCAGGGAGAGGAAGTGCAGGGCGAAGGAGAGCGCGCCCGAGGTGGTCTCGTGCCCCGCGATCAGGAAGGTGATGACCTGACGGCGGACGTTCTCGGACGACAGCCGCTCACCGGACTCGGGGTGCGCGGTGTCCAGCATCCGGTCGAGCAGGTCGCCCTCCCCGCCGCCGTCCGCGCGCCGGATCCGGACCACCTCGTCGACGATCCGGTGGAGACGGTCGATGTCGGCGGCGTTGCGCCGGCTCGCGCTGCGCAGCAGGAGCGGGGCCAGCGGCGCGGGCACCGCGTTGAGCCGCTGCGCGTAACCGAGCGTGCCGACCATCGCGGTGACGAAGGGGTGCGGCCGGGACCGTTCGAACGACCCGAAGTCGTGCCCGAACCCGGTGCGCGCGATCGTCTCCAGCGTCAGCTTGGTCATGTCGCCGGGCACGTCCACCGTCCGGCCCGCCCCGGCCGCGCGGTCCCAGTGGTCGGTCAGCCGCTCCGCCACGGCCAGCATCATCGTGTGATAGCCCGCCATGGCCTCACGGTTGAAGCCGGGGGCGAGCACGTCGTGGGCGAGCTGCCAGTTGGGCTCGTGGTTGTACGCGGTGAACAGGCCGTCGCCCGCGACCGGCCGCAGATTGGCCACGCCCAGCCCCACATGCTTGGCGAAGCGCGCCTCGTCGGCCAGATCGGCCGCCAGGTCCGCACCCGCCACCAGCACGAACTCCTTGCCGAAGGCGTTCCGCCGGAAGATCGGCCCCAGCCGTCGGGCGAGTCGCATCGAGTCCTGCACCGGGGTGTTTCTGCTCGAGCCGATGACGTCGCCGACGAGCGGGACCCGGTAGGGAGGATGCGGGATGCGGTGCAGTGCGGGCCAGCCCTGCTCCGCACCGCGAAACCCCCTCGGCAGCACGGTCGGTGTCGTCGTCTCCGCCATGCGATCCCCTTCGGTCCGGCAAGCGACTGCGACGCGGTGGGCGCCCGCGGAACCCGTGTTGTACGCGGGTTCAATACGCCTTTCCAGTCTGGTCCCGTTGCTGAACCGGCGTCAAGTAAGGTGCGGGAATGGCCGCGAACGAGGGCGGGCGCACACGGCGCCGGCTCAGCACCGAGGAGCGTCGCGAGCAGCTCCTGTCGGTCGGCGCGCGGCTGTTCTCGGAGAGTCCGTACGACGACGTGTGGATCGAGCAGGTGGCCGGGATCGCCGGGGTCTCGCGAGGCCTGCTGTACCACTACTTCCCCACCAAACGGGACTTCTTCGCGGCGGTGGTGCAGCGCGAGAGCGACCGGATGCTGCGGATGACCGCGGCGGTTCCCGGAGCTCCCGTCCGGGAGCAGCTGGCGTCGGGGCTCGACGCGTACCTGGGGTACGTGGCGGCGCATGCGCACGGCTACCGTGCCTTCCACCGCGCCGAGGCGGCAGGGGACCTGACGGTGCGCCGGGTCTACCACCGGGCTCTGGCCGCGCAGGAGCGGCAGATCCTGGCGGCGCTGGCCGGGGACCCCGAGTTCGGCCCGGTGTTCGGGCGGCGGCCGGACGCGCGCCTCGCCGTGCGCGGCTGGCTGGCCTTCACCACCGCGGTGTGCCTGGAATGGCTGCGCGGTTCCGAGCTGAGCCGGGAACAGGTGCGGGACCTGTGCGCACGCGCCCTGCTCGGCGTCCTCGCGCCTTGAAAGGTCACGCAAAGGTCACGTGATCCGCTTGGCGTACGCCTCGATCTTCGCTAGGTTAGGCAAGGCTTACCTAATAGGAGGTTCGAGGATGGGTGACGACACGCACGGCTGGACGGCCGAACCCGGCGCGGCGGAGCGGGCCCGCTCCGTGCTCGCCACCGCATGGTCCTGCGCGGTGACCGCGGAGGGCTCGCGCGAGGAGTTCGTCGGCGCGCACGGCGTGGCCGACGACGGCCGCGTCCTGCTGCACGTGCCCGAGGACAGCGCGCTGCTCACCGCCGCGATCTGCGCGCCCCGGGGCGAACCGTCCGCCGTACTGGAGTTCGCCGACGTCGCACCCGTCCCGGTGCGGAAGAGGATCCGCGCCCGGCTGTGGCTCGCCGGCTGGTTCACCACCGAGGACGACCACCTCGCCTTCCGCCCCACGCGGGTGGTGCTGCGGCGGGAGTCCGGAGCCGTCGTCGTCGATCCGGACGAGTTCGCCGCGGCGCGGCCCGACCCGCTGGCCACCGCCGAGGCCCGGCTGCTGACCCACCTCGCCGACTGCCACGGCGACGCGGTCGAGCGGCTGACCCGTCTGGTCGAACCGAACAGCCTGCACGGCGTGGTCCGCGTCCAGCCGCTCGCCGTCGACCGGCACGGACTCACCCTGCGCATCGAACGCGTCCGCGCGGGCGGTGACGTACGGCTGCCCTTCCACCGGCCCGCCGACGACCTCGGCCAGCTCACCGAACGCATGCACGTACTCCTCTCCCAGGCGAGCGCGGTCACCTGCCCCCGTCCGCTGCAACGGCAACGCGCCGACGGCGACGGCTGATCGGCGCCGCGTACACGGCGGGCCCCCGTTCTCGGTCCCGACGTCCGGCGGCTACCAGTCACCGTCCTCCACCGGCTTGCCCGGTGCGTCCCCGAGCTGCTTCACCTGGTGCGGCGACGGCGGCTGCCAGGGCTCGTGGTCGTCCCCGAGCCAGTCGCCGACCGGCTTCACCGACTGGAGCGGGCCGGCCGGGCCGAGGTCCTGCGCGTCCTGGTCGTAGTAGTCGAACCAGGGCAGCCCCGCCCGGGTGTAGGCGGCCCGGTCCACCGGGGACGGAGGCGGCGCCTCGCCCGTGATGCGCCGCCACTCGGGAGGCGTCACCAGGTGGACGAACACCCGCCCCGACGGCTGCTCGGCCCAGTCCGTCAGCGGCCGGTCGTCCCGGTAGACCTCCTGCCGCATGGAACCGCCGACACCGAGACCCATCGCGGCGGCGGGCTGCGGCGCGCCGCGGGGCCCCGTGGGGGCCGCGCTCGGCGCGGGCGGCACGGCCATGGCGGATGCGGCGCCGTAACCCTCGGTGTGGGCCGGCGACCGGGCGGTCAGTTCCGCCCGCCGCCGCTCCAGCCGCTCCTGCTCCGCCCGGCGCCACCGGGCCAGCGCGCCCTCGCCGAGCGGGAACGACTGCAGTTGGACGCCGCCCCACACCTCCTCGCCGGTGACCTGGCCCTCCACCGTCGCGCCCAGGCCCAGCGGCACGGCCACGAACTGGCGGACCGTCCCCTTGCCGGAGTTGATGCCGTCCAGCCAGCGCTGCCGGGGCAGCACCACGTAGTTCTGCGGCGAACGGGCCGGCCGGTCGCTCCACGGGCGGCCCGAGACCGCGCACACCTTGCCGACCCCCACCTGCAGCGCGGCCGGCTCCTCCGTACCCGCGAAGCTCAGCCACAGGGCCTCCCGCAGATACACCGGAAGCATCACACCGCCGCGCGCCCGCCAGGCTTCGGGCACCGAGTCCGCGTAGTCCGCGACCCGCCGTACCGGGAACTCGCCCAGGCCCGGGGGCAGGGCGTGCATGCCCGTCTCCGGCAGCCGCAGCGTACGGATGAACCGCACCGCCGCCCCGCCCGGCAGCCGCAAGGTGTTCCCGTCGATCCGCACGTCGGTGTCGGTCATCCGCGCGCCCCCTTCGTGTGCTCGTGGCCGGCGGTGTACCCGCCCGCCGCCGGCTTCCCTCACCGAGAACGCCCGGCGGTGCGCCGACGGTTCCGGCGCAGCCGGCCGGGAAGGCGCAGCCGGTCCCGCGTCCGGGTGATCCGGGGCATGCGCTCCCGCTGTTCACGGGTGTGCCGGTCCAGCTCCTCCATCAGCCGGTGCGTCCGGTGCTCGGTGTCCATCTCGTCCAGGATGCGGTCGACCTCGGCCAGCAGCGCGCCGTACAGCTGCCACTGCCGGGCGTCCTTGCGGATCTCCTCCAGCAACAGCCGGCCCAGCCGGTCGCGCGTGGCGGCGGCCTGCCGCAGTGCGGCGATGAGCCGGTCCTCGGCGGACTCCGCACTCTCACTGACACTCGAGGTGACCAGCACCGCGAAGCTGACCACCGCGTCGGAGATCTCGGACAGCAGCCGTTCGACGACGGCACCCGTTTCCCGAGAGAACAGGGGGTCCGGCTCGTGTTCCTTCGCGAGGTCGGTGAAGGTGCGGGCGAGCACCCGCAGGACGACCGTGCAGATCTCCAGGGTGTCCAGCCCGGTGCGCAGCACGACCCGGTGCAGCAGGCCCTCGCGCACGCGCGGGTTGAGCCGCAGGCTGTCCTCGGCCTGCCGCAGGTCCGCGTCCACCTCGGAGATGTCGTGATCGAGTCGGCGCGCCTCGTGCAGCCGGGCCGCCGCTTTGCGATGGGCCGTCTGCCCGGAGGCCTGCTCGCCCAGGCGCAGCATCAGCCGCCGCACCCGCCGCGCCAGCTCCTCGATCGACTCACCGGCCTCCTCGACCCACACCGGCGGGGCCAGGAGCAGATTGAACGAGAGTCCGACGACGGCGCCGATCAGCGTCTCCAGGATGCGCTCCCACGCCACGTCCCCGACCGACGTCACACCGAGCACCAGCATCGCGCTGATCGCCACCTCGGGCACGAATTCGTGCACGCGTACGAGGTGTCCGACGATCAGCGACGCCAGGATCAGCAGACCCAGACTCCACCAGGTCAGGCCCACCAGAAGGCTGAAGAGGATGGCGACGATCACCCCGGCCACCACGGCGTTCACCCGGCGCACGCCGGTGGTGAGCGTGGAGTACAGGGTGACCTGGACGACGAGCAGCGCGGTCAGCGGCGCGGTGAGCGGGGCGGGCTCCGGGCTGAGCCGCAGCGCGATGACGTATGCGATCGTCGCCGCGGCCGTCGAGCGGATCGTCTGCACGGACTCCGGATCACGGTGCCGCTTGACGAACTTCCTGACCGGCGCCGTCCACTCACGTACCTCTCGCATCCTTCGACGCTTCCCTCTCACCGGAAGCGTCGAACGTCTTCGGGAGGTTCCGCAGTCGTGCGGGGGACACGGCGATGCTCAGGGATCCCGGGGACGCTCGCGGACCGATGGCCCACCGGAGCCCCCGGGACGTCACACCTTGTCGAGGAAGGCGTACAGATTCCCCAGGGTGCGGGCGACCTGCTCGTCGAGCGTGAGGCTCTCCTCGATCCGCATGCCCGACTCCGGCACCTTCCGGCCCCGTAGGTAGAGGGAGCACGCGAGGTCGGCGCACATGTAGGCGCCCACCGAATTGCCCTCGCGCCCGGCCGCGCCCGCCCGGCGCGCGGTCATCAGGGAGACGCCTCCGCGCGGATGCGTCGTCAGGCACAGCGAGCACATGCTGCGCTGCAGAGAGCCGCGTCGAGCGGGCTGGAACCGCAGTGCCACCCCGACCGGACGGCCCTGGTCCGCCCGCTCGGTGACCAGGTAGGCGCGGTCGGGCGCACCCGGATCCCGCCAGCCCAGGAAGTCCAGATCCTCCCAGACCCGCTCCCCGAGGTCGCGGGGCACGAACAGACGCTTGGCCTCACCCTTCGAGCAATTGACGAAGGAACCGCGTATGTCCTGGTCGGTGAGTGGTCTCATGGTGGCTCTCCGGCGTTCTCCTGGTACGGCCTGCCGAAACCAGGAAGGCCCGGGTTTCCGTCCCACGGTAAAGATCCCGAAGGGCCCCGATCCAACGGTTTTTCGGGGTGGCTCGGGACGGTGCGGGCGGACGGCTTTAGTTCACCACATTAAATAAGGGTGCGAGAAAGTCGCGCCGAGGTGGTTCCCGGCGGTATGTTGCAGGTCGGGCAGGGGTTCGGGAGGAGCAGCCACATGGCGGGGCGGAACGGGCGCACGGTACGCGACCTCAGGCGGGCCAACCGCAGGGCCGTGCTGCAGCGGCTCTACTTCGACGGACCGCTCAGCCGCTTCGCACTCGGCCCGGCGACCGGGCTCAGCTCCGGCTCGGTGAGCAACGTCGTCGCGGACCTGATCGGTGACGGACTGGTCGAGGAGGCCGGCAGCGTCGACTCCGACGGCGGCCGTCCGCGCACCCTGCTCCGGGTGACACCGGACAGCGGCCACATGATCGGCGTGGACGTCGGCGAGACCCGGGTCCGGGTCGAACTGTTCGACCTGACGCTCACCGAACTCGCCCGCGCCGAGCGCCCGCTGGAGCAGCAGCGCTACGAGGTCGACGTCATCGTCGACCACATCCACGCCGGCATCACCGAGGTGCTCGCCGCCGCCGGCCTCGCCCCCGAGCGGCTGCTCGGCGTCGGCATCGGCGTCCCCGGCATCGTCGAGCACACTCCCGACCGGGGCGCCGTCGTCCACGGGCAGACCATCGGGTGGGACGCCATCGAGCTGGAGTCCCTGCTGCGCAGCGGCTCGCCCCTGCCCGAGGGCGTGCCCTGCTTCATCGACAACGGGGCCAGGACCCTCGGCCAGGCCGAGATGTGGTTCGGGGCGGGACGCGGCGCGCGCAACGCCCTCGTCGTGCTCTTCGGCTCCGGCGTCGGCGCCTGCCTCGTCACCCCGGAGGCGGAGCACGGCCGCGCGGTCGAGTGGGGGCACCTGACCGTACGGGTCCGTGGACGGCGCTGCCGCTGCGGCGCGCTCGGCTGCCTGGAGGCCTACGCGGGCGCCGAGTCGCTGCTCGCCCGGTGGCGGGAGGAGGGCGGCCGGGTCCCCCGAGGAGCCGACGAGGAGACGGCGCTGACCGCGATGCTCGCCGCCGCCTACCCTCCCGACGGCACCGCCGCCGACCCGGTCGCGCTCGCCGTGCTGGAGGAGACCGCCGAGTACCTGGGCGCCGGCCTGTCCGACCTGATCAACCTCTTCCAGCCGGAACGCATCCTCATGGGCGGCTGGGCCGGACTCCAGCTCGGCGCCCGTTTCCTGCCCGCCGTCCGCACGCACGCCCTGTCGTACGCGCTGCGTCATCCCGCTGAGAACGTGACGATCGAGCTCGGCAGCCTCGGTCCCGACGCCGTCACGGTCGGCGCCGCGATCCTGCCGCTCGCCGACTTCTTCGCCCGCGGCGGACGGCGCCCCGACCCGGACCCGGAATCCCCGCCGCCCGCATGGCACAGAGCTCTGCGGGAACGGACGCCGCACTGAGCGTTTCGCCGGGTGCCGCAGCGGTACCCGCGGGGCACGCGTACGGAAGAGCGGAACCGCTTACGGAGGAAGGGAGCGTGCCGTGACCGACCACCGCCACGAAGGACCGGGTGAGAACGGCCGGGGCATCCCCCGGGATCTGCCCGACCAGCAGGCGGGCGAGGGCGAGGACCCCTGGGAGGTCGCCCAGGGCGTCGACGAGGGTGTGGCCGCCGAGGAGTCCGACGCGGATGCGGCCGCGGAGCGGCAGCCCGACGTCCCCGACACGGACGAGGCCGGGACCGGGCGGCGGGGCGCACCGCACTCGGCCTCCGCCGACCCGGAGCAGCCGGTACCGGACGAGCCCACCGGGTAGCGCGCATCGCGGACCCGCACGACGGGCCGTGCCCGCGCAACGGGAGGTTCCCGCTCGCCCCCGCCCGTGGACGGAAAAGAGGAAGCCCCGACCGCGACGGGGGAATCGCGGTCGGGGCGGCTCGGTGGTGGGTACGGAAGGCGGTCGCCTCTCGGCGAAGGCTCCACAGGGCTTCAGCCGAACGATCGTCCCTGTGGGCGGAAGGGGTGAGGCCCGGGGACACTGTTCCCGCCGTACCCACGTTCTCTTCAACGGAGGACGGTCCCGGTGTGTTCCAGGTGTTCCGGCCGAATGCTCCGACTTTGTGGTGATGCACGTCACCCCGGCCCGGGAACCCTGCGCGAGCGGTACGAACGCGGGCCCACCGGCCTGCCCACCGGTTCGCAGAGAGCCCCGGGCCGCGGTCGGCCCCGGCGAGCGGTCGGTGAGGGCCGCCCACGCCGGCCGAGCGCAGTCGCCGAGCAGCGACACCCGCAGCTCCGGCCCGCCCCGTACCGCCGCCGTGCCGACGGCCTCCTCCCCGAGGGTGCACGGGCAGCCGGGCGCCTCACCGGCCACCGCCCTCGGCGCACCTCGCCCCCGCCCGGCCGGTCAGCACCCGTGCGGGGGTACGGAAGGCCCGGACGAGGCACCCCGGTGGCAGGGACCGCTCCTGCGGAAAGGTGATCCGCTCCAGCGCCTCGACGGGAGCCATGGGGGCGCCCCGCGCTCCAGGGGCGCCCAGGGCACACGGCCGGACGACGGACGGAACCAGGACAGCGGCCGAAGGCCCCAAAGAGCCCCGGCGCTCGCTCCAGCCCTCCCCCACCGACACGCAACCCGCGCTCGTCCGGTTTGCGCTCTACGCTCGTATGCATGACCGAAAGCGCGAGCCTCTACATGACCCATCCACGGATCATGGTGCTCGGCGTACAGCCCGGTACGCCGCCGTTCCGGATCGTGGAGATCGACGGAGAAGTGATCGGCGAGGCCAAGACCATCACCGACGTGCTGCTGGCCGCCGCCGCGTTCGGGATCACCGTCCATGACCTCGACGATCCGGACGTGGTCCGCTGGGTCGGCGGGGACAAGTACACCTGGACCCCGCGCCGGTAGGCGCCGCGGCGGCACGCCGGTCCTGCCCGGCGTGCCGCCCCGGTCATGCCTCGGCCCTGGTCTCCGCCCTGGACTTCGCCCCGGTCCGGTCCCTGCCCTTCGCCTTGCCCCGCAGCCTGCTCAGTGCCGTGCCCTTCGGCGCGCTCTTCGGCTTGGTGACCGGCCTGGCCCCGGCCCTGGTTTTCGGCGCGGCCCCGGCCTTCGGCTTGCGTGCGTGCACGGCCCGGCTGAGCCGACGCCCCAGCAGGAGGTATCCGATCAGCGCCCCGCTGGTGTTCAGGATGACGTCGTCGATGTCGAAGGCGCGACCGGTGATCAGCGCGCCCTGCGCGAACTCCACCATCAGCATCACGATCCCGGTCAGCAGCAGCACCTGCAGGAATCCGCGGGTGCGCGGCGCCAGCACCGGAGCGAGGACGCCGAAGGGCACGCCCAGCAGGAGGTTGCCGCCGACCTGGCGGACGGCGTCGCGCAGCGCGGGCTGGTCCAGATAGGTCCGCAGGGAACGGCCGGGGTGCAGATTGGTGTGGATCAGCGACTCGGAGGCGGGCGAGGGCTGCAGCGTGAGCCGGGCCAGCGCCACCGCGAAAACGACCATGAACGCGAAGGCGCAGAGCATCACGAGCAGCCGGACCGGCAGGGGGAGCGGACGCCGCTCGTTCCCGCCGCCCCCGCGTCCGGGCGGCACGCTGTCCGGTTTCCGGCGCCGCGTGAAGCGTGGGCGTGGGGCTGTACGGGTCATTCCGTCCTCCGACCGTCAACTGCTGTCATGAATGGGATGGGCCGGCCGCCCGGGGCGCCGTAGTTACGCCGGGGCGGCGCGGACACCGCTGCCGTCAGTCGCCGTAGGAGACGTCCACCTTCGTGAACCCCAGGGAGCGCAGCAGGCCTTCGAGCATCCCCGTGGTGTTGCTCTCGGCACGGGTGGTCAGTTCGCTCTCCTTCGCCGCGGCGCCGATGTGCCGCACCGCGAGCTTCTGCACGGCCTGCTCGCTGTTGGGGTTGTCCGAGAAGAGGTCACCGAGACGGTCGAGCAGCCCGCGCTCCTTGGAGACGGCGTAGGAACGCTCGGGGTCGAGCGCCGGAGTGCCGAGGCGGGCGTGCGGCAGCCGCAGGGTCGCGGACGTACGGTCCTCGTCGACCTGCACGTCGTCCTTGCCCAGCTTTCCGAGGTCGACATAGGCGTCGACGGTGCCCGCGCCCACGTACAGGGTGCGGCTGCCGCGGATCGCGTCGGGCAGGAACTTGGTGTCCTTCTCCAGGTCCACCACGACCTGGAAGTTGCCGGTCGCCGCGTCGTACCGGCTGATGTCCTGGATGGATTCCAGCAGCGCGGGACCGGAGCGGTCATGGGTCTCCGTGCCGAACAGGTCCTTCAGGCCCGGCAGGACGCTCAGCCGGATCCCGGCGAAGAGCACGGCGAGCACCACCACCACCGCGGTGAGTACCTTCGCCCAGCCCGGCACGCGCCCGGGGAGGCGCCTGATGGGAGTCGTCATGGTGACGGCCCTCCTTCCTAGTGACCGAATGCCCCCCACTTCCCGGAACAGACACGGGAGTTGAGGCCTGAAAGGCGCCGCTGGGAGCATGCGGGGGCGCACGGGGCGCCGGGAGTTGCGGAGGAGTCGTCGAAACGATGGTCGAAGGGGTCACCGGATGGTGCCCGCGGTGGCCGGACGGCGGCGGCCCGGGGGTCAGGGGCCACTAGCATGAGCTTTCCGGTCGACATGATCATTCGAGGAGCCGACCCGTGCGAGACATCGCCGTGTTCAGCGGCAGTGCCCATCCGGAACTGGCGGCGGAGGTCTGCACGCATCTGGGCGTGCCGCTCAGCCCCATCCGGGCCAGCAGGTTCGCCAACGACTGTCTGGAGGTGCAGCTGCTGGCCAACTGCCGCGAGCGCGACGTGTTTCTGGTGCAGCCACTGGTCAGACCGGTGCAGGAACACCTCGTGGAACTGCTCCTGATGTGCGACGCGGCCCGTGGGGCGTCCGCCTCCCGGATCACCGTCGTGATGCCGCACTATTCCTACGCCCGCTCCGACAAGAAGGACGCCCCGCGCATCTCCATGGGCGGACGACTGGTCGCGGACCTCCTGGTGGCGGCCGGAGCGAGCCGCGTCCTGGCGATGACCCTGCACGCACCGCAGGTGCACGGATTCTTCTCGGTGCCCGTCGACCATCTGCACGCACTGCGCGAACTCGCTTCGCACTTCAGGCAGTACGACCTCAGCCGCACCACCGTCGTCTCGCCCGACCTGGGCAACGCGAAGGAGGCGGCGGCGTTCGCCCGTCTCATCGGAGCGCAGGTCGCGGCCGGGGCGAAGCAGCGGTTCGCCGACGACCGGGTGCGGATCAGTTCCGTCATCGGCGAGGTCGCCGGGCGGGACGTCATCGTCCTGGACGACGAGATCGCCAAGGGCAGCACGGTGCTCGAACTGCTCGACCGGCTGAGGGAACTGGGCCCCCGCTCGATCCGGGTGGCGTGCACCCACGGCCTGTTCGCGGCCGGGGCGCTCAAGCGGCTGGGCGAGCAGCCCGACGTGCTGGAGATCGTGTGCACCAACACCGTCCCGGTGCCCGCCGAGGAGCACACGGACAAGCTGCGGGTCCTGTCCATCGCCCCGGCGCTCGCCGAGGCGGTACGGCGCATTCACAACGGTGAGTCCGTGAGCGCCCTGTTCGACGCGCCGCCGACCGAATAGCACTCGCTCGTCACACCGGGCCCGGCGTGGCCTCCGGCTGGTCCAGGGCCGCGTCCAGGGTCGGCCGCGGAGGCAGCAGCCGGGCCAGGCCGGTGATCCGCAGCACCCGCAGGGTCAGTGCGTCGGTGCACACCAGGTGCAGACTGCCGTGCTGCTCCAGGACCCGCTTCCGGGCGCGGTACAGCAGGCGCAGACCGGAGGCGTCCAGGAACTCGACCCGGGTCAGATCGATCACGACGCGGCACTTCGGGTCCGAGGTCGCCGCGTCCAGGTGCGGGACGACCTCCACCTCCGCGACGATGTCGATCTCGCCGCGGAAATCCAGCACCGTGTGCCCCCGGTCCTGACGGACGCGGAGAAACCGGGTCGGCGGTGCAGGTTGGTGCCGCACCACGCCATCGCCTCCAGCCTGCTTCGTGCACGGACCGGTCCCCAACGCCGGTCCCCGCACTGAAAGTTACCCCCGAGCGCATGGATGTGGGCATGTTTGATCGTCATATGTCTTCGAATTGCGATCGAGTTTTTGCGGATCTGGCCAGTCCGGTGTCGCGCGATGCGGTCACAGGCGGCCCGAGACCCGACTGGATGCTCAACTGCCCATACAGATCAAGCCACTTGTTCTTGCCATCTCTCCTCACGGGCGTGACGGAACCCTCACTTCCACCGCCTCACGAACTTGATCCTTTTGTGGTCGGAACCGATAAGCTCCTTGTCGGCGCTGCGAGTTGAAGTGATCGCACTGCGCCGGTTCGCGATACGTACCCATGAGTGCGGTCCCCTTGCACGCCCCCCGTGTCTGATCGTGTTGCTTCGAAGGATGCAGATGGAACTCGCCACTTTGCCACCGGCGGCGCGGCCCCCTGCCGCCTGGTACAGCTGGTGGCTGATGCCGCTGGGCCTGGGCGGCGGGACGATCGCCGCCACGTTCATGAGCTCGGAGCGCATAACGGCCGCCGTCGCCGGCGCCGCCGCCACCATGGCCGGCGCGTGGTGCGTACGACTGCTGCTCCGTACCCGTACCCGGCTGTTCCGGGCCGAGGAAGCCCTCCGCGCCGCACAGGTCGAGCAGGCGCGGAAGGCACTGCAATGGCGGGAGCAGGCGGCGGGCCTGGAGCGGGACTTCGCCGCCGAGCGCACCGCCCAGGAGGAGCGGTTCGCCGAGCGGAACGCCGCGCACGAACGGCTCCTCACCGAGCGGAGCACCACACACGAGAGTCAACTCGCCGAACAAACCGAGGACTTCGAAGCGCGACTGGCCGGACTGGCCGAGCGCCATGAGGCCCGGATCGCCGAGCAGGCCGAAGCCCTGGAGGAGCGGCTGGCGCTTCAGCTCGCCGCGGTGGCCCGGCTCGCCGACGAGCAGCTGCCCGAGGCGATCGAGCGCCTGCGTGCCGGTGACGCCATCGACGACCTGCTGCCGAGCGTCCACCGGTGCGCCGGGGCCGGCGCCGAACTCCAGGCGGAACTGCGCAAGATACTGCGGATCTCCCTGATGGCGCTCGAGGAGGAGTTCGACCGCTCCACCTCCGCCGAACAGGCCGTCATCAGCATCGGCAACCGCATCCACGTGCTGACCAGCAAACTCCGCGGCCGGCTGCACGAGATGCAGGGGGAGCACGGCCGCCTCCCGGCCGTCGCCCGGGGCCTGATGGAACTCGACCAGGAGATCGGCCCCGCCGACTGTCTCGCCGCCAGCGTCGGCGTCCTCGGCGGCTCGGACCGGCCGGGCAGGCAGTGGCAGGAGCCGCAGCGGCTGCTGAGTGTGATGCGCGGCGGCATCGGCCGGATCAAGGACTTCCACCGCGTCCAGCTGCGCCGGCTGCCCGAACTCGGCGTCGACGGCGGGCTGGTGGACCACCTCACGCTGATCTTCGCTCACCTGCTGGACAACGCGGCGCGCTACTCACCGCCCACCGAGCCCGTGGTGGTCTCCGGCAAGGAGGTCCCGAACGGCGTCGGCATCGAGATCCAGGACTCCGGCAAGGGCCTGAGCGAGGAGAAGAAGCGCGAGGCCGAGCACGCCCTCGCGGGCACCGCGCCCGGCGCGGGCATCGGCGGCATCACCGAGGACGCGAACATCGGCCTGCGGGTCGTCGGCGTCCTCGCCCGCCGCTACGGCATCCGCGTCACCTTCGCCGACTCGCCCTGGCTCGGTACCTCGGTGGTGGTCGTCGTGCCGCACAAGTACTTCAGCCCGCTGCCCACGGCCACCGAGGCCGCGGCCGCCCCCGCTGCGGGGGCTCCTGCCGCGACGCCCGTCCTGCCGTGGACCGCGGTCACCGACGACGGGGAGGCCGACCTGTGGCCGGCCGACTCCGCCGAGGCACCCGGCTCCGACACGTTCCCCGGGTCCGCCGGGGCGTTGGACACCACGCCCGGCGGGCTGCCCCGGCGCCGCAGCAGCAGGCGGGCCGAGGCGGAGCCGCGGCAGACCGGACGGCCCGAGCGCGGCGGGCGGAGCACCGTCACCGCCGTACCACCGGACGCGTCCTTCACCGGACTCGCCGCCTTCGCCACCGCCGGCCGCGACATCGCGGGGCGTGACGTGGGCGAACGCGAATCCGCAGAACGCGACACCGGCGCGGCGCCCGGGGCGGCCGCCGGTGACACCCCCGCAGGACGTGAGTACACGAAGCACCGCACCGAGGAGAGCGACCACACCCCATGACACACCAGGGAAACGACGTGAGCTGGGCGCTCCGCGATCTCGTCGAGAGCATCCAGGAGATCCGCTTCGCCCTTGTGGCCTCCAGCGACGGCAAGGCCATCACCTCCTTCGGGGCGGAGGACCCCGACGACGTGGACCGCTTCGCGGCCGTGGTCGCCGGGCTGCAGGCACTGGCCCAGCCGGTCGCCGAGCAGTTCCCCGCCTACGCGGGGCAACTTCGGCTGGCGATGATCGAGGTCGACGGCGGCCACCTCTTCGTGGTCAGGGCGGGCGTGGAGACCTACCTCGGCGTCCTCGCCCGCGAGGGCCTGGACCAGGGCCTGCTCGGGCACCAGATGAGGGACCTCGCCCGCAGAATGGGTGAGCTGCTCGGCACCACTGTGCGCCAGGAGGAGCACTCTGGATGAGTGCTCCCCGCCGGCCGTCGGACCCGTCCGGTCTCGAGCGCTACTACGTCCTCACCGGAGGGCGCAGCGGACCGGGCGGTTCGGCGTCGAGTCTCGACGTGGCGACCCTCGTCGTCTCCCGCTCGGACCCCGTCCCGGGGATGCAGCACGAACACGAGGAGATCATCCGCCGCTGCCGTGAACCGCTCTCGGTGGCCGAACTCGGCGCCCACCTCGGGCTGCCGTTCAACATTCTCGCCGTACTGCTGTCGGACCTGCTGGACGGAGGCCGTGTCGAAGCCCGTGACCCCATTCCGGCCCACGACGCCGACCGCGGGCCCGACCTCGCGCTCCTTGAGGAGGTACTCAGTGGACTTGAAAGGCTTTGACCAAGCCGGTCGGCATACGGCCGGGGACACCCGCTCGGTGAAGGTGATGATCGCCGGCGGCTTCGGTACCGGAAAGACCACGATGGTCCGGTCGGTCAGCGACATCAAGCCGCTCACCACCGAGGAGACCCTCACCCAGGCCAGCGCCGACGTCGACCGGCTCATCGGCGTCGCCGACAAGACGGAGACCACCGTCAGCCTGGACTTCGGCAAGATCGGCATCAACGACAGTCTGGTGCTGTACCTGTTCGGCACACCCGGCCAGGAGCGGTTCTGGTTCCTGTGGAACGGGCTGTTCAAGGGGGCGCTCGGCGCGGTCGTCCTGGTCGACACCCGGCGACTGGCCTCCAGTTTCCGGGCGATCGAGGAGATGGAACGGCAGAACGTGCCCTTCGTCATCGCCCTCAACGTCTTCCCCGACTCCAAGGACTATCCGGTGGACGAGATCCGGGACGCTCTGGACATCCCCGGGCACATCCCGGTCGTCGCCTTCGACGCCCGCGACCGGTCCGCCAGCCGCGACGTGCTCGTCACCCTCATCCACCACCTGCGGGACCGCTCGGCCGCGGCCGTGGAGTCCCGATGAACGACCCGGCCGGGACCGCTCCCGGCGCCGCCCGCGGCTGCCCCGTCGCCCACCACGGCGCGGACCTGGCCCGGTTGTACGGGCCGGACCTGGCCACCGACCCGGCCGGCGTCCAGGAGCGGCTGCGCAAGGGACACGGGCCGGTGGCGCCGGTGCTCCTGGAGGGCGACGTACCCGCCTGGCTGGTGCTGGGCTACCGGGACATCCGGCGGGTGCTCGACAACCCCCGCCAGTTCACCCGGGACGCCCGGATCTGGCGCGACCAGCGCGACGGGCGGGTCGCGGACACCTCACCACTGGTCCCGATGCTCGGCTGGCGCCCCGACTGCGTCTCCCAGGACGGCGAACCGCACCGGAGGCTGCGCGGAGCCGTCACCGACGGACTCCAGGCCGCGGCCGGCCGTGGCATCCGCCGGCACGCCACGCACTTCGCGAACAAGGAGATCGACGCTTTCGCGGACACCGGCCGCGCCGACCTGGTGAGCGACTACGCCGAGTACCTGCCGATGCTGGTGATCGCCCGCGTCCTGGGGCTGCCCGAGGCCGAGGGACGCGACCTGGTCGAGTCGTGCGCCCAGGTCCTCAAGGGCGGTGAGGACGCGGTCACGCACGACAGCCGCATCCAGGAGATCCTCGGCGCGCTCGTCGTGCGCAAGCGGTCCGAACCCGGCAGCGACCTCACCACAGCCCTGCTGACGCACCCCGCCCGGCTCGACGAGGAGGAGGTGGTCAGCCATCTGCGCCTGGTGCTGATCGCCGGCCACACCACCACCAGCAACCTGCTCGCCCGGGTGCTCCAACTGGTCCTCACCGACACCGCGCGGCTGTCCGGGCTGATCAGCGGCCGGCTGAACATCTCCGCGGTCGTCGAGGAGGTCATGTGGAACAGCCCGCCGCTCGCGGTGCTGCCCGGCCGGTTCGCCACCAGCGACCTGGAGATCGGCGGCCACCGGGTCCAGGAGGGCGATCTGCTGGTCCTGGGTCTCGCGGCGGGCAACCGGGACCCGGAGATCCGCCCGGACTCCGGGGTGTCCGTACAGGGCAACCAGTCGCATCTGGCGTTCAGCGGGGGACCGCACGAATGCCCCGGCCAGAACATCGGCCAGGCCGTCATCGAGATCGCCGTGGACGTCCTGCTGCACCGGCTGCGGGACCTGCGCCTGGCGGTGCCGCCGGACGAACTGTCCTCGACCGCCTCCACCTGGGAGACCAGACTGGACCGTCTGCCGGTCGAGTTCAGCGCCTGACCACCGGGCGGCGCCGCCACAGCCGCTGCGACCGGCTGCCGCGCCGGCCTCCGTGACCGTCCGTGTTGCCCCGCCCCGCCACGGGGCGGGGCAGCACGGACGTCTCACACGGTCAGCAGATCGTCGACCGAGCCGCGGCCCGCCTGCTCGGCCGTGGCCACCTCGCCCTCCTTCGACGCCGAGTACCGGCCGCTGGTCAGGGCCCACTCGTAGTTGCCCTCGATCCAGTGCTGGATGGCCTGCACACCCTTGTCCACCCGCTTGCGCTCGTCCGCGTCGAGCGTGAGCTCGTCGCACATGCGGGGCACCCGCGCCTCGAGCTCCAGGTACTCCTCCAGGCAGGCGGTCGTCATGCGGTACGCCTCGGCCGCGGCCTCCTCCCACGAGCAGCCGCGCTCCCGGTGCAGTACGGCGATCAGGTTGTGGCCGTCGCCGCGGCGCCGCTCCCGCTCGAAGGAGTGGATGTCGTTCATGAATCCGATGGTGTCCGCGGCCAGATCACGCATCCGCTCCATCAGGGGATGGGCCATCGCCCGCGCCGGCACCTCGAAGCCGCGGCTGCGCTCACCGGCGTCGATACTGTGGTGGATACCGACGGTACGGCGCCGGAACACGGCGTACTCGTCGAGGCCGAGCGTTCCGGTCAGCCCGCGGGCCGCCAGGTCGACCTCCTCGCAGTGGGCCACCAGGAACCGGCCCCAGGAGGCGGCGAACCGGGTCTGCCAGGTCAGGGACATGCCATCCGAGAGGCGTTCCCAGACCTGCGCCCAGGCCAGCGTGATCGGGCAGATCACCCGGGGCGTGCTCCCCGCCGGCCGCAGCGGGGTGACGATGAGTTCCCGCGCCACGTCGGCTATCACGTCCGCCCGGTCCGGCCGGCCGGCGTCGAACTGGTCGTCGAACAGGAACGCCAGCGAGAACCAGTTCATCAGCACGACCATGTCCTCGGCCGAGGCGTACGGGTAGGTGCGGGCAGCGGCCTGGGGCAGGTCCCAGGAGCGGTACTCGTCGAACCCGGCCCGGCTGCGTACCAGTCCCATGTCCCACACCCAGCGCAGATGACGCGCCCGCGCGTACTCCAGATGCTCGCTGACCGGGGTGTTGAAGGGAAGGTCGAACCGGACATCCTGAGACATGTGCTTCCTTTCGGGAGACGAAACGCAGAGTCCCCCCGCCCTGCGGGCGGGCCGTCGCGGAGGCGACCCGCACACTCGAACTCGGCTTTAACGCACGAAAGTTGAACCAGTAAGCGGAACGAGGCTGCCCAGGTCCTAGATGATCTACACCGGGTGGCCGTCGTGATATCCGTTACTGCACACGTCACTTGAGGTGTATGTGCTCCCAAATGCCCCAGGAGTCATTGGACTTGGTGCTGATTGAATCCGCGGAACCGGGACAGGTGCCCCGTACGGGCAGGGGAGCAGCCCCGGCCCGTGGACGGACCCCGGACCCTGTGGAGGAGACATGCCGACCGTGCCTGCGGGAGTGGTGGTGCTCGACTGCGCCGAACCCGAGAAACTCGCCGAGTTCTACCGCGAGCTGCTGGCGGCGGAGGTGGTGGACGCCCAGGCCAACCGGGTGGAGATCCGGGCCGCCGACGGCTTCCGGCTGGCGCTGCGCCGTGACACCAACGCCACCGCGCCGAGCTGGCCGCGTCCAGAGAACTCGCTCCAGGCGCACCTGGAGTTCGTGGTCGACGACCTGGACGCCGTGGAACGTCTGATCGTGGGTCTCGGCGGCCGCCCGGTGGAGACCAAGGACGCCACGGGCCCCCTGGAGGAACGCGGCTACGCCGACCCGGCCGGGCACTCCTTCACCGTGCGCTGCGATGTCCCGGTGGCGCCGAAGCTGGGCTGACGCCCGCCGAGCGGCCGGGCCCGGCGAGGGCCGGCCGGGACTCCTGAGGGCCGCGCCCCGGCGCGCAGAGGCGCCGGGGGCTTCGTGCGGTGGGGGAGAGGGGCCTGGTCAGGCGCTTCCCTTCTCGTGGGCGGGCCAGGAGCCCGTCGAGCGTTCGATGGCCTTGGCGCCCGCGCGGTTCACTGCACTGCGCACCACCGCGAAGATGGCGCCCTGGATCGCCGCGGCCAGCAGGATCTCGCCCCACCGGCGGTCCCGGTCCAGTGCGTCGGGGGCGTCGTCCTCGTGCCGGATCAGCTTCCAGGTCTTCCGGAACGCGAGCCCCGCCACGGTGCCGCTCGTCCAGCCCAACACGAACCCCACGGGCTTGTACGCCAGGGGCAGCTTCTTGCTCTTCTTCTTCGCCACGTGGATCTCCCAGGTCGGTGCAGACGTTCGGAAAGCTCCTGTGCCCCACGTTCCCCGTTTTCCGCCCTCCGCACGGCCCGACCGGGCCCGACCGGGGTAATCCCCGCCCATGGCGTGACGGCAGGGGTGAGCCCCGCCGCGTACCCCCGAACGCGGCGGGGCTCACCCCTGC
>NZ_LIQT01000197.1 GCF_001418415.1 Streptomyces hirsutus
TGACTTTCCAAGCGGCACAGGTTGGGGCGCGTCCGGCGGCGGCTGCGCCCCTGCTGTCGTGCGGTACCGCTGTTCCAGTTTTCTGGAACGGCGGTACGCGATCCGCCTACGCCCAGCTGACGCCCTCTGCAACACCTTTTAGGGGACTTGCGTCTCGATAGCGGTACGAATGGCCGTGCGGATGCGAAGGTCCACGGTTCCGTCTTGTGCCAAGCCGGAGAAGTGCCGTGCAGAGCGGGGGTGATCATGCAGAACTGATGCTACGAGCTGCGCAGCCTGGCCCGACAGAGAGCGGAGCCAGGGTGCGATTTGGTCTTGGGCGCTCCACTGGTCCCACGCAGCGTCCCAGGTGCACATCGTGCGGGCGGACTCCTCGAGGAGGTCCCAGTCGTCCTTGGCTGCGGCGAAATTCGCGATGGTGTGAAGCCAAATAGCGGCTCGGGCAGCTTCAGCGAACTGAACACGCCGTGTTCCGCGGCCATCAGCATGGCTGGCCATGGCCTTGAAGAGGCGATCGCTCCCTTCGGGGTTGCGGGACAGCCAGGGGCCTGCCTGTTCAGCCGAGAGCTCGGTCAGCGTGCGGACGTACAGCTCGTAGTCTTCAGGATGGTCTGTGATCAATTCGAGCAGCGCAGTCACCGCTGCCGGATCACCGGCACGTGTCCGTTCCCACAGCCTCTTCGCCTGTTCGGTCGGAGGCTCCGCAGGCTCGGTGA
Source organism: Streptomyces hirsutus (assembly GCF_001418415.1). Lineage (GTDB taxonomy): Bacteria > Actinomycetota > Actinomycetes > Streptomycetales > Streptomycetaceae > Streptomyces > Streptomyces hirsutus. The sequence continues at coordinate 717 of NZ_LIQT01000197.1, forward strand.
GCTCGCGGTTGATCAGGTCGCGGAGGTCCTGGATGCTTTGCGGCCTCTGCGCAGGGTCGGGGCGCGTAGCAATTCGGGTGATGTCCCTCCATGGGCCTGGATCCGGCAGGAGCGGCACGTTCATCTGCGGATACTTGCCTGTAAGCGCCCACGCGATGACGCGCCCGATGCCGTAGATGTCGGCGGCTGCCGTGGCTTCGTGCGCGGAAACGAAGAGTTCGGGCGCCGCGAAGCCCTCCGTACCGATCTCAAAGCGGGTACGCCCCGCCTTCGTGGTCTGCCCTCTCGGCCGCCGGACGATTCCCCAGTCCGCAAGGGTCCAGCGGCTGTCCAGTAGCAAGATGTTGGAGGGTTTGACGTCGCGGTGGAGCCAGTCGTGAGCGTGAGCGAGTTCCAGTACGTCCATCAGCGCCTCGACCAGGGCGCGCAGCTGCGCAGGGTCCTTGAGGTCGTCGCTTCGGTCCTCCGCAGTTGCCTGTGCCATCGGCATGACGAGCCACCCGTCTTCCGGGCTGGAGTCGAGGATGGGCATGTAGTGGGGATGTTGACCAAGCAGTTGAGAGATCTCGATCTCTCGTCGCATCCTTGCGGCGGGCGTTTCCCGTTCCGAACTCCGGCGCTTGAAGGCGACTTCGGCGTCGGTCGGCTTGTGAACTGCCCGGAAGACCTGTGCCTGTCCGCCCTCCTCCATAGGGAGTCGATCGAGGCGGTAGTCCTTCCGGTCACCGCGGGCTTGAGCGCGCACCAGGTCGTACGGGTTCAGAGCGCCGCCCTTGGCCGCAGATACGCGGTTACGCGTCAGCTGGGCAGGGTCCGGGATCATGGGTCGTGCCTGTACTGGAATGCGGCGCCCGCCGTAGATGGGGTAGCCGCTGATGGAGTCTACGGGCATTAGTGCATAACCGTCTCGGGCCAGCAGGGTGTTGAAGAGTTCCAGCAGCTCTCGCAGCTCTTCTGCGTCAGTCCGCACAACGGGGTGAAGCATTTCGGAGAGGAAACGCAGGAGGACCGCGTCCGGGCCGCGACTCAGTCCGAACCGCTCGTCGGTGAAGACCCAGTCCACTTCCCAGTCGTAGTTGTTGACGCGGTGCTGGTAGATGTCGCCCTCGGCGGTAGTGAAGCGTGGGTCGTAGCTTTCCAACGCATCCAGATCGAAGATGCGCTTGAGGAACTCCGGCTCTTCCAGCCTGCCGGACCAGTCGACGTTCTGAAGTCGAAGGGTGTCGAAGAGCCGCATACGGGTGACCTCGGTGATGCGAGCCCGTTTACTCTCGACCGAGCGTATGTCGTGCGGCTGGAGGAGCGCCGGCGCCTGCCCTCCCTCCAGCGCTTGCCGCCAGTTCACGTCCGGGGCGGGAAGCGCTGGCTTGACCAGGATCCGGTCGACAGATGGTCGGCCGTTCTGACCGGCCACTTCAGCGATCGTCGGCAGCAAGTGGTCCAGGACCTCGTCGCCAAAGCTGGGGAAGTCCACCGCGTCGATGTAGAAGACGGCAGCCCAGAAGTAGTCGTGCCAGTTGGTGGCCGTCGTATACCCGTCCTCTGTCTGCTCGAAATCCAACCTCTCAACCGCGCGGAGCAACTCCGTCGCGCCGACATCTGAGCGAGCAGAGAAAATTGCGGCAGACTGCGCCAATACGCGCTCTCCGAGCTGCTCCTGCCCACTGTCCATCGCCTGTGCCCCCTTACGCGCACAGCCGGACACGACCCGCACCTACGTCAGCAGTCTCTTACAGCACAGGCGCGGCCGACCGGCGTCGTCCCCCACATCACGCCCTCCACTCAACGCGGAAGGACAGCCAGCTTAGACCGATGGATCAGGAGACAGAAGTTGTCAGGCTATGTCGTTGTAGAGGACCAACAGGCCTCTCCAGCGGCGGAGTCGGTCCGACACCTGCCGCAGCCGGCGGCTACTCCGCTCCACCCGCTGGGCGAGGCTGTCAGGCCGCGCTGGTACGCCTGCAGCGCCTTGCCGGGGCTTCTTTTCGCACGCGGGGCCGCCAGCGCTTGAGGCGGCCCCTGGGCGGGCTTGACACCCAGCTGGGACAGTCCGGTATGGGCGGGAATGAGGACCTCCCGCATTCGTGCCCAGAGGGCGGGGAACTCCTTGCCAGTCGGCAGGTCCTTGGTCTTCTTCATGACTGCAGCGGCAGCTACTGCAGATTTGGAGAGGTAGGCACGCGGAGGTTGTCGAGCACGAGAAGCTCCACGCCGTGGCTGTTGCATTGCGTTTCGGCGAGTTCTCGGCTTGCTGCGCTGATCGGGTGGATGGCCGCCATCAGGTGGACGTCGGCTCCGATGCTGGCGCTGGTGGAGATGTCGTGGGCGATCTGCTCCTGAGTGAAGTCGGCGGGGCTGGTTTTGACTTCTCCGGCAAGGACGCGGCCGTTGAAGGTGCCGATAATGTCGACCTCGCGCTGAGGGTGACCGCTCACCTGCAAGTTCGCTCCGGGAAGGAAGTACGAGCGCGGCTGAGATCGGTGGAGGGTGCCGATGACCATGAGGTGGGGGAGGACGCCTTGGTCAGCGGCCTGGTCGACGAATGTGTCGAGCCGATAGTGAGTGATAGGACCATTCTTGTCTGCCGTGTAGCGAGCGGGCGTTGAGCAGCCTGGGCATGCGGCGTCGGGCGTGGACGACGGCATGGGAACGAAGGACTTGTCGCTGCATCGCGCGCAGACGGTCTCCAGCCCTCGCTCAGCCCAGCCCAGTGCGCAAAGCATCTCGGCCAGCTCGGCCACCGGGACAGTTGACAGGTTGATGTCGGCGGCTTTGCGGTATCGCCGCCGTGTACGCCCGCCCCAGGACTGTGCGAGCTCAAGCAGAGCGGTCTCGTCACTGCCGCTGGCGGCGGCTTGTTTCAGCTCCTTCGCCAGCTCCTTGCTGCGCGGGGTGAACAGCTGCATCACCACGTCGTACAGGCCCGGTTTGAGAAGTGCTCTCGAGGCTTCCTCCGAGTACATGGCTGCCCCGAGCCGCCCCTTGTCGGACAGCTCCCACTTGTCGGTGAGGCCGTCCAGCAGGTGCGCCGTGGCGTCTTCGAGAGTGGGGATGTTCAGTTCGAGAACGATGTCGTTGTCTGTGACGGCGCCGATCTGCAGCTCGGCGCCGTGCCAACGTGCCTGCGGGTGGATGCTGAGGGCCGTCTGCGGGTGGCGGGGCAGGCCGTCCAGAGCCTCCCCTGCCAGCCGTATCAGCATCTGAGCTGGCTGGTTCAAGGCGACGGGGGAGCGGAAGCGGATTCCAGTGGGACGGTCGAGGAAGACGTGTACATCCATGTCTTGCTGGCGGCCCCACTGACGCCGGGCCGCCAGCCATGGGGAGGGATCTGTACCGACCCGGTAGGTGAAGGGCGCGCTGCGGGTGGTGCTGCCAGCCCAAGGGCCAGGAAAGCCGAAGTTGATGGTCTTGCCCGCCAGCTCCTCCAACCCCCAGGAGGAGGCGATTCGGCGTAGCTCTGGCGCAGAGACGCTGTGAGCTGCCCCGAGTTTCGTAGAGTCCGGTGATCTTGTTTCAGGCGGACTGCGGGGTTTGCTCCTGGCTCCGCCAGAAGGCTTCCTCGTGCTCGGCGGGTGGTACGTAGTCGAGTGCGGAGTGGAGGCGTTCTTCGTTGTACCAGGTGATCCACTGGAAGATCGCCCGCTCGACCTGGTCGACGTCCTTCCAGGGGCCCTGCATCTCGATCAGCTCGGCCTTGAAGGTGCCGTTCAGCGCCTCGGCCATCGCGTTGATGCTCCTATAGACGTCAAGTAACTGATGCCAGGCGGTCTGCCCAGCACTTCAGCTCGGCCGCGGCGAGCGCGTCGATGATCCCATGGGCCCGTGCGGCGGTCAGGTCGTGAACAGACCCGGGCAGGGCGGGGGAGGCCCACAACAGCCGGCCGAACGGATCGGTGAGAACCTGAACGTTCATGCCGTGGCGCTTGTGTTTCCCGGAGTAGTACGGGGTGTCGGCGGCGATCCGGTCGATCGGCAGGAGGGTGCCGTCCAGGATCACGAACGCCTTGGTCCGGATGGTCTTCATCGCCTGGGTCAGGGTCAGGGTCGGGGCGAGGGCGGCCAGGAGGTCGATGACCTCGCGTATGTAGCGATAGACCGTCGCGATGCCGATGCGGAACCCGGCGGCGAGCTGGGCATAGGTATCGCCGCACCGCAGGTGGGCCAAGGCGAGCAGGGCCTGTCGGCCTGCTGGCAGACGCCGCCAGCGCGTCCCGATCTCCCGCCGCCGGGCATGCAGTCGAGCGCTCAGGTAGCGCAGGGTGCGGCTGGACAGATCAATCGACGACGGGTAGACAAGCACGCGAAGCTCCTGGTGGGGCACGGTGAATCTTGGTCGTGACACCTCCTACCAGGAGCTTCATCGCGTTGCAGAGCCGCCCAACTGACGGACGCCGACGACAGGTTGGAATCAGCTCAAGATATGTGTACGGGCGCTTACAGTGCGCGACCATCGGGGAACGGGGTCGCGTTCCGGGCCGCGCGATGCGCGCCGACTCGTGGCGCGTCAACTCGTGGCGCGCCGAGGGGAATTGTAGGATCTTCAGGTTGTTGCTGTGTTAGCGTGATCGTGCCGAGTCGATAAATGTGCGACTTTGGTGGAGGGTGCGCCCGAGGGTATGTGTGGACCGACACCTTTTGACGGCGTCCTGCGGGGTCGGACCACTCGCACTCAACCTTCTGGGAATCACATGTGTGAAATGGGGAAAATTGAAGTCTTCTCGCTTCCGTAAGATCACCGCTGCGGCCGGTGTCACCGCGGCTGCCGTGATGATGTCCATCGCCGGTACATCGAGCGCGTCGGCCGTGGTCATTCACAAGGAAGAAATCCTCACCGCCGAGGTGTGCGTCATCCGTGGCAACGGAATGGTCGCCAAGGGGACCGCCATCGGGTTCACCTGCAACCCGAAGCGCGAGCCGGTCTGGGTTCTGACCTGGTGGTAGGGCGCGTCGGAGGCGGGCTGTCCGTCCGGCAGGGAAGAATCAGGGGGCGCGCCTGACGCGGCTGCATTTCCTTCAGCCGTGGTGAACGGTCCATCGACTCGGTCGGTGGACCGTTTCACTGAGCGACTCTGAAGCTC
>NZ_LIQT01000198.1 GCF_001418415.1 Streptomyces hirsutus
CCCCAGGCCGTACCGCACCCCCAGCCCCCGCACAGCCCACCACCACCCGAAACCGCGGCCGGCCCCGCAGCTCTCCTCGGACTGCGCAGCGCCATCATCCTGACCTTCGGAGTCCTCGTGGGCACCGGCGCGGGCGTGCTCACCTACCTCGCCCAGCACAACGCCGCCGCCGCCGGCCTCGCCGGCGGCGCAGCCTTCGCCGGCGCCGTGCTCTTCTTCCACGCCATCATCGCGCCGGACAAACAGACCAGGTGAACAGAAGGCGGGCCCCCGAGCCGTCATTCGTGCCTCGGGGGCCCGCCGCTGTCCGTGGGATCGGGTCCCGCACTCGTCCTGCCCCGGCTGCGCAGGGCGAAAGGCAGGAGCAGGCCCTCGGCGCGGTGCCAGCGCCGAGGGTCCTGCAGGGGACCGGGCCGCTGCCAAGCCGCACCGCCAGGTCACTCCGGCTGATGCTCGCTCCCGCCGAAGTCCGAGCTGGTGTAGTCCGGACTCGTATATCTCGGGTGAGGGCCGGATGCGTGCTCGTCCGGACTGGTGAAACCCGGACGCACGTATCCCAGTTGGGGGACGCGAGGGGCGGACGAGGGCTGCCCCCTGGCCGCGGCGCCGCTGGGATCGGCCAGCGCGTCCCGCAGGAAGGGCACAAGGCCACGCTCGAGCAACGCCTGCTTCCACGCTTCCCGAGCCCGGGCCACCTCCGTATCCGGCTCACTCCCGGAGCTGTCGCCGGGCGGTGCCCCGGCGCGCAGAGCACTGCGGATCAGTACTACCGCTGCGATCAGGACGCAGGCACCGGTCACGGCGCCGAAGACCCACCCGGCGGTCAGGAATGCCCGGGTGAAACCCGGATCGGAGTCGAGCGTCCTGAGGAGGTAGCCCACGAGCAGGAAGAGGACAGCAAGTCCTCCGGACAGGACGGGTGCCAGGACTGCGACAACGGCGCCCACCCCCGCCCCCGGCGGCCCTGCGGGAGCGGAACCCCGGGTGATGGCCGCCCCGGCGAGCTCGCTCCTGAAAGATTCCGGCTCGGCGACGTCACGTCGGCCCTGGGACGGCTTCAAGCCGTGCAGTTCCTGGCGGATCTTCACGTAGTGCTGGTACTCGGCCGCTGCCGCCACCGTGATGAGCCCGGTGGCATTGAGCGCCATCGTGCGCAGCTGCTCACTGCTGAGGCGCTCGCCGACCCCGGCCAGTTCCGGTCGGCGCAGCGCCTCGTCGAGGATCTTTTCGTACGCCTGTCGGTCCTCGCTCAGCAGATACTGCGGCACGGCGCCTCGGCCGCTCCCACGACGGGACGGCAGGCCGTGAGTGAGGGGGGTGCCGGTCAACCGGCTCGGGGGGGGAGGCCGGACGGACCGGCTTCGGGCGGTGCGGCCTCGCGTTGCGGATGATGTGCGGCCATAGTGCGCGCAGCCGTCCTGTCCCCCTCCGCAGGCAGCCGTGCGTGCGCTTCGGCCTGGGCCTTCGACTGTGCTTTCGCCGGAACCTGTGCATCCGCCTCGAGCTCAGTGTCCGTGCGGGTCTGCGTCTGTACCGCCGGTGGCGGCGCCGCGTGAGCGGTGGGGGCCGGCGGGCGGACGCGGATGCCGAGCAGCGAGGCGAGGAGGCGGCGTGGCAGCCCAAGACGGCGTTGCTGCTCGGCCGTGGGCGGCCTGCGCCGTGTACGGTCCGCGCCGAGGACGCTCGCGGCGAGGCCTCGGTGCACAGGCTGTTTCCGTGTCATCCTGTGCCCTCCTCTCCGGCGACCGGCTGCTGCCGCAGAAACGGCAACTCGCAGTTGCCGGGGTCCCGGCCACGCCCGGCTACCGCATCCGGCGGGTGCCCGTTCGCCTGCGCCGGCAGCACCGTTCCAGTCCGATGGCCGGCCCCTGTAGCACCGGCCTGAGGTCCGCTGCCGGGGTCCGTGTTCCCGCCCATGCTCAGCGCGGAGAGCCCGGGAGCCTGTGCAGCAGGGGAAAGCGGAACGGCCGGTTGCTCCGGCGCCGCCGCACCCTGTGCCTCTCCGGCGGGCGGCAGGGTCGGCGGTGCGGCCTGCGCGGCGGGTTCCTGCGATGCGCCTGGAGCGCCCGCCGGCTCGGGCGCTCCTGCAGCCAGGGCGGCGTGGACGGACTGCACCCGACCGAGCTGGGTGAGCAGCACCGGCGCGGAGAGTCCGACGACGACCGCCGCGTAGGCGCCGCTGATCTGCCCCGTGGTACCGAACAGCACGGCCGCGCCCGCGCCCATCACGGTGTGCAGCACCGCCGCGACGGGATCGGCGACCGGGTCGAAGTAGTCCCGGAACTGCGGCAGATCACCTACCTGAGGCAGGGGCGAGAGGCGGCAAGCACGCCGGTCCGTCTGCCAGTCGAGGAAACGGATGTAGAGGTCCAAGAGCCCGCGCATGGCGCCTCCCGCTCCTCCCAGCAGGATGAGCGTCGGCACATTCACGGCTTCCCCCGGTGACGCCCGAGCGCCGGCTTTCGGCGCCCGTCACGTCGAGGTTAGAGCCGGAGGTAAGCCGCCCGAAAGGGCAGGACACGTGCGATGCCTGTTCCGGAGAGTGGGAAGAGAGTGTTTCCGAAAACGGTGCCGCCCGCCCACCGCTGCACCTCAGGCGACAGTGCCCCCGGTGTTCTGCTCCATATCGCCTAGGTAGGTGCCCAAGGGAGTGAGGGCGGCCCAGAGCTGGTCGAAGTAGGCGGCGAAGTAGGTCATGAAGGTGGGGTCCTCGATACTGAGGCCGTTGAGTTTTTGGCGCGGTCCCCCGGAGAACGCCAGGAAGACGACGCTGTCGTCGATCAGCGCCATGTTCAGGCCGTCGGCCGCCGCCGTCCAACGCAGCACGCTGGCCTCGTAGGTGAGGATGTGCCGGGTGTCGTCGTAGTGCTGGCGCGCCCAGGCGAACATGTCCGCGTCGGGCCGGCCGTCGCGTTCGGGGACGCCGATGATGCGGCGCACGCTGCGTTCGTCGTCGCTGTCCTCGCCGGCCCAGTCCAGGATGGCCTTGAAGTAGACGGCGGAGGCCGGCGTCGTGTACTGGGTGGGCGGGTAGCGGCGCGTGTAGGTGACCCGGATCTCCGAGCGTGCCTGCCGAGCCCGTTCACCGGCGGCTTCGTAGAACTCCCTGTTGTTGCGGTACCAGTGGGCGGCGAGGATGGCCTCGCCGGCCTGTGGATCGCTGATGAGCGGCAGTGGGGTGCGCGGGGCGGGTGTTCCTTTGGCGGCTTCCTCGATCTGCCTGCTCGCTCCCACCCACTGCGCGCGCAGCTTCTCCGGGTCCGTGTCCACGGCGCGGGCGAAGGCGGCGGTGTGTTCCCAAGCGGGGAAGCGGCGGCCGTTGAGCATCGCCGAGACGCTGCTGCGGCCGCAGCAGGCCATCTTCCGGGCGATCGCCTCCTCGGTCGGTTTCCCGGCGGCCCGCCTCAGTTCGCGCAGCACCGCCGCGAAGGCGAGCTGCGCGGGATGCGGCTGCGCGGAAGCGCCCCGAGCAGGCATGTCTTCCCCTCCCCCCGGGTGGAACGACACAGAACGACGCGGTTGGTTCGTCATTGTCCGTCATTGCTACAGCGTGTCGCCAGTGTTCGGCGGTGTTCTCCTTCGTCCGGGGAGTTCTACGCGCGTCTGTCAGCCGTTGGCCAGGCAGTTCACCGGCCGCAGACTCAAGGGACCGGTTGCCGCCAGCGTCCGGTGTCCGCGACAGGAAGGAGCCGTGCCATGTGACCTAGCCCAACTGCCGCAATGTAGGCCCGGATCCTGAGGGCTGAGGAAGAAAAAGCGAAGGCCGCCCCCGGAAGCTTCTGGGCGGAAGCGGGGAGCGGCCTTACCTACTCAACACCACACAAGGGAGAAACCCCGTGCGAGTCGACTTCAGGATAGACCTTCCCTGTCTCAGCGCGGCCTTCGTGGCCGCGCTGGTACTGGGCATCGTGCTGATCATGTCCCCCACGGCCCAGGCAGCCGTCCTCGAGGAGGGATGGCTGCTGCCGGCGGCCGCCTGCCTGCTGGCCGTCCGGCAGCCCGGTGAGAGGAAACAGCGATGACCCCGCACAGCCCCGGGACCCGATGCCCCGGGTGCGGCAACGACGTCCTGCGCCGTACCTACACCGAACTCGTCCCCACCTGCGGAGTGGGCTGGAAGATCGCCGAGTGGTCCGAGTGCGGCCACTGCCACCGGTGGCTCGCCTTCCACTTGCGCGAGCGCCAGCAGCAGGACCGGGCCGGGCGGAGGTGAGCGGGGCAGGGCTGCCCGTGCGAGCACCGGTCACCCTGCCTCGCCTGCTCGCCGACCGCCTGCTCGCCGGCCGGCAGCAAGGCGAAGGGCATGGACCAGGGCCTCGGCCGGTCCATGGCCCGGAGCACCGTCCGGCTGCCCGGGCCACCGGCTGTACCGGCCGGTGGTGCGGGCATCTTTGTGGTCAGCCCACGCCTGCACGCGTTCGATCCGGGCATGGGGCCTGTCCAGGGCATGCGGGATGGCGCTGGTCTTCAGGGCATGCGGATGGATCGTCTCCGGCTTGCGGCAGCCCAGCCCGGCGCGCGAGGGGGCGCAACAGCCGCCACACGGCGGGTTCGTCGAAGCGGCCGCCGGAGGCGGTTGTGAACAGCGGCCCGGCCGTGCGCCCGTCGAGATAGCTCTGCAGAGCCTGCCATGTGTGCGACGGGATGGCTTTCCTCTTTGCTGTGCCGCCCCTGATGCGGGTGTCGAGTTCGTGACGGCCTCGGTCGTGACCGAGATCCTCGACATCGGCGGCCAGAACGGAGTCGATCGGCAGACACACGGTGTAGAGCATCAGCAGGAGGGCGTACGCACGAGGCCGGTAGGCCGCCGGCTGGTGCAGGTCGCGTGCAGCCGGCAGCAGCCGGACCGTTTCCGTCTCGCTCAGGCCCTCATCGGCCAGGGGGCCTGTGACGAGCACCGGACGCCGTACTGCGGCGAACGGATTGAGCACGGGCGTGTCACTGACGGTGTCGAGGTAGACGAAGAAGGACGAGGCAGCCGACAGGGCGTTGGCTCGGGAGGCGTCCAAGTAGGGCCGGCCGGTGCGGGCCTGTGCCGTTCGGAAATTCGTTGCTGCTACTCAGAGTGGGGCTGGCGTGCCACGAGGGCCTCCTGGAACCCTGTTCGGGTGATCGTCTCACTGGTGTATCGGGTGACGCGGAAGCTGCTGTCGGTCCCGGCGGTGCTGCTGCGTCGACGCGCGGCCAAGGATGCCGAGTTGTTGGTGCTGCGGCATGAGAACGCGGTGCTGCGCAGGCAGTTCGCCGGTCCGGTGCGGTACGAGCCGTCGGACCGGACTCGGGGACAGCTTCCGCCCCTCGCGCAGGAGCACCCGGCACCCAAGACCGACCTGACCGCGCACCAAGTCCTCCTCCGCCGAGTACTCGGCGGCGTCATAAACGAGTACCGGTACGCCGCCTGATCAGTGGCGACGAGTTTCCGAACGGCACAGGATCATCATGCCGCGGTGATCGCTAACCGCGCGAGGGCCCCGGTGCCATCAGCCACAGCTGGCATACACCAGGCCCCGCACATGGCTCCCACCAGGACGGACGAGTTTTCGGCAAGGGCACGGCTGAGGCCGGTTGTTGCCGATCTTGACGTGACTGACGAGCGTGAAGTCAGATGCGGTGAGAAGTCGGCATCGAGAAGCGGCATCGCTGCAGGGGGTTTGGCGTGTTCATCATGGAAGAGGATGCTTTCGATCCTGAGGAGATGCTGAGCCTCTACGACTCGGTCGGCTGGGAGGGCTACACCGCCGACGTCGACAAGCTCTGCCGCGGCCTGCGGAACTCTCACCTCGTCATCACCGCACGAGACGGTTCAGGAACGCTCCTCGGACTGGCCCGGACCGTTTCCGACGGCGAACACATCTGCTATGTCCAGGACGTCGTGGTCAACCCTGTGCATCACAGGCAGGGCGTCGGCCGGGCCCTGGTCGAGCACCTCATGGGACGCTACTTGCACTGCCGCTTCTTCCTCCTCTCCACGGACCACGAGTCGTCACCGGAAGGCAAGCGCAACCACGCGTTCTACCGGAGCCTTGGCTTCTTGTCCTACGAGGAGAAGCAGATGGCGGGCTTCGGACTGCCCAGGAACCGCCCTGACCTGCGTGACATGGCGCCATAGAGACACGGCCCTCCCGGCCACGGCGAGGACATATTCACCCTTCACCTGCCGACGCCGCCCCGGATGAGGGCCCGGCCGTCACGCGCCCAAGACACAAGCGTGCCGTCATTTCTCATCAACAGCCGTCAGCCCGGCGATCATCACCTGCCTCCGAAACCGGTCGACAAACGCTGTTCCTAGAGATCAACGAAGCCACTTGCAGGTGAAAACGCAGAAGCGGCTTCGGTCAAAGCAACTGCCCCAATCCAGTGCCGTGCCAGACTGGCGTTGGCCCGCTGTGCATCCCCCGTCGCAGCGGGCCTTTCGCCTGCCTATCCCCAGTCGCAGCCGATGCCGTCGCCGTCGCGGTCGAGGTGGCTGGCGTAGCCGGGGTCGCCGCGGCGGACGGGGGTGGCCCCGGCGGCTCGGGCGGCGGCACAGTTCTGGTAGTAGACACTGCCGCCCCCGCCGCTGCCGCTGCCTCCGCTGCTGCCGGAGTCAGCGGCGGGCTTCGCGGTAACCGTCTCCGTGACCTCAACCTCCACGGTCTTGGTCACGGTCGGCGCAGGCTCGGGCTTCGCGGTCGGCGTGGCTGTCATGGTCGCGGTGACAGTGGCCGTCGGCCGGGCCTGGGCCACGGCCGGCTTAGCGTCGTCGTTCGGCTGACTGTCGCCGCCTCCCGCGCCGACGCCGAGGAAGAAGGCGAGGCCGAGCGCGGGCACCACGTAGCGTTTCCGCGCCCACTTCGGCGCGAGCCGTCCTGCTGCTGGCGGTGTGTACGGGTTGGTCATGTTCGCCCCTGGTTGATCGTGGAAGCGCTGACGGTAGCGCCTTTGTAAAGGAAATGTGAAGCCGCAAGGGAGTGGACGTCAGCGCTTGTTGACGAGGACACCCCGCAACTGGGGCGTCAGCCGAGCGGGAACGGTACCTTCGTCGGCGGACACGGGGCCTGGTGCGGTCGGGTATCGCCGCTTGGAGTCCGGGAGGACTCATGGCCCTTGGACGCATCAACGCCGCCGACTTCATCGCCCGCCTGCTGCCGCAGCCGCACGAGAGGGACCTCGGCGTGGGACCCGCACACCATCTACTGGCCACTGTGCATACGGACATCGCCTGCCCACCGTCAGGCCACAGCATTGGCTGGTCGGACTGCTATGCCGCAGCGGACATGCTGCTGCTGCCCCTCAAAGCCGACCTGCTGCTGGAGCCGGACGATGAGCCGAGGCCGATCCCGGATCATCTGACGAGCGAGGCACGGGAGCGGGCGGAGCACACCGGCCGGTATGCGGCGCGGATCCGGCGAGAGGCCCGCCGCCGTGGACTCCGCTGACGTCCTCGTTGCAGACCTGTCAAGCTCTGCCGCTTCTTGACATTCTTCGGCTCGAAGCAGTCATCCCGGTCTCGGGGCATGGTTACCTCCACCGGTCCGACGTCGGTCAGCACGGTCTTTGAGTGATCTCTAGGACCGGGTAGGCCCATGAAGAGCGGAGTACGCCTGGGTTGCGAGTCGGCGACGGATCCTTCGGAAGGGTGGATTCCGCGCGATCGTTGAGCCATGCCCGAACTTGCCGACAAGCAGCCCTCCAACAAAGAGAGCGCCCTCACCGCAGGTTGTCTCCTGCTTCTCGTCCTGGTGGCGGACGTGGCGGCCGGGCTGTTGGTCGTCATCGCGCTTGCCGTCCGAGGGCTGGGCCGGATGGACGCCGGCTCCGGACAGGCAGCGACCAGCGTGCCGCCCCTGGACTGGGCGCCAGTGCTGGGCTTCGGCGCTCTGGCCCTGCCGGTCGGCGTAACGGCCGTCGTGCTGCTGCGGATCGGGCACCGAGTTATCGGGGCGGTGCAGCTGACGCTCTGCGTTTTCCTGGCAGTCCACACGCTGGGGTCCTGGCCCTGACCCAGATGCAGCCATCGGAGGCACCTTGGAACCGAAGGACCTGGCACAGGAACTGAGGTTGGAAAACGCTCAGTGAGCCCTTTCCATCTTCACTCTGAGCTGGTCAGATGCAGGGTGAGGACGGCCTGGACGAGGCTGGTGATCCGGGTGGTCGAGCACCGCAGTCTGCGCAGAAGCCGCCAGGACTTGAGGGTGGCGACGGCCCGCTCGACGAGTGCCCGGATCTTCGCGTGGGACCGGTTCACCGCCTTCTGGCCTGTGGAGAGGGCCTCCCACCGCCCCCAGCACGGGATGCGGACCGTGCCGCCGGCACCCCAGTAACCCTTGTCCGCCCAGCACCGGACGCCGGCCTCGGCGAGAGCGCCGACGATGCCGTGCTCGCGGGCCGCGCGGACGTCATGGACGGCACCGGGCAGGGCCGGTGAGGCCCACAACAGCCGGCCGAAGGGATCCGCGAGGACCTGCACGTTCATCCCGTGCTTCTTGTGTTTGCCGGAGTAGAACGGCCGGTCCGCGGCAATGCGGTCGATCGGCAGCAGCGTGCCGTCCAGGAGCAGATACGCCTTCGTCGACGCGGCCCGGACGGCGTCGGCCAGGGTGGGCGCGAGGGCGGCCAGGAGGTCGACGGCTTCGGTGACATACCGGTAAGCGGTGGTGGTGCCGACGCCGAATCCGGCCGCGAGCTGGGCATACGTGTGGCCTACCCGCAGGCGGGCGAGCGTGAGCAGGGCCTGGCGGCCGGCGCTCAGCCGCCGCCAGCGGGAACCGATCGCACGGCGGTGCCGCCGCAGCTGCTGCGTGAGGAAACGGAGGGCAGAGCCGGACACGTCCAGCCCGGACGGGTAGACAAGCACGTGAAGCCTCTGGTGGAGACGGTTCTCTTGGTCGAAAACCCATCTACCAGGGGCTTCACCACGTTGTCAGCCCAACTGCCTAACTCCAGAGGCAAGTTGGAAAGGGCTCAGTGTCAGGACCGCAGTCCGCAGGGCGTGCCCCTCGCGGTGCCCTGGCGGTCCAGGGGCTGAAGGAATCCGGATTGCGGATTGCGCCATCGTTTGGTCCGGAGCGGCAAGAACCTGCGCGACCAGATCCGGTCTCGTCGGCGTCGTTGACGTGCCTGAGAGCATGCAGGTAAGCGGCGAATCGCAGGTGCTCGGCCGGCTCCGCCTGTGAAGTGTCATGGTGGTTCGTACAGCCTGGTCCTGTCGCTCAGCCAGGACGCCGTTTTCGAACCGGGCACCTCTCCTTGAAGTCTGTGGAGCATCACCTGTCCAGTAAAGTGCCCCCACCAGACCCAGAACACATCATCCAGCCTCGCGAACGGCAAGAAGCCCTCGACCAGGCCCGCGCCGAACAGACCAGCGAGCAGTGGCGCACCAAGTACGGCACCCGCGCCGGCATCGAAGGCACCATCCACCAGGCCGTCGCGGTCACCGGCATGAGACGCGCCCGCTACCGCGGCCTGCCCAAGACACACCTCGAACACGCCTTCTCCGCGGTCGCGCTGAACCTGCTCCGTCTCGACGCCTGGTGGAACGGCCACCCGCTCGACCGCACCCGGACCGGGCACCTCGCCCGCCTCGACCTCTCCCTCGCCGCATAACCCGGAATTGGCCAGCCGGATCGTCCCAGCTGCAAACGACGAATTTACTTCACCGACTTCACAAGCCGAGGGAGTTCCGGGCCTGCCGTCGCCTCGGTGAGTGCGAGTCGGCCGTCCTTCAACTCGGGCACGTACCTGCTCCTCGGTCATGGCCAGCGGCCTGCCGCGTCGGGCGCCGCGGGCGCGGGCGGCGTCCAGGCCCTCGTGGTGCCCTGCACGATGGGCTCACGGATGAACTCCGCGAGGGCGGTGTCGGCGTACGGGCTCTGGTGCAAAGCGTCGAAGACGCGGAACACGAGTCGGCCGCCTGGTGTGCCTGGCCGGGCAGCCGCAGATCGCTTGCTGCGCGACTCGGCACGGGTTATGCGGACGGCTGGTGTCGGCGAGCGGGTTTGTGTGCTCCAAGTCCTTCTGGTTCGTGCGGTTGTGCTTCATTCACGCGGTGTTGATGCGTGGTTCTGGCAGAGGTTTGCGAAAGTAGGCCACTCGGAGGTAGTTTCGAAGTTATGCGAAATGACGAACTCGACGCGTGGTCCAAGGCGCTGGATGGGGTGGCCAGTCCTGTTCGCCGGCAGATACTGCGGTGGCTGCGTGACCCCGTCTCGCATTTCCCACCGCAGGTCGATGGAGACCTGCTCACCGAGGGCGTGTGCTCCGATTTCATTCGGGAGAAGTTGGGTCTGGCCGCCTCCACCACTTCTCGGCATCTGAACCTTCTGACCGAAGCCGGCCTGCTGGTTGCTACCCGCAAGAAGGGGTGGACCTTCTATCGCCGCGACGAGGCGACCATCCACCGATTCACCACTGAGCTGATGGAGGGGCTATGAGCCACCAGAGCCACCCGCACACACCCCAGGCGGACTTGTCATCCCTCAAGGAGCACCTGTCCATCGTGGCCGCTTACGCCGCCGAGGTGTCCAAGGGACTGGAGGCCCGCCCCCCGCTGGGGGATGCAGGACGCACTCGCCCGCCTGAATGGCCCGACGAGCCGATCGGACTGGACGGGGCCTTGCGATTGTTCGCCGAGGCCATTGACCCCGGTCTGCATGCCAGCGCCGGGCCCCGCTATCTGGGATTCGTGACGGGCGGAACCAATCCAGCGGCGCTGGCCGGCGACTGGCTCACCTCCGTCTTCGATAACAACGCGACTTCCGGAACAGGTCTGCTCGCCGAACTCGAACGTCAGGTCCTCACCTGGCTCCAACGGCATCTGCGCCTGGGCGACGGCTTCTACGGAGCCTTCGTCACCGGTGCGACGACCTCCAACTATGTCAACCTGGCCACGGCCCGGGAATGGGCGGGTGAACGCGTAGGCGTATCCGTCTCCGACGCGGGGGTTGGCACCCTCGCGGACAGAATCCGCATCCTCTCCGCGAGCCCGCACTCAAGTGTGCTGAAGTCCCTGTCACAACTGGGACTCGGGCGAGAGCGGATGGAGCTCGTCCCGACCCTTCCCGGCCGGGAAGCCATCGACCCTGACGCTCTCCGGACGTCAATGGCCTCAGCACCGGATCGCCCGACCATCGTCGTCGCCAACGCCGGCACCGTGAACACGGTTGACTTCGACGATCTCCGTGCGCTGGCCGACCTGCGCGATGAGTTCGGTGCATGGCTCCACGTCGACGCAGCCTTCGGCTCATTCGCCGCACTGGTGCCGGAGCACGCGCACTGGACTGACGGGATCGACCGGGCAGACTCCGTGACCGTCGACCTGCACAAGTGGTTCAACGTGCCCTACGACTCGGCCGTCCAGTTCACGAAGCGCCCGGACCTCCAACTGAAGGTGTTCCGCAACAACGCGGCTTACCTCGGCGGGATCACGGACCAGCCAGACTTCGTCCACCTGACCCCGGAGAACTCCCGACGGGCACGCGCCATCCCCGCCTGGTTCACCATCGCAGCGTACGGGGCACAAGGCCTGCAGCAGATCGTCAGCAACAACATCGACAACGCGCGACGCTTCGGTACAGGCATCGAACGCCTCGAGGGTGCTCGGCTGCTGGCACCCGTCCAGCTCAACGTCGCCTGCTTCACCACTGACCGAGATCCGGCCCTGGTCCTGGCCGACCTCAACGACCGTGGAAAGGTATTCATGACGCCCTCGGTTCTGCACGGGGTCCCATGCATCCGCGCCGCCTTCAGCAACTGGCGGACCTCCGACGCCGACGTGGACCTGGCCCTCAGGGAACTGGCCGCAGCGCTTGCCCCCTCCACAGCCTGAGTCCGGCAACGGTCTCACCGGGGGAAACCTACCCGGCCGAAATGAGGCTCTGGGACGCCGCTGTGGGGTTCAGAGGTCGAGGACGGCATCCCGCTGACAGCCCTGGCGCAAGACACCGGTACCGGTCTGCGCACGCTGCAACGCTGGAACCACGGGCGGGACAACCCAGCGCGGGATTCGGGGAGTATCCGAGCAGGGATCACCGCTGCGGCGTGGCAGCGGCCTCTTCCAGGACCCCTCCGACCCCACTGTATGGAGCGACAACGTCAGCGGCATCCCGCATCGCCAGCGGATACGGCCCGCGGGCCGCGACCGCGCGAGCCACCTGCGCGGTCAGCTCCGGCACCTGCGGCCAAGGCCGCGACTGCACGGAATTAACCAGCAGGATCGTCACCAGCCGCAAACGGTGGTGATCAGTCCTCGGACTTGGCAGGTCGGGGCAGTTCCGGCGTGGTGGTGTCGAGCACCTCGTGCAGCGAGGTGAAGCCGATACCGCGCTTGCGCAGGCCGGACACGATGGCGATGAGGTCCTGGATGGAGTGGCTGAGCCGGTCCAGCGACGGGACGACGAGGGTGTCGCCGGGCCGCAGGTAGTCGAGGGCCCCCTTCCGCAGTTCCTCGCGTTCGGCGTTCTTGCCGGACTTCTTGTCCGTGAAGATCCGAATGCACCCTGCTTCGGTGACGGCCTCGGGACTGGTGAGCTCGCATGTTGAGGTGTCGCGTATTCATTGCCTGACGGTCTCGTCGAGTCACTTTATGAGAGTTTCCGTGCTCGGTGATCGTCGCTTCATTCGGGGTCGGACTGAAAGCTGATGAGGAGCAGGGCGATGTCGTCTCCGGGGGCGGGGGCATGCCGGATGAGGGCATCGGCCATGGCGTCGAGGTCGGTCGGATCCGCGTGCTCCACGAGTCCGGCCAGGGCGGCGGTGGCGTCGTCGAGGTCGACTCCGGGGGATTCGACGAGTCCGTCGGTGTAGAGGACGAGCACGCAGCCGGGTGGCAGGGGGAATTCCAGTGTCGGGTACTGGGTGTCCGGGGCGATGCCGAGGAGGAGGCCGGGTGGGACGTCGAGGAGTTCGGTGCGTCCGTTCGCGTGGCGCAGCAGGGGTGGTGGGTGTCCGGCGGTGGCCAGGCAGGCGCGGTGGCGGGCGAGGTCCAGATGGGCGTAGAGGCAGCTGGTGAACAGGCCGGGGTCGAGGTCGGTGAGGAGACGGTTGGTGCGGGCCAGGACGCGGTCCGGCGGTGCGCCGACGGTGGCGTGGGCGTGGACGGCGGTGCGGACTTGTCCCATCAGGGCGGCGGCGTCCTCGTTGTGGCCCTGGACGTCGCCGATGGCGGCGGCCGCGGTGTGTGCGTCGAGGCGGATGAGGTCGTAGAAGTCGCCGCCGATGCCCAGGCCGCGAGCAGCGGGCAGGTAGCGGGCGGCGGCCTTCAGGCCGGGAACGTGGGGCAGGCGGTGGGGCAGCAGGGCGGACTGCAGGCGGTGGGAGAGATTGTCTTTGCTGTCGTAGAGGCGGGCGCGGTCGAGGGCCTGGCCGACCAGGCCGGCCAGAGAGGTGAGGACGGCGCGCTCGCTGGGCGAGAAGGTATGGGGCCGGTTGTAGGCGAGGAGGAGGGAGCCGATGGGGCGACCGGAGGAGATCAGCGGCAGCACGGCCCATGCGGCCATCTCGTCCTCATGCACGGTGCTCGGATAGGAGCGCTTCAGGTCGGCAAAGGTGGGGAAGAAGCCCGGCTCGCCGGTGGTCAGGACGCTGACGGCGGGGTTGGCCAGGCTCAGGGGAACAGCGTCGAAGCGGTCCATCAGTTCGGTGCTGTAACCGCGATGGCCGTGGATCTTCAGGCGGCCGTCCTCGGCGGTCATCAGCACCATGCCCTGTGCGCCCAGAGCGGGCAGGAGCCGGTCGGCGGTCTGCTCGACCACGTCCCGCACGCTGACGGCCTCGGTGAGGGTGGTGGCCAGATGCATCAGGTGGTACAGCACACTGGCGCGGCCGGGGCCCGCGGCAGGTGCCGTCTTCGGTGCGGGAGTGTCCTGGGCCTTGCCGGTGGGGGTGATGCGGACGCTGATGCCG
Source organism: Streptomyces hirsutus (assembly GCF_001418415.1). GTDB lineage: Bacteria > Actinomycetota > Actinomycetes > Streptomycetales > Streptomycetaceae > Streptomyces > Streptomyces hirsutus. The sequence continues at coordinate 13,882 of NZ_LIQT01000198.1, forward strand.
GAGGAGTCCGGGTAGAGCTCGAAGGACAGCCACGCGTCCGGTGGGCGCAGGACCGTGAAGGTCTGGGGTTTCTGGCTGAGCAGTGCGGCCCGGTAGCGGTCTTCGGCCTGGGGGACATCCATCCACGGCAACGCCTCCCAGGGCAGAGCGCCCAGCAGATCGTCGGGATCGGCACCGAGGAGGTCGGCGGCGGCCGGGGTGATGAAGGTGATGTGGCCCGTCAGGTTCAGCGTGCAAGCTCCTTCGGGCAGGCGGTCGAGGAACGCTGCGATCGCCGGTGCCTCGGCGGGGGAGAGAGTCCGTCCCGGCGGCGGAGGCAGGGTGCGCGGCCGTCCCGTGGGCAGCAGCGGATCGCCGCGGTCTGCGGCCTGTTGCAGGAGAGCGCCCAGGCGGCGGCAGCCCGTCTCGATGGCGTCCTGCTCGTCCCGGCTGAGCTGCGGCGGATGATCACCGGGCCACAGAAGCACCAGTCCGCCCCAGACCGTGGCCTTCGAAGCGACCGGAGCGGCCGCCAGCGCGAAGTCGTAGGGCAGCACGAGCGCCAGCCTCGGGTAACGGCGCGCCATCTCCTCCTGACCGCCGATCCATACCAGGCGCTGCTCGCGCACAGCGTCCGCCACCGGCAGCGGGTCGGTCACTGCCACCCGCGTCCATGGGAGGGCGACCTCATACGGGCCCCCCGTCATCACAGCCAGCCACAAAGCGTTCCCGTCCGGCGCCAGCACATACAGCAGCGCCCCGAAGGCATGACTCTCCCGCACCACTTCGGCCAGTGCGGTATCCATCAGCTGCCTGCCTGAACCCGCAGCGGCAGTGAGGCCGATCCGGTTTTGTCCCGCTCAGTGTTGCCGGGCGGCGGGTGCTGAGAACCACGCGTCCGCCCGAAGCGAGCCCTGGCCGCCTCCGCGCTGATGTCCAGCGCAACCCCGATCTGCGCCCAGCTCGCCCCGGCCCGCCGGTCGGCCAGCACCGCCGAGCGCACCAGCCGCGCCGCCCGCTTCGGAACCTCGGCCACCGCAGCACAATGACACCCGCCGGCTGGCTCCGCGGAAGAAAGCCCGCTCATCTGCTGGGTGACGGCCTGCACCTGGGCCAGAAGATCGGCCCCTGCCAGGAACATCTCCTGCCGTGCGCCGTCCGCGGCCTGCCAACGACGCCGCGCCCGCCAGGCCGCCTGCCGGTGCGCCGGGCGGCAATACCGGCGGCCGTGTCCCGCCGGCTCCGGCAGGGCTGCACCACACCAGCCACACCGAGCATCACCCATAGTCGGACAATACGCCCACTCTGGCGTGACGGCATCCAGATACCGGAACAGCATGCGCGACGGGTCACGTCCGCTGAGTCGGGGTGCCGATAGGAACCGTGCCGTCAACCGCAACCGGGCGTAGCCACGGGCCAGGCTCTGAGTGGAAGTTGCAGAGTAGGCCACTGGCCCCGATCCTCCGCATTGCGGCCACCAGAGCCACCAGCCGCTCGATACTCTCCGCGGTCAGCCGCGAGGAGATCCGAACCGTCAGCGATTCCTCGGCCGCCTGCAGGGCGCCCGCGGCGATCCGCTCACACCGGCCCGGCGTGGGCGGCTCGATGCTCTCCGCGCGACAGCAGCTCCCCCGCACCTGCTCGGCCCTGCGTTCCTTGCACGCGACGTGCTCGGCCCTGGAACGGGGAAACCGGCCGTGCTGCGTGTAGAACTTCAGCAGCACGGGGAAGCCCAGCCGTGTCGCACCGCGCTTGCCGGACACAAGTTCCTGCTCGTCCTTGAGCAGCGTCCAGTGCTCGACCAACTCGTCCAGGTCCAACGGGGTACGGACCACAGTTGCCAATCGTCCTCGCGAGCTTCACCCACCGCAGCCATACGGCCCCGGACTCACCCACACGGGTGACACCCTCGCAAGATCACCGCTGTTTGCGGCTGGTGACGATCCTGCTGGCTTATTCGGGATTATGCAGCGAGGTCGAGGTCGAGCTGGGCGAGGTGGCTGGTTCGGGTGCGGTCGAGGGGATGGCCGTTCCACCAGGCGTCGAGGCGGATCAGGTTGAGTGCGACGGCAGAGAAGACGTGTTCGAGGTGGGTCTTGTGCAGGCCGCGGTAGCGGGCGCGTCTGATGCCGGTGACCGCGACGGCCTGGTGGATGGTTCCCTCGATGCCAGCTCGGGTGGCGTACTTGGCTCGCCACTGCTCGTCGGCCTGCTGGACCCGGGCGTGATCGAGGGCTTCTTGCAGCTCGCGGGGTTGCAGGGACAGGGTCCGGCCCCCGGTTTTGGAGCGGGTGCACTGGTCGCGGACCGGGCAGGAGCGGCAGGTCTCCTTGTCGAACTTGACCACGATGGCCTTGGTGCCGCGCTGGCTGGCTGGGCTCCACCAGGTGCTGGTCTTCCCCCGCGGGCAGGTGGCCTGGCGGTTGTCCCAGTCGATGGTGAACGCGGTGCGGTCGAACCCGGTGCCGGCGCGGGCCTGCGGTGAGCTGTTGAGCAGAACCGGCGTGATCAGGGCAACGCCGAAGTTCTTCTTCATCCCTACGATCAGCTCCGCGGAGGGGTAGCCGGAGTCGAGGTAGTGCTCGGCGGGCAGCAGGTCGCGGGTGGCGAGCATGTGGTGGATCGGCTCGGTCATCTCCGCGTCGGTCACCGTGGCGGCGGCGGTCGCGATGTTGGTGATGATCCGCGGCGGCTCCCCTTTGCCTGCTGGACACGTCCCGCGATCAGTGACCCCCTCCTGGTCGTCGGCTGTGTCGTCGCAGGTCTCGCTGATGTGGACCTTGTACCCAGTCCACCAGGAGCCTTGCTTGAGTCCGTTGCGCGCATCCGTGTCGTAGGGGGAGGTCAGACGGAGCCTGCCCGGCGGGAGATCTCTGCTCTCCCGCCGCGTCACCTCCGTGCCGGTCTCGGTGACGGTGCAGTGATAGTTCTGCAGCCACACCGTGCGCAGGACCTGCACCGCCGGGAGCTCGCGCAGCCAGACCGGCGCGTGCGGGGCGTGTACGGCCCCCAGCAGCGTGAACCCGTCCCGGCCGTAGACCAGGGCCATCTCCTCGCGCTTGGTCTTGGACGCGGGCGGATGCCAGGAGTCGGTCCGCGGCCCGTAGCGTTCGGCCCATTCCCGCACGGGCACCACGTCGGCCAGCCAGTCCGGTGCCGCGCAGGCCAGAGCCTCCAGCGCGGCCCGCAGTGTCTCCCCGGCCAGCTCCAGCCGGTTTAGGTCCCGCACCGCGGCCAGCACGCGGGTGGAGTCGGTGCGCTGCTTGCCTCCCGCCTTGACCATGCCTCGATCCTTCAGCGCGGACAGCAGCAGGTCGAGCGCCTTCTCCTCCAAGCCGTGCTCGATCAGGCGGGCGCGGAATTCGGACAGGGCCGAGGCGTCGAAGCCGGGGTCGTCCAGCTCCATGCCGAGTGCGTACTTGAAATCCATGCCGTACCGGACTCGATGCGCCGCCGCGCGATCGGTGAGGTTCTCGACGAACTGCAGCACCGTCACCAGCGCCAGTTGGCCCGGCGACCAGCCTGGGCGTCCCCGCACCTGGAAGGCTTCGGCGAACTCGGCATCCGTGAACAGCTCGCCCAGCTCGTCACGGACCCGCATCGCCAGCGGGTACGGCCCTCGCGCCGCCACCGACCGCGCCACCTGCGCGGTCACGTCCGGCATCCGTGGCCACAGCCTCGGCTGCATCGACATCCAGCACCCCACCCGCGACCGGAACGGTAAGACGGTCGCTGCCCCGTACAACGAGCCGTCAGTCCGACCAGGCACGGAATAAGCCAGCAGGGTCGGTGACAGAGTTCTTACCGGCACCCCCTACTTCTGGTCGAAGGCGGTTTTCAACCGCTATCCGAAGTAGCCGAGACGACCGCGCGGGCCGCCTCCCGCAGCTCGTCCCGCCCGAGGGCGGCGTACGCCGACACCGCGTCGGCGTACGCCGCCCCGACCGCGCTCTCGGCCGCCCGCCGGACCCCTGCCCCACGACCTCGTGCCCCCGTCCCGGATCGTAGACCGTGGGTGAGCCGCATGACTGATGCGGTTGCAGTGCTATTCCGCAGCGGCAGACTCTTCGGCTGCGAGAATGGCGGTCAGCAGACCGGGAAAGCGCTGCTCCAGCTCCGTTTCACGCAGCTCGCTGTAGCGCGAGGTACCTTCCTCGAACTGCGAAATGACGCCGCTCTCCCGCAGGACCCTGAAGTGGTACGTCGAGGTCGACTTGGACACCGACAGCCCGAACGAGCTGCAGTTCATGGGACGGCCGGCCCGGGCAAGGGAGCGCACGATGCCCAGCCGCAGCGGTTCACCGAGGGCACGCAGAACCAGGTACACCGGGATCTCGCGCAGGTCGGGGTGGGGCAGGGCCTTCTTGGCGGGCGCACGTCTGACATTGGTGGACACATGGGGAGTCTACGTCGATCGCCCGGCAATGGTACGATGAATCTCGTAGTACGAGAAAATTACGACAATGGTCTGGGCGCCGTGCGGGCACGCATGAGCACGCGCCGTGCGCGGGCAGGCCGAGTCGAGAACTGTCGCATACGACCAAGGCGCAACGGAGAAACCCTTGACCGACCCCACCCCGCAGCACGGCGCGACCGACGACCTGCTGTTCACGCCCTTCGACCTTGGCGGTGTCCGCCTGAGCAACCGCACCGCGCTGGCCCCCATGACGCGGATCAGCGCCACCGAGGACGGCCTGGTCACCGACCGCAATGCGCGCTACTACGCAGGATTCGCCCGCGGCGGGTTCGCACTGGTCATCACCGAGGGCGTCTACACCGACACGGAGTACAGCCAGGGCTATCTGCACCAGCCGGGGCTCGCGACACCGGCCCAGGGCGAGGCGTGGCGGCCGGTGGTCGAGGCCGTGCACGCGGAGGGCGGCACCGTATTCGCCCAGCTCATGCACGCAGGAGCGCAGTCCCAGGGCAACCGCTTCCGCCAGGGAACGGTCGGTCCCTCCGCCGTGGCACCACGCGGCGAGCAGCTCTCCTTCTACCGGGGCAGCGGTCCCTACCCCACGCCGAGGGCCCTGGACGCCCGCGGGATCGCGGACATCCGCCGGGGCTTCGCGGACGCGGCCCGCCACGCAGCAGCAGCGGGCTTCGACGGTGTGGAGGTGCATGGCGCGAACGGCTACCTGCTCGACCAGTTCCTCACCAACTACCTCAACCAGCGCGAGGACGGGTACGGCGGCGGCGTCGAAAACCGCGTGCGCCTGGCGGCCGAGGTCGTGGACGAGGTGCTCCAGGCCGTGGGCTCCGAGATCGCGGTCGGCATCCGCATCTCCCAGTCCAAGGTCAGCGACTTCCACCACCGCTGGGCCGGCGGCATCGAGGAGGCCGAGACCATTTTCACCACCCTGGCCCGCACCGGCGCGCACTTCCTGCACACCACCGAATACCGGGCGCTCGACCCCGCCTTTTCCACCGGTACGGAAACTCTGGCCGAGCTCGCGAAGAAGTTCAGCGGGTTGCCGGTGATCGCCAACGGCCACCTGGAAGACCCGGAGGTCGCCCGTGCCGTATTGGAGTCCGGGGCCGCCGACATCGCCGCGATCGGCAAGGGTGCTCTCGCACAGCGGGACTGGCCCCATCGGGTGCGTGACGGTCTTGAGTTCGCCACCGAGCCGCACCCCGACACCCTCGGACCGCTCGCCGACATCAAGGACTGGGAACTGGCCCTGTGAACGCACCGACCTGACCGACAAAGTGGTCGTTGCGGACCGGTGCGCGAGGCTCGGTACCCGCCCCGCCGCGCACTCGCCGGACCCACCCCGCCGGCACCGCGCGAACAGCTCACCGCCCACCAGACCGACGCCCTGCGCACCGCCGCCGACCGCTACCGTGGCCCGCACGCCGAACGCGCCCGCCTCGCCGTCTACATGACCCTCGCAGGCCTGCGCCCGGGGCAGTGAGCGACTCTGAAGCTCCTA
>NZ_LIQT01000199.1 GCF_001418415.1 Streptomyces hirsutus
AGCGCGGCCCAGGCCACGCGGTGCGTCGCCGTCCTGGAGTCCTCGACCGCCCGTGCCGTGGAGCGCGGCCGGCTCACCGGGGAGCAGCGCACGGAGCTGCTGGCCCGCGTGACCACCTCCACCGACCTCGCGGCGGCGGCCGGCGCCGACCTGGTGATCGAGGTGGCGCCGGAGTCGTACGAGGTCAAGCAGCAGATCTTCCGCGAACTCGACGCCGTGGTGCGGCCGGAGACGATCCTGGCGACGGGTACCAACGCCCTGTCGGTCACCCGTCTCGCCGCCGACTCGGCCCGCCCCGAGCGCGTGCTGGGCCTGCACTTCTTCAACCCCGCCCCGGCGATGAAGCTGGTGGAGATCGTCTCCTCGGTGCTGACCTCGCCGGCGGCCGTCACCGCGGTCACCGGGCTGGCCCTGGACCTCGGCAAGGAACCGGTCGCGGTCGGCGACCGGCCCGGATTCGTCGCCGACGGGCTGCTGTTCGGCTACCTCAACCAGGCCGCCTCGATGTACGAGTCGAACTACGCCTCCCGCGAGGACATCGACGCCGCGATGCGGCTGGGCTGCGGTCTGCCGATGGGCCCGCTGGCGCTGCTCGACCTGATCGGCGTCGACACCGCGCGGACGGTCCTGGAAGCCATGTACGCGGAGTCCCACGACCGGCTGCACGCGCCGGCCCCGATCCTGAAGCAGCTGAGCGAGGCGGGTCTGACGGGCCGCAAGGCGGGGCGCGGCTTCTACACGTACGAGGAGCCGGGCAGCGCCGCTGTCGTGCGGGACGCGCTGACCCCGTCGGAGAGCGGCCGGCTCGCCGAGGGCCGGCCGGTCCGTTCGGTGGGCGTGGCGGGCTCGGGCACCATGGCCTCGGGCATCGCCGAGGTGTTCGCCAAGGCCGGCTACCACGTGGTCCTCGCCGCCCGCACCGAGCAGAAGGCACAGGGTGCCAAGGCCCGGATCGGCACGTCCCTGGCGCGTTCCGTCGACAAGGGGCGGATGACCGCCGAGGCCGCCGCCCAGGCCCTGGAGCGGGTCCGGCCGACGGGCTCCTACGACGACTTCGCCGACGTGGACCTGGCGGTCGAGGCGGTCGCCGAGGACCTGGAGGTCAAGCGGCAGCTGTTCGGGACGCTGGACAAGGTCTGCAAGCCGGGCGCGGTGCTCGCCACCACCACGTCCTCGCTGCCCGTGATCGCCTGTGCCCGCGCCACCTCGCGCCCGCAGGACGTGATCGGCATGCACTTCTTCAACCCGGCGCCGGCCATGAAGCTGGTCGAGGTGGTCCGTACGGTGCTGACCGGGGACGACGTCCACGCGACGGTGCGCGAGGTCTGCCGGACGATCCGCAAGCACCCCGTGGACTGCGGTGACCGGGCCGGTTTCATCGTCAACGCGCTGCTGTTCCCGTACCTCAACAACGCGGTCAAGATGGTGCAGGACCACTACGCCGACATCGACGACATCGACGCCGCGATGAAGCTGGGCGGCGGCTACCCGATGGGCCCGTTCGAGCTGCTGGACGTCGTCGGGCTGGACGTCTCGCTCGCGATCGAGAAGGTCCTGCACCGCGAGTTCCGCGACCCGGGGCTCGCCCCGGCGCCGCTGCTGGAGCACCTGGTGGCCGCGGGCTGCCTCGGCCGCAAGACCGGCCGTGGCTTCCGCGAATATGCCAAGCGCTGAGCCGCCGCATCGCCTGGGCGACTGGTACCGCGGCGACGGCCAGTGGGGCGGGCTGCTGGAACCCGGCCGGTTCCCGCCGCCCGCCGGCCGCAGCACTCCCCCGCCCCCCGAGGGCGGGGGAGTTCCCGGTCCGGCGCGGCGAACTGCGCGGATGCAGTACGTTCGGGGCATGTCCCAGCCCGCCAAGTCCTCCCGTACACCCGCCACGGCCGAGCCGCCCGAACGCGCCGCAGGCAGTCGTGCCGCCGCCCAGCGGCTGAAGATGCGCCGGGAACTGGCGGCCGCCGCGATGGAGCTGTTCGCGACCAAGGGGTACGAGGCCACCACCGTCGACGAGATCGCGGCCGCGGCCGGGGTCGCCCGCCGCACCTTCTTCCGGCACTTCCGGTCCAAGGAAGAGGCGATCTTCCCCGATCACGACGACACGCTGGTGCGCGCCGAGGCGGTGCTCAACGCGGCGCCGGCGCACGAGCATCCGCTCGACACGGTGTGCCGCGGCATCAAGGAGGTCATGCGGATGTACGCGGCGCGGCCGGAGATCTCGGTCGCCCGCTACCGGCTGACCCGCGAGGTGCCCACCCTGCGTGAGGCGGAGATCGCGTCGGTGGCCCGCTACGAGCGTCTCTTCACCCGTTACCTGCTCGGCCACTTCGACGAGCACGCGCACGACGAGGACGCGGGTGACGACCCGCTGCTGGCGGAGGTCGCCGCGTCCGCCGTGGTCACCGCGCACAACCACGTGCTGCGGCGCTGGCTCAGGGCGGACGGCCGGGGCGATGTGGAGGCGGAGCTCGATCACGCCTTCTCGATCGTCCGCAAGACCTTCGGGAACGGGATCATGGCGGGCCGCCGCACGGTGCCGCCGAGACCGCCGGCCGCCTCGGTGTCCGCCCAGGGCGAGGTGCTGGTGACGGTCGCCCGCACCGACGCCCCGCTGGACGAGGTGATGCGGACCATCGAGCGGGCTCTGAAGGACCACTGAGGAGCGCCGCAGGAACGCCGCAGGAGCGCCGAGAAAGCACTGAAGAAGCGCTGAGGAGGCGCTGAGCACGGGCCTCACCGCTATGGCAAAACGGCCACCCCACGGGGTGGCCGTTTTGCCATGTCAGGACCCCTTTTCACGCCCTCTTCGGGAGCCATTCGATCGATCATCGCTCATTTGTTACGTAAAGATTTCATCTGAGATCGATTCATGGCACCCAGTGCCTTGCGCGCTGTCACGGCGTGCCATACGTTGAAGGAGTCCGGGCGGCCGGCGCGCAGAGACCCTTCGTGCGCCGGCTGTCCCAGCAAGCCGGAAGGCCTGCCCGCCCGGACGCCTGCGTCACAGGCACCCTCCCGCGCCACCAAGCGCTGCCGAAGCACCACCGCCGAACCGACGGCATCCCCCTCGAACCCTCAGCAGCACCGACGTAACCCTCAGCGTCCCTCCCTCAGGGCGCTGCTCATCGCCGGAGGCAACACCGTGACCGTCAAGGACATCCTGGCCGCGATCCAGTCGCCCGACTCCACGTCGGAGGACTTCGCCGCCCTCCCGCTGCCCGAGTCGTACCGCGCGATCACCGTGCACAAGGACGAGACGGAGATGTTCTCCGGGCTCGCCACCCGCGACAAGGACCCCCGCAAGTCGATCCACCTCGACGACGTGCCCGTGCCCGAACTCGGGCCGGGTGAGGCCCTGGTGGCCGTGATGGCCTCCTCGGTCAACTACAACTCGGTGTGGACGTCGATCTTCGAGCCGATGTCGACCTTCGGCTTCCTGGAGCGCTACGGCAGGCTCAGCGAGCTGACCAAGCGCCACGACCTGCCGTACCACATCATCGGCTCGGACCTCGCGGGCGTCGTGCTGCGCACCGGCCCCGGCGTCAACGCCTGGCACCCCGGCGACGAGGTCGTCGCCCACTGCCTCTCCGTCGAGCTGGAGTCCAGCGACGGCCACAACGACACGATGCTCGACCCGGAGCAGCGGATCTGGGGCTTCGAGACCAACTTCGGCGGCTTGGCGGAGATCGCCCTGGTGAAGTCCAACCAGCTGATGCCGAAGCCGGACCACCTGAGCTGGGAGGAGGCCGCCGCCCCCGGCCTGGTCAACTCCACCGCCTACCGGCAGCTGGTCTCCCGCAACGGCGCCGGCATGAAGCAGGGCGACAACGTGCTCATCTGGGGCGCCAGCGGCGGACTCGGCTCCTACGCCACCCAGTTCGCGCTGGCCGGCGGCGCCAACCCGATCTGCGTCGTCTCCAGCGAGCAGAAGGCCGACATCTGCCGGGCGATGGGCGCCGAGGCGATCATCGACCGCACCGCCGAGGGCTACAGGTTCTGGAAGGACGAGCACACCCAGGACCCGCGCGAGTGGAAGCGTTTCGGCAAGCGCATCCGCGAACTCACCGGCGGCGAGGACGTCGACATCGTCTTCGAGCACCCCGGCCGCGAGACCTTCGGGGCTTCCGTGTACGTCACCCGCAAGGGCGGCACCATCGTCACCTGCGCCTCGACCTCGGGCTACTACCACGAGTACGACAACCGGTACCTGTGGATGTCCCTGAAGAAGATCGTCGGCTCCCACTTCGCCAACTACCGCGAGGCCTGGGAGGCCAACCGCCTCGTCGCCAAGGGCAAGATCCACCCCACGCTGTCGCGGGTCTACTCCCTCGAGGACACCGGCCAGGCCGCCTACGACGTGCACCGCAACCTCCACCAGGGCAAGGTCGGCGTGCTGTGCCTGGCCCCCGAGGAGGGCCTGGGGGTCCGCGACCACGAGAAGCGCGCACAGCACGTGGACGCCATCAACCGCTTCCGGAACATCTGAGGGCCGTTGAATGACAGAGCGTCAGAAAGACCGTCCGTGGCTCATGCGGACCTACGCCGGTCACTCCACGGCCGAGGCGTCGAACGAGCTGTACCGGCGCAACCTCGCCAAGGGCCAGACCGGTCTGTCGGTGGCGTTCGACCTGCCGACGCAGACCGGCTACGACCCCGACCACGTCCTCGCCCGCGGTGAGGTCGGCCGGGTCGGGGTGCCGGTCTCGCACATCGGCGACATGCGCAGGCTGTTCCAGGACATCCCCCTGGAGCAGATGAACACCTCGATGACGATCAACGCCACCGCCATGTGGCTGCTGGCGCTCTACCAGGTGGTCGCCGAGGAGCAGGGCGCGGACGTCACCAAGCTCCAGGGGACGACCCAGAACGACATCGTCAAGGAGTACCTGTCCCGCGGCACCCACGTGTTCCCGCCGGGGCCGAGCCTGCGCCTGACGACGGACATGATCGCGTACACGGTCTCCCACCTGCCGAAGTGGAACCCGATCAACATCTGCAGCTACCACCTGCAGGAGGCGGGCGCCACGCCGGTCCAGGAGATCGCGTACGCGATGTCCACGGCGATCTCGGTGCTCGACGCCGTGCGCGACTCCGGGCAGGTGCCGCCGGAGCGCATGGGCGACGTCGTCGGCCGTATCTCGTTCTTCGTCAACGCGGGCGTCCGCTTCGTCGAGGAGATGTGCAAGATGCGCGCCTTCGGCCGCATCTGGGACCGCGTCACGCGCGAGCGGTACGGCATCGAGAACCCCAAGCACCGCCGCTTCCGCTACGGCGTCCAGGTCAACTCCCTCGGCCTGACCGAGGCACAGCCGGAGAACAACGTCCAGCGGATCGTGCTGGAGATGCTGGCCGTGACCCTCTCCAAGGACGCACGCGCGCGTGCCGTCCAGCTGCCGGCCTGGAACGAGGCCCTGGGCCTGCCCCGCCCCTGGGACCAGCAGTGGTCGCTGCGCATCCAGCAGGTGCTCGCCTACGAGAGCGACCTGCTGGAGTACGGGGACCTCTTCGAGGGCTCCAAGGTGGTCGAGGCCAAGGTGGAGGAGCTGGTCGAGGCGTCGCTGGCCGAGATGGGGCGGATCGAGGAGATGGGCGGCGCGATGGCCGCCGTCGAGTCCGGCTACCTCAAGTCCCAGCTGGTCTCCTCGCACGCCGCGCGCCGGGCCCGGATCGAGTCGGGCGAGGAGAAGATCATCGGTGTCAACGCCTTCGAGGGCACCGAGCCGAACCCGCTGACCGCCGATCTCGACACCGCGATCCAGACCGTCGACCCGGCCGTCGAGGCACGGGTGGTGGAGGCGCTGGGCCGCTGGCGCGACACGCGCTACCAGCCGCCGTTCAACCACCCGCGTCCCTGCAAGGCGCTGGAAGCGCTGAAGGAGGCCGCGAAGGGCGACGGCAACCTGATGGAGGCCACCCTGGAGTGCGCCCGCGCGGGGGCCACGACCGGCGAATGGGCCGGCGCCCTGCGCGAGGTGTTCGGCGAGTACCGCGCCCCGACCGGGGTGTCCTCGGCGCCGGTCGCCGTCCCCGCCGAGGAGGGATCGGCACTCGCCGGCGTCCGCCGCAAGGTGGAGGCGACGGCGCGTGACCTCGGCGTCGGCAAGCTGCGCTTCCTGGTCGGCAAGCCGGGCCTGGACGGGCACTCCAACGGCGCCGAGCAGATCGCCGTGCGGGCCCGGGACGCCGGGTTCGAGGTGGTCTACCAGGGCATCCGGCTCACGCCGGAGCAGATCGTGGACGCCGCCCTCGCGGAGGACGTCCACGCGGTGGGCCTGTCCATCCTCTCCGGCTCGCACGCCCAGCTGGTGCCGGACGTGCTGGAGCGGCTGCGCGAGGCCGGCGCGGCCGACATTCCGGTGATCGCCGGCGGGATCATCCCGAACGCCGACGCCGAGCAGCTCAGGGCCGCGGGAGTGGCCGCGGTCTTCACCCCGAAGGACTTCGACATCACCGGGATCATCGGCCGTATCGTCGACGAGATCCGCAACGCGAACAAGCTCGACCCCCTGGAGGTCCCCGTATGACCAGCCCCGCTCCCCAGGTCAACCGCCTTCGCCCCCGGCGCTCCTGCCTGGCGGTGCCCGGCTCGAACCCGCGCTTCCTGGAGAAGGCCCAGGGCCTCCCGGCCGACCAGGTCTTCCTCGACCTGGAGGACGCCTGCGCGCCGCTCGCCAAGCCCGAGGCACGGCACACCATCGTCAAGTTCCTCAACGAGGGCGACTGGACCGGCAAGACACGCGTGGTCCGGGTCAACGACTGGACGACCGAGTGGACGTACCGTGACGTCGTGACCGTCGTCGAGGGCGCCGGCCCGAACCTCGACTGCATCATGCTGCCGAAGGTCCAGGACGCCCAGCAGGTCGTCGCGCTCGACCTGCTGCTCACCCAGATCGAGAAGACCATGGGCTTCGAGGTCGGCCGCATCGGCATCGAGGCGCAGATCGAGAACGCCCAGGGGCTGAACAACGTCAACGAGATCGCGCAGGCCTCCCCGCGCGTCGAGACGATCATCTTCGGCCCGGCCGACTTCATGGCGTCGATCAACATGAAGTCGCTGGTCGTGGGCGAGCAGCCGCCCGGCTACCCGGCGGACGCCTACCACTACATCCTGATGAAGATCCTGATGGCCGCCCGCGCCAACAACCTCCAGGCGATCGACGGCCCCTACCTGCAGATCCGCAACGTCGACGGCTACCGCGAGGTCGCCCGGCGCGCCGCCGCCCTCGGCTTCGACGGCAAGTGGGTGCTCCACCCGGGCCAGGTCGAGGCGTCCAACGAGATCTTCTCGCCCTCCCAGGAGGACTACGACCACGCCGAGCTGATCCTGGACGCGTACGACTACTACACGTCCGAGGCGGGCGGCAAGAAGGGCTCCGCGATGCTCGGCGACGAGATGATCGACGAGGCCAGCCGCAAGATGGCCCTGGTCGTCTCCGGCAAGGGCCGGGCCGCCGGCATGCGGCGCACCAGCACGTTCGAGATCCCGGAGGCCTGAGCGCGATGCAGTTCGGACGCACCTACGAGGAGTTCGAGGTCGGCGCGGTCTACAAGCACTGGCCCGGGAAGACGGTCACGGAGTACGACGACCACCTCTTCTGTCTCCTCACCATGAACCACCACCCCCTCCACATGGACACCAACTATGCGGAGAAGACGACGGACTTCGGCAAGAACGTCGTCGTGGGCAACTACATCTACTCGCTGCTGCTCGGCATGTCGGTGCCGGACGTCTCCGGGAAGGCGATCGCCAACCTGGAGATCGAGTCGCTGCGGCACGTGACGCCGACCTTCCACGGCGACACGGTCTACGGCGAGACGACCGTGCTCGACAAGCGGCCGTCGAAGTCGAAGAACGACCGCGGCATCGTCCACGTCGAGACCAGGGGCTACAAGCAGGACGGCACCCTGGTGTGCGTGTTCCGCCGCAAGGTGATGGTGCCGACCGAGACGTACATCAAGGAGCGCGGCGGCGAGCAGCCCGGCCGCCCGGAGCCGCTGGACATGTCGAAGCGGGAGCAGGAGAAGTAGAAGATGAGCCGTCTTGCCCAGACCCACGGCCTCACGGACGTCCAGCGGGAGATCCTCTCCACCGTCCGGGACTTCGTGGACAAGGAGATCATCCCGGTCGCGACCGGGCTGGAGCACCGCGACGAGTACCCGCAGCAGATCGTCGACGGCCTGAAGGAACTCGGCCTGTTCGGTCTGATGATCCCCGAGGAGTACGGGGGGCTGGGCGAGTCGCTGCTCACGTACGCCCTGTGCGTGGAGGAGATCGCGCGCGGCTGGATGTCGGTGTCCGGCATCATCAACACGCACTTCATCGTGGCGTACATGCTCAAGCAGCACGGCACGCAGGAGCAGAAGGACCACTTCCTGCCGCGCATGGCGGCCGGCGACATCCGGGGCGCGTTCTCCATGTCGGAGCCGGCGCTGGGTTCCGACGTGTCGGCGATCTCGTCGAAGGCGGTGAAGGACGGCGACACGTACGTCCTGAACGGCCAGAAGATGTGGCTGACGAACGGCGGTACGTCGTCCCTGGTGGCCGTTCTGGTCAGGAGTGACGAAGGACACCCCGAGGGCACGGCGCCGCACAAGTCGATGACGACCTTCCTGGTGGAGAAGGAGCCCGGATTCGGCGAGGTGCGGCCCGGGCTGACCATCCCGGGCAAGATCGACAAGATGGGCTACAAGGGCGTCGACACCACCGAGCTCCTCATGGACGGACTGCGCATTCCGGCGGACCGCGTGCTCGGCGGGGTCACCGGCCGCGGTTTTTACCAAATGATGGACGGCGTCGAGGTCGGCCGCGTCAATGTGGCGGCGCGGGGCTGCGGTGTCGCCCAGCGCGCCTTCGAGCTCGGGGTCCGGTACGCCCAGCAGCGGCACACGTTCGGCAAGCAGATCGCCCAGCACCAGGCCATTCAGTTCAAGCTCGCGGAGATGGCTACCAAGGTGGAGGCCGCGCATGCGATGATGGTGAACGCCGCACGCAAAAAGGACTCCGGAGAACGAAACGACCTGGAGGCGGGGATGGCCAAGTACCTCGCGTCCGAGTACTGCAAGGAGGTCGTCGAGGACGCCTTCCGGATCCACGGCGGCTACGGCTTCTCCAAGGAGTACGAGATCGAGCGCCTCTACCGCGAGGCGCCCATGCTGCTGATCGGCGAGGGCACCGCAGAGATCCAGAAGATGATCATCGGCCGCAGACTGCTCGAAGAGTATCGATTCCAGGGCTGAATGTCAGGATACGGGGTGTTTTCTGGGAATAGAGGATCACACCCCGTCAGCACTCTCCGGTCACCGACTCGACTGCCTGGCTTACCCAGTTGTCGGCCGGAGCCGCTACGATCGCCGGAAAGCCGCCGTCCCCTGTCCATGCGCGGCACTATCCGCTACGAAGGTCATCCATGCCCCACAGCAACACCTCTGCATCTCGCGACAGCCTCGCCGGCGTGCGCCTCGCGCGCGGAGCATCGCCGTGGCTCCTGCCGACCGTCGCCACCGCAGCCGTCAGCCTGGTCCGCGCCCGCCGCTCGGGTGCCGCCAAGGCCGTAGCCGTCCCCGCCACCGCTCTCGCGGCGGGGATGCTGTGGTTCTTCCGCGACCCCGAGCGCGAGATCACCCGGGGCCGGGTCATCTCGCCCGCCGACGGTGTGGTGCAGAGCATCATGCCGTGGAAGGACGGTCGGACCCGTGTCGCGATCTTCATGAGCCCGCTCAACGTTCACGTCAACCGCGCCCCGCTGGCCGGCACGGTGACGTCGGTCGAGCACATTCCCGGTGGATTCGTTCCCGCCTTCAACAAGGAGAGCGAGAACAACGAGCGCGTCGTCTGGCACTTCGACACCGAGCTCGGTGACATCGAGATGATCCAGATCGCCGGGGCGGTGGCCCGCCGCATCGTCCCCTACCTGCCCGAGGGCACCAAGGTCGAGCAGGGCGAGCGGATCGGTCTCATCCGGTTCGGCTCGCGTGTCGACCTCTACCTGCCCGAGGGTGTGGAGATCGACGTCGAGGTGGGCCAGAAGACCGTGGCTGGGGTGACTCGCATTGACCGTGATTGATCCGGAGAAGGCGCAGATCGGCTGGGTGCCCGACGCCGACGAGGCGGACGACGAGGAGGAGATGCCCCTCTCACTCCGCCTGTCGATAGCGGACACCCTCACCCTCGGCAACGCCACCTGTGGCTTCATGGCGGTGTACTTCACCACCACCGGCATCCTGATCCCGCACCTCACGGGCAGCCAGGAGAGCGGGATGGCCCGCCACAGCGCGGCCACCGCCGTGATCCTCATGCTGTGCGCGGCGGTCTTCGACCTCTTCGACGGCCTGGTGGCCCGCAAGCTGCGCTCCTCCCCCATGGGCGCGGAGCTCGACAACCTCTCGGACCTGATCAGCTTCGGTCTGGCCCCGGCGTACTTCGTCCTCGTGTACGGCATGGTCGCGGACGACGCGCACCAGAGGGTGGCCGCGGTCGGGGCGATCGTGGTGTTGCTGGCGGTGGTGCTGAGACTTGCGCGGTTCTCCTGCGTCACCGTCAAGGACGGCACCTTCCAGGGCATGCCGTCGCCGTTCGGGGCGCTGACCATCGTCTCGATCGTGCTGCTGGAGCTGCCGTTCGTGGCGACGGTTCTGGCGATCCTGGGCACGGCCTGGCTGATGGTGAGCCGGGTCGAGTACCCGAAGCCGCGGGGCCCCCTCGCGGTGGCGATGCTCTCCTGGATCGTGCTGGCCATGGGCCTGCTGGCGGCCTGGGCCTTCGACGCCCCGAGCGGCCAGCTGCTCCTGCAGACCGGCTGCGCGCTGCAGCTGGTGATGGGCGCGGTGATCCCGCTGTTCGCCACGGCTCGCCGGGTGAACAACTTCCGCGGCAACCGTCGCGAGGCACGGGCGGCGCAGCCGTAACGCTTGTCGCTTCGGGCCCCGGACCCTGCAGGGTCCGGGGCCCTTTGCTTTGCGGGCATCTGGTATCTGGTGGTGGGTGCGGCCCGCCGGGGGCTTCGCCCCTGCGTCCCGGCCCGTGTCCGCCCACCATCCGGCCCGGTGAGCCGGAAGAGCAGCCCTCGCCCGGTCCTTCTCACCGACCGGGCCGGACGGGCCGGGGGCCCGGGGGCGGAGCCACCGGTATGCGCGGCCGGGCCGCCTCAGCTCAGGAAGTCCCGTGCGATCCGCTCCGCGGTGCGTTCCAGGAGCGGGCCCGCCTCCGCGATGCACGTCGCCACGTCCGGCTCGAGGTCGGTCAGCGCGTACGCCCGCCGGATCCCCGCCCGCCCCAGCGCCTCCGGAGGCAGTGCGAGCCGCCCGCACACCGCGACGACCTCCTTGCCGGCGGCGCGGGCCGCGGCGGCCACCCCCGCCGGGGCCTTGCCGTGCAGGGTCTGCTCGTCCAGTGAGCCCTCACCCGTGATCACGAGGTCGGCCCGCTCCAGCGCGGGTGCGAAGCCGAGGACGTCCAGCATGACCTCGATACCGGGCCGGAACCGGGCCCCGAGGAGCAGTGCGCCGTATCCGATGCCGCCGGCCGCGCCCGCACCGGGCGAGGCGGCGAACTCGGTGGCCCCGGCCCCGGCCGGCTCCTCCAGCACCTTCACGAAGTGCGCGAGTGCCGCGTCCAGCCGCCGCACGTCCTCCGGGGAAGCGCCCTTCTGCGGGCCGTAGACCGCGGGGGCGCCCTTCGGGCCGGTCAGCGGGTTGTCGACATCGCTGGCGAGCACGAACGCGACCTCGCCGAGGCGCGGGTCCAGGCCCGACAGATCCGCCGAGGCCAGCTCGGCGAGACCGGCGCCGCCCGGCGCCACCGGCTCGCCGTCGGCCTTCAGGAAGCGGGCGCCCAGCGCGGCCAGCATGCCGGCGCCGCCGTCCGTGGTGGCACTGCCGCCGACGCCGAACACGAGGGTCCGCGCGCCCGCGTCCAGCGCGGCGGTCAGCAACTCGCCGGATCCGTACGTGGACGCCGTCAGCGGCGCGAGTACGCCGCCCGGCAGCCGCTGGAGGCCGCTGGCCTCCGCCATCTCCACCACGGCGGTGTCGCCGCGCAGCGCGAACACCGCGGTGACCCCGTCACCGAGGGGGCCGGTGACCCGTACCTCCCGCCGGTCGAACCCGGCCGCGACCGCCGCGGCCACCGTGCCGTCGCCGCCGTCGGCCACGGGAAGCGCCTCGACCTCGAGACCGGGCACCGCCCGCCGCAGCCCGGCGGTCACCCGCTCGGCGACCTCCACGGCCGTCAGCGATCCCTTGAACTTGTCCGCGGCGACGAGTACCCGCCGCGCCGGCGCCTCCGACCGTGCTGACCGTGCTGACCGTGCTGACCGAGTACCGCTCACTGCAGCGTCCGCCACTTCCGCCATCCCTTACTCTCCGGGCCCGTGCGTATGCCGGGTCAGTCGCGCCCCCGCCGACCCTAGCCCTCGCTTCCCCGGACCGTCATGTCCCTGCCCAGCCCGGGGAACGGCGTCGGGCGTGCGGAGGCCGGGAGGGAGGTCGGGCGCGGGCGGGGCCGGTCGCACCGGGTGTGAGCCGGGCTCCGGCGGGGCCTCCGTGCCCCCGGCGCGTGCGCCGTCCGGTGCCGGCCGCGGGACCGGCGTGTGCTGCCGTGCGCCCTGGCCGGCCGGGCTTCTCGGCCGCGGTGCGGCCGTACGCCGCCACTACCCTTCCCGCATGACCACCACCCAGGACGTTCAGGATTACGCCACCTATATCGCCTCGCTCCCCCGTGTCCTCGCCGGCGCCGCCGCCCTCTTCCGGGACGGCGAGGGCCGCGTGCTGCTCGTCGAGCCGAACTACCGTGAGGGGTGGGCGCTGCCCGGCGGCACGATCGAGTCGGACGACGGGGAGACCCCCCGTCAGGGGGCACGGCGCGAGACGGCCGAGGAGATCGGGCTGGACCGTGAGCTCGGACGGCTGCTGGTCGTGGACTGGGTGCGCGGGGCCGGACGGCCGCCGGTGGTGGCGTACCTGTACGACGGCGGAGTGCTCGGCGCGGACGATCTCGCGGCGATCCGCCTGCAGGAGGAAGAACTGCTGTCCTGGCGGCTCGTGCCGCGCGCGGATCTGGCCGGACATCTCCCTGGTTCCCTCGGGCGCCGCGTGCTGACCGCGCTGGACGTCCTCGCCGACGGCTCGGGCACCGCGGAGCTGGAGGAGGGACGTCGGGCGAACTGATCATGATTCAACGATGTCCGGAAGGCAGGACGGCGCCCCGATGAACACGGTGCGAAAGCATGTCACCGCCCTCCGTGACGGATCACACAGCGCATAAATGTAGGCACCACCGGTTGATGTGTGAATAATTCAGCCACGTGGCTCGATTTCGATGCCTCTCTCCTCTGCCGCATGTGTTCGCCCTCCTGTGGCGAACACGGTCCGCGAAAGGCATGTGATCGTGACCGCCACACTGACCGATTTCCACTACGGAGCGGTGACTCCCGTCATCTCCTACCTGATGGCGTGCCTGGGGTCGGCGCTGGGCCTGCGCTGCACCGTGCGGTCCATGCGCCGCGGGGCGCAGCAGAGCCGGAGAATCGGCTGGCTCAGCCTGGGAGCCGTGTCCCTCGGCTGCGGCATCTGGACGATGCACTTCGTCGCGATGATCGGCTTCAGCGTCAACGGCGCGGTCGTCGACTACGACACCCGGCTGACCCTGCTGAGTCTGGCCGTCGCGATCGCCGTCGTCGCCATCGGTGTGTTCCTGGTCGGCTACCGCGGCGCCCGCCCGGCCGTCCTGGGCACGGCCGGTCTCATCACGGGACTGGGCGTCGCGGCCATGCACTACATCGGCATGGCCGCCATGGACGCCGGCGGCACCATCCGCTACGACACGGTGACCGTGGCGCTGTCCGTCCTGATCGCCGTGGTCGCGGCCACGGCGGCGCTGTGGGCGGCGGTCTCCGTCCGAGGGCTCTGGGCGAGCCTGGGGGCGAGCCTCGTGATGGGTGTCGCGGTGACCGGCATGCACTACACGGGCATGGCCGCCGTGAGCGTGCACCTCGAGCACGCCGGCACGTCCTCGCAGTCCTCGGTCGGCCTGATGTCCTTCCTCCTGGCCATGCTCGCCGGCCCGGTGGCGGTCCTCGTCCTGGCCGCGGTGGTCGTCATGTTCGATCCCGAGATGGTGCTCGGGAACGACGAACAGTTCCGTGCGGTGCGGCCCGCGACGGGCGGCTTCACCCCCGGGCAGTCCCCCTCGCCCGTGTCGCACCGGTACGAGGGCCCCTGACGGAGCCGGAGGGCGGCGGCTGCCGGAACAGGGCCGGCCGGCCCCGCTCGAAGTCCAGCAGTCGCTGCTTGCGGTCCAGGCCTCCCCCGTATCCGGTGAGGCCGCCGCTCGCGCCGATGACCCGGTGGCAGGGGATCACGATGCCGATCGGGTTGCGGCCGTTGGCCAGTCCGACGGCCCTGGACGCCTTCGGATTGCCGAGGGCCCCGGCGAGTTCGCCGTACGTGCGGGTCTCGCCGTAGGGGATGTCCGTCAGCAGATCCCAGACGCGGCGCTGGAACGGGGTGCCGTGCGGACGCAGTTCCAGAGTGAACTCCTTCAGTCCGCCCGCGAAGTAGGCCTCCAGTTGTTCCCCGGCGTCGGCGAAGGCCCTCGCGGCGGGAGCGGCGGCGCGGCCCGGATCGACGCGGTCGCCGAAGGTCTCCTCCGGCGGGCGGTGACGCTGGTCGGTCATGTAGAGGCCG
This sequence comes from Streptomyces hirsutus, assembly GCF_001418415.1. GTDB lineage: Bacteria > Actinomycetota > Actinomycetes > Streptomycetales > Streptomycetaceae > Streptomyces > Streptomyces hirsutus. The sequence goes on from NZ_LIQT01000199.1 coordinate 14,680, forward strand.
CACAGGACGCCGTCGTCGTCGGCGACGAGCGTCAGCGGGCCGTACGGGCTGTCGATCACGGTGTGCCGCTTCATCGGTTTCATCTGGTTCATCGGTTTCATCTGCTTGATCCGCTTCGTCGGTGCTCGCACGTCCTCATGCCGGCAGGACGTTGATCGGGTGGCTGTCCGTCGCCCACAGGTACTGCACCGCGTACGCCCGCCAGGGCCGCCAGGCCGCCGCGCGTGCGGTGAGCGCGGCGGGGGTGGAGGGCAGGCCGAGTTCCCGGGCGGCCCGGCGGATGCCGAGGTCGGTGGGGAGGAAGGCGTCGGGGTCGCCGAGGGCGCGCATGGCGATGACGTCGGCGGTCCAGGGGCCGAAGCCCGGGAGGGCGAGGAGCTTCGCGCGAGCCTCGGGCCAGTCGCTCTCCACGCCCAGGCGCAGGCCGCCGTCCACGAGTGCGCGCACCAGGGTGGTGAGGGTGGCTCGGCGGGCGCGGGGCAGGGCCAGGGTCTCGGGGTCCAGGTCCGCGAGCGCCCCGGGCGACGGGAAGAGGTGGGTGAGTCCGCCCTCCGGGTCCGGGTCGTCCACCGGTTCGCCGTACGCGGTGGCCAGGCGGGCCGCGTGGGTGCGGGCGGCCGCGGTGGAGACCTGCTGCCCGAGCACGGCCCGGACGGCGAACTCCGCCTCGTCGACCGTGCGCGGGACCCGGCGTCCGGGCGCCTTGTCCACCAGGGGCGCGAGCACCGGGTCGGTGCGCAGCCGGTCGTCGACGGCCACCGGGTCGGCGTCCAGGTCGAGCAGGCGGCGGCAGCGGCTGATGGCGACGGTGAGGTCCCGCGGGTCGGTGAGGGTGAGGCGGCAGGCGATGTGGTCGGGCCGCGGGGCCAGGGCCACGAAGCCGTGCCCGTGCGGCAGCCGCAGGGTGCGCCGGTAGGCACCGTCCCGCCACTCCTCCACACCGGGTACGGCGGTGGCGGCGAGGTGGCCGAAGAGGTTGTCGGGAGTGAGCGGGGCCCGGAACGGCAGGCGCAGCGACAGTGCGGCCGGGGTACCGGTGGAGGCGGGGGTACCGGTGGTTCCGGCGGGACCCGGAGTGCCCGCCGGACCGGGGGCCCGTTTCGGCGCGCGGGCGCGCAGGTCGCTCGGGGCCAGGGCGAAGACCTCGCGCACGGTGTCGTTGAAGGTGCGGACGGAGGAGAAGCCGGCGGCGAAGGCGATCTCCGTCATCGGCAGGGTGGTCGTCTCGATGAGCAGCCGCGCGGTCTGCGCGCGCTGGGCCCGTGCGAGGGCGAGGGGCCCCGCGCCCAGCTCGGCGAGCAGCTGGCGTTCCACCTGCCGGGTGCTGTAGCCGAGCCGGGCGGCGAGGCCGGGCACCCCCTCCCGGTCCACGGTCCCGTCGGCGATCAGCCGCATGGCGCGGGCCACGGCGTCGGCCCGCTGGTTCCACTCCGGTGAGCCGGGGCTGGTGTCGGGGCGGCACCGCTTGCAGGCCCGGAACCCCGCCTGCTGACAGGCCGCCGCGCTCGGATGGAAGACCATGTTCTCGGGCTTGGGCGGTACCACCGGGCAGCTGGGCCGGCAGTAGATGCCGGTGGTGAGGACGGCGGTGAAGAACCAGCCGTCGAACCGCGCGTCCTTGGACCGGACGGCACGCACGCAGCGTTCGGTGTCGGTGTGCATCCCCTTCTGCATGGGTCCAGCATCGGGGACGGGACGGGCCCGGTCTCGCGGAAATCCGACATGATCCTCGGTCGGCCTGCACCGCCCCGGTTCGCCGAGCCGACCCGTACGACCGTGGGCACGGCACGGTCGCAGGTTCGTCGTGTACGACGGCCGCGCCGGCCCGGGGCCCGACGCGGCCGAGTGACCGCGCCGGCCCCGTGGCAGCTGCCGGGGCCGGCCCCGCGCCCCCTCTAGTCGGTGAACTCCTCCGCTGTCGGACGCCGGGACAGCGCCGTCGCCTCGTCCACGTCGGTCAGCGGGCGCAGCCGGTAGGTGTACGCGTAGTCGCGGTTCGCCAAGAGCTTGTACTCGTCGTGGGTGTGGGCGCCCCAGCTGTTGTCTCCGCCGACACCCATCTGCCGGTGGTTCAGCCGCAGCACGACGGCGTCGCGCGGGGTGAGCTGGTAGTCGTGCCGCACCCCGGCCGACAGGTCCTCCGGGGTGAAGTGCGAGGCGTTGACCTCGAGCAGCGGTTCGCCGCCGGCGAGCAGGCCGCGTCCGTCACGGCCGGTCAGCGCCACCCAGCGCACCTCGGTCCTGTTGCCGTTCTCCTGCGGGCGCAGATAGGGCGTCCACTGGCCGGCGACGGTGCCGGAGTACAGCCCGACGTCGGTGCCGTCGGCACGGTCCCAGTGGTTCTCCTCCGGGCCGCGGCCGTAGTAGTCCAGGCGGTCCAGGCTCCGGGGCAGGAACAGCAGGGTGCCGACCTCCGGGATGTACGGCAGGTTCGGGGCGCCCGGGTGCAGGGTGTTGCCGACCTTGATCTCACCGTTGCCGAAGACGGTGTAGGTGGTCGTGTACGTGGACCCGGTCGCGGTGGGCAGGGTTCCGGTGACCAGGATCTCGACGGCCCGGTCCCGCAGGGCCCGCACCCGCACGTCCGTCACCTCACGCCGGGTACCGGCGTCGCGCCAGGTCTGGTTGCGGGTGTGCTGGCCGTTGCCCCGGTCGTTGTCGGTGGGCGCCCGCCAGAAGTTCGGCACGGGGCCGGAGTCGATCAGGCGTAGTCCACCGGCCTCGTAGGAGGTGATGACGCCGCTGCGTTTGTCGACGGTGACGGAGAAGTCCTTGCCCCGGACCGTGACGGCCTGGTCGCCGTCGTCGTGGCGCAGTGCCGGGACGCTTTCCAGCGGTACGGGGGTCACGGCCGGGCTGCCCGCGTCGACGGGGAGCTGCTGGGCGGCCACCTCGAATCCGGCGTCGGCCCATGCGGTGCGTTCCCGGGTGGTGAAGGACAGCTGCACGAAGTACTCGGTGCCGGGTGCCGGGTTCCGCGGCAGCCGCACGGGCAGGGTGATGTCCTTGGCGGACGAGGGTGGCACGTTCAACTGGCTGCGGGTGAGCCTGCCTCGCTGTACGGCCTTCCCGTCGGCCATGAGGGACCAACTACCTTTTAATTCACGGAGATTGGTGAACAGGTACTCGTTGGTGAGGGTGACGCGCCCCGAGGTGGGCACACCGCTGGAGCCGGACGCGGGCGTGACGTGGACGGCCTGGTGGATCCGCTTGACCTCGGCGGCCTTTCCGGTGTGGCGGCGGTCCGCGGTGACGATGCCGTCACCGGAGAAGGCGCCGTCGTTGGGGTTGTCGCCCCAGTCGCCGCCGTAGGCGAAGAAGTCCTTTCCCCGGGGCTGCAGTTCGGCGTGCTCGGCGTCGGCCGCGTCGAACCAGAACCGCACCCCTTCGTCACCTGGACGCCGGTCCTCCGAGGCCAGTTCGGGGGCACCGAGAGCACGCGCGTACACCCGGGCGCGCCGGATGGTGCCGCTGAACTCCCGGGTGGGGTTGTCGACATCGGTGGCGAGGGAGAGCGGCGCGGTGTTGACGTCGGGACCGCGGGAGGTGGTCCGGGTGGCCCGCACCACGCCGTCGGCGTACAGCGTGAGCGTGCCCGCTTCCGCGTCGTAGATTCCGGCGATGTGGTGCTCGCGCCCGGTCCAGTCGGCCGGGAGGCCCCAGTTGGCCGTGATCCACTGGCCGCCGCCGTGGACGAAGAACTCCAGGTTGCCGCCGCTCTGCTTGAGCGCGTACTGGGTGTCCCCCTTGACGATGATCGGCTGGTGATATCCCGTCACCTTGGGGACGATCCATGCCTCCAGGGTCAACGAGCCGGTGAGGTCGAGGCGTTCGTCGCGGGCGAAGACGGTTCCGCCGGAGATGCCGCGGGCGCGGGAGAACGTGCCGCTGGGGTTGACGATCTCGCCCCGCAGACGGGCGGGCCCCGACTCGGTGAGCCGGATGCGCGCCGGGGCGGGGTGGCGCAGCGCCTGGTCGGCGAAGTCCCAGATCCAGCCGCCCTGGAGCACGTCGTGCCGGCGGACGACGTCCCAGTACTTCTTGAAGTTGCCGTTAGAGTTCCCCATCCCGTGCGAATACTCGATCATCACGTACGGCCGGGTGTCGCCGGTGTCCTCGGCTCTCTCCTCGACACGGGCGGGGCTCTCGTACATCTTCGAGCGGATGTCGCTGATGCCGGGACGGTCGTCGCCCTCGTACTGGATGACGCGGGTGGCGTCGTAGGAGCGGATCCAGTCGTGCATGGCGTTGAAGGTGGTGCCGCCGCCGGCCTCGTTGCCGAGCGACCAGATGACCACCGAGGGATGGTTCTTGTCGCGGTGCACCATGTTCTGCGCCCGAGCCACGCACGCCTCGGTCCAGTCGGGGTGGCTGCCGGGGTACTCGCCGCGGATGCCGTGGGTCTCGAGGTTGGTCTCGCCCACGAGGTACAGGCCGTACTCGTCGGCGAGTTCGAGCCAGAGCGGGTTGTTGGGGTAGTGGGAGGTGCGGACGGTGTTCATGTTGAGCCGCTTGACGATCCCGATGTCCTTGACCATGTCCGCGCGGGTGAGGGACATGCCTCGGTCGGGGTGCATCTCGTGGCGGTTGGTGCCCCGGAACGAGACCGGCTTGCCGTTGATCCTCATCAGGCCGTCCGTGAGGGCGAACTCCCTCAGGCCGACCCGGTGCGAGAGGGTCTCGGTCACCCTGCCGGAGGGGTCCCGCAGCCGGAGCACCGCCGTGTAGAGGTACGGGTGTTCGGCCGACCAGAGCCGCGGGTCGGGCACGGCCCTGGACGCCTCCACGGTGACGTCCTGCCCTGCGGGTACGGAGCGGGTGTCGGCGGCCGACTGCAGGGGCCGGGGCCAGACGGCGTGGCCCCGGGCGTCGTAGAGCTGGGTCTCGACGGTGTACCGGCCCGCTCCCTTCCCGCCCGAGCAGTCCCGCACCTGGGCGGTGACCTTCAGTGCGGCGGTCGTGTGGGCGTCGGCCAGCGGGGTGTCCAGACGGAAGTCGCGCAGGTGGACGGCGGGAGTGGAGTAGAGGTGCACCGAGCGGAAGATGCCGCTCAGCCGGATCATGTCCTGGTCCTCCAGCCAGTCGCCGTCCGAATAGCGGTAGACCTCGACGGCGATCCGGTTGGTGCCGGGCTTCAGGTGCTCGGTGATGTCGTACTCGGCGGAGGTGTAGGAGTCCTCGTGGTAGCCCACGAGCGTGCCGTTGATCCACACGTAGTGGGCGGACTTGACCCCCTCGAAGTGCAGGAAGGTGCGCCGTCCCGTCCCCGTCCAGTCGCGGGGCACGGTGAAGGTGCGCCGGTACTGGCCGACGGGGTTGAAGCGGGTCGGGGCGGCCGGTGGCCGCGCCTCCTCGCCGAGGCCGTTGGCACCCCACCATGGGTAGGTGATGTTGACGTAGATCGGCGCGTCGTAGCCGTGCAGCTGCCAGCAGGAGGGGACGGGGATGCTGTCCCAGGAGCTGTCGTCGAGGTCGGGGCGGTGGAAGTCGGGGTCGCGGTCCTCGGGGCGGTCGGCGTGGGCGAACTTCCAGGTGCCGTCGAGGCTCAGCCGGTACGGCGAGCGGGTGCGGTCGGCGGCGAGGGCCTGTTCGAGGTCCGCGTACGGCATGAGCGTGGTGTGCGGAGGCTCGGTGCCGAGCCGGAAGACGGCGATGTCGCCGTTCCACTCCGGCCCGTTGTCCGCGGCGGGGCTGCCGTCCGGCGCGTCGTCGGCCGCGGTTCTCCGGCCGGCGGCGTGCGCGTCGGCGGGCGCCGTGGACAGGGCGAACGCGCCGAGGAGGGCGGCTCCCCCCTCCAGCAGGCGGCGGCGGCTGACGGGCGGCCGTGCGG